>JAIRMN010000079.1 GCA_031258715.1 Zoogloeaceae bacterium
CGCCAACATCTTCCATTGGGCTTCCGTCAGATCGCTTGGATACATTGTGTTCTCCAGGTCGATCATCCATCATGTCTTGTCAAGGCGCTTCTTGTGCCAATTTCTAAAACAGGTTCTTAGGCCTGTCTCCCGATACGTCTAAACGTCTTGCGTTTCCTGGAAAGCTGCGGTTATAATATATAGCTTTTCGGGGGTGGCCTCTTTGCGCTGCCCGTTTCGTTTGTCCATCTGTCCGCCAATCGCAGCGGGCGATGAGGAGAATAAACATGAGTCTAGGCCTTGTCGGTCGCAAGGTGGGCATGACTCGCATCTTTGCCGAGGATGGCGCGTCCATTCCCGTCACGGTGCTGGATGTGTCCAACAATCGCGTGACCCAAGTCAAAACGCCGGAGGTCGACGGCTACGCAGCCGTCCAGGTGGCCTTCGGCACGCGCCGCGCCTCTCGCGTCATCAAGTCCTTGGCGGGGCATGTGGCCAGGGCGGGCGTGGAAGCCGGGCATGTCCTGAAGGAATTTCGCGTCGATCCGGAGTCGCTGGAAGGCATGAAGCCGGGCGAACCGGTCGCGGTCACGATTTTTTCGGAAGGCCAGAAGGTCGACGTTGCCGGGGTTTCCATCGGCAAGGGCTTCCAGGGTGGCATCAAGCGTCATAACTTCAGTTCAAATCGCGCTTCTCACGGCAATTCCGTCTCCCATAGCGCGCCCGGCTCCATCGGCATGGCGCAGGATCCGGGTCGCGTGTTTCCGGGGAAACGCATGGCCGGTCACATGGGCGCGGCCACCGCGACACAGCAGAGCCTGACCGTGGTGCGCGTCGACGTCGAGCGCCAGCTTCTATTGATCAAGGGCGCGGTTCCCGGTTCCAAGGGCAGCGACGTCATCGTGCGTCCCGCCGTGAAAGTCTGAGGAGCCGACATGGAACTGAAAGTCATCAATCAACAAGGCCAGGCCGCTGAACCGTTGCAGGTCTCTGACGCCCTTTTCGGGCGCGATTACAACGAGGCGCTGGTTCATCAGGTCATCGTCGCCTACCAGGCTAACGCCCGGCTGGGCAATCGCCAGCAAAAGACGCGCGCCGAAGTCAGGCACACCACGCACAAACCGTGGAAGCAAAAAGGTACGGGCCGCGCCCGCGCGGGTTCTTCCTCCAGCCCTATCTGGCGCGGCGGCGGGCGCGCTTTTCCGAATTCTCCGGCGGAAAACTTTACCCAGAAGGTGAACAAGAAGATGTTCCGTGCCGGTGTTGCGTCCATCCTTTCCAATCTGGTGCGCCAGGATCGTCTGGTGGTGGTCGACGCGCTCGTCTTCGACGCGCCGAAGACCCGGCTGTTCGTGCAGGCGCTGAAAGGCATGGGGCTTCCGGAGCGTCTGTTGGTTGTCACCGATCAGCATCAGTTGTATGAAAACGAAAACCTGTACCTCTCTTCGCGCAATCTGCCGGAAGTGCTGGTGCTGGAAGCGCAGGAGACCGATCCGGTTTCCCTGGCGCGTTTTCCACGCGTGTTGGCGACGAAGGACGCCATCGCCAAATTCGAGGAGATGTGGGTATGAACCCGGAACGTCTGATGCAGGTGCTCCTGGCGCCGCAAGTCTCCGAAAAGGCCACCTGGGTTGCCGACAAGCGCAACCAGGTCGTGTTCTGCGTTGCCGCTGACGCGGTCAAGCCGGAAATCAAGGCGGCGGTCGAACTGCTGTTCAAGGTCGAGGTGGAATCCGTGCAGGTCTTGAACGTCAAGGGCAAGGTCAAGCGTTTTCGCCAGGCCAAGGGCGTCAGGAAGGGTTGGAAAAAAGCGTTTGTTTCGCTGAAAGCCGGCCAGGAAATCAATTTCGTGGAAGGGGGGAATGCTTAAATGGCCCTCGTCAAAGTCAAGCCGACTTCGCCCGGTCGCCGCGGCGTCGTCAAGGTGGTCCATGAGCGCCTGCACAAGGGCAAGCCCTTTGCTCCGCTCCTGGAAAAACAGTCCGTCAAGGCCGGGCGCAACAACGATGGCCGCATCACCGTGCGTCACCAGGGCGGCGGCCACAAGCAGCATTATCGCGTGATCGACTTCAAGCGCAACAAGGACGGCATTCCCGCCCGGATCGAGCGCATCGAGTACGATCCCAACCGTTCGGCGCATATCGCACTGCTTTGTTATGCCGATGGCGAGCGTCGTTACATCATCGCCGCTAAGGGCATGGAAGCCGGGCAGCAGTTGTTGAGCGGCGCGGAAGCGCCGATCAAGCCGGGCAACGCCCTGCCGATCCGCAACATCCCCGTGGGCGCGACCCTGCATTGCGTGGAGATGTTGCCGGGCAAGGGCGCGCAGATGGCGCGCTCTGCGGGTTCTTCCGTGCAGCTTCTGGCGCGCGAGGGCGTTTATGCCCAGTTGCGCCTGCGTTCCGGTGAAATTCGCCGGGTGCATATCGAATGCCGCGCCACCATTGGCGAAGTGGGCAACGAAGAGAACAGCCTGAGGAAAATCGGCAAGGCCGGAGCCAATCGTTGGCGTGGCATTCGTCCGACGGTGCGGGGCGTGGTGATGAATCCCATCGACCATCCGCATGGCGGCGGCGAAGGCAAGACCGGCGAAGGCCGCGTACCGGTCAATCCCTGGGGGCAGCCGACCAAAGGCTATCGCACCCGTAACAACAAACGCACGGACAACATGATCGTGCAACGTCGTCACAAACGTTAAGGGGTAAGAGAATATGGGACGTTCCGTTAAAAAGGGCCCGTTCGTCGATGCCCACCTGCTGAGGAAGGTCGATGCCGCGCGCAGCGGCAAGGACAAGCGGCCTATCAAAACCTGGTCGCGCCGCTCCACCATTCTGCCGGATTTCGTCGGCCTGACCGTTGCCGTCCATAACGGCAAGCAGCACATCCCCGTCTATGTGACGGAAAACATGGTCGGTCACAAGCTGGGCGAATTTTCCCTGACCCGTACCTTCAAGGGGCACACGGGCGGCAAGAAAGCGAAGAAATAAGGAAGCCACATGGAAACGATTGCAAACTTGCGCGGTGTGCGCCTCTCCGCCCAGAAAGGCCGCCTGATTGCCGATCTGGTGCGCGGCAAGCCGATAGGCAGCGCGCTCAACATTTTGACCTTCTCGCCGCAAAAAGGTGCGGGCATCGTAAAGAAGGCGCTGGAATCCGCCGTGGCGAACGCCGAGCACAATGACGGTGCCGACATCGACGAACTGAAGGTCAAGGCCATTCATGTGGAAAAAGGCGCGGTGCTGAAGCGGTTTTCCGCGCGCGCCAAGGGTCGTGGCAACCGGATATCCAAGCCGACCTGCCATATTTATGTGACTGTCGGAAATTAAGGAGCCGACATGGGACAAAAAATTCATCCGACAGGCTTTCGCCTTTGCGTCACGCGGGACTGGGATTCCCGTTGGTTCGCCAACAGCAAGGATTTCCCCAGCATGTTGGCGCAGGACGTCATGGTTCGGGAATACCTGAACAAGAAGCTGAAACACGCTTCCATTGGCCGCGTCCTTATCGAGCGTCCGGCCAAGAACGCGCGCATCACTGTATTTTCCGCCCGTCCGGGCGTGGTGATCGGCAGGAAGGGCGGCGACATCGAGGTGTTGAAGAAAGACCTGAATCGCATCATGGGCGTGCCGGTCCATGTTTCCATCGAGGAAATTCGGAAGCCGGAAACCCACGCGCAACTGATCGCCGATTCCATCGCACAGCAACTGGAAAAGCGCATCATGTTCCGCCGCGCCATGAAACGCGCCATGCAGAACGCCATGCGCCTAGGCGCGCAGGGCATCAAGATCATGAGTTCTGGCCGGTTGAACGGCGCGGAAATCGCGCGTACCGAGTGGTACCGCGAAGGCCGCGTACCGCTGCATACCCTGCGCGCGGACATCGATTACGGCGCTTCCACCGCTGAGACCACCTATGGCGCGATCGGTATCAAGGTGTGGGTCTATCGGGGCGAGATGCAGGCGCGTGGCGGCGAACAGGCCGAAGTCGCCGAAGCGCCGGGCGGCAACCCGGAAGAACGTCGTCCGCGCCGTCCGCGCAGCGGCGAACAGGTGCTGGAAGGCGACAAACCGCCGCGCGCCGCGCGCGCGGACAAAAAGCCAGGCGGCGAAACCCGAACGCCCGGCAAGCGTGTAAGAAAGGCAGGTACTTGAAATGCTGCAACCCAATCGTCGTAAATACCGCAAGGAGCAGAAAGGCCGCAACGTGGGTCTTGCCACGCGTGGTGCAAAGGTTTCCTTTGGGGAATGGGGCTTGAAGGCCACGGAACGCGGTCGTCTGACGGCGCGCCAGATCGAGGCCGCGCGTCGCGCCATGACGCGGCACATCAAGCGCGGTGGCCGCATCTGGATCCGCATTTTCCCGGACAAGCCCATTTCCAAGAAACCCGCCGAAGTCCGCATGGGTAACGGCAAGGGGAATCCGGAATACTGGGTGGCGGAAATCCAGCCGGGCAAGGTGCTCTATGAAATGGACGGCGTGAGCGAAACGCTGGCGCGCGAGGCGTTCAGTCTGGCGGCGGCCAAGCTGCCGCTGGCGACCACGTTTGTAACACGGCATGTGGTGTAAATATGAAAACAGTTGAATTGAGAGAAAAGAGCAAGGATGAATTGCAGGGCGAGCTTCTGGCGCTCCTGAAGGCGCAGTTCGGCCTGCGGATGCAACACGCCACGCAGCAGCTTTCCAATACTAGCCAGATTGGCAAGGTGCGCCGCGATATCGCGCGGGTACGTACCCTCATTCGAGAAAAGGCAGCGCAACAATGAGCGAAAACACAGCATCCACAAACAGCGGCAAGCGAACACTGATCGGCCGCGTCGTGAGCGACAAGATGGAAAAGACCGTGACCGTGCTGGTCGAACGTCGGGTCAAGCACCCGATCTACGGGAAGATCATCACCCGCTCTAGGAAATACCATGCTCATGACGAAGAGAACGAAATGCGCGAAGGCGACAAAGTGGAAATCGAGGAAACTCGTCCAGTTTCCCGCACCAAGACCTGGCGCGTCACCCGCCTGCTGGAAAAGGCCGTCAAAGTCTGAGAGGGATTTTTCATGGCGTAATATCAGGAATCCATCCGGAGGATCGGGTCTCGACTGAAAGGGTTGTCGGATGTCCTCCTTGGCGTGATGAAGGGATTTCACGGAATGCATGCTGCCGCGCTGGCCGATGGCGCGCTTTCCGAAAAAACGAAGGAATTGATCGCGCTGGCCATTGGCGTGGCGGCGCGTTGCGAAGGCTGCGTCGTCTTTCACGTCTAGGCGCTCGTCCGTCTGGGCGCGACCCGCGCCAAAATCGAGGAAACCCTGAGCGTGGCCATCCTCATGGGCGGTGGCCCTTCCGCCATGTGGGCAACTGAAGCCCTGGCCGCCTTCGACGAATTGCTCGGTCAAAAGAAGTCCTGAACTTTTTTTTGCTCGCACGGGAAGGCGGCGCGATTCAAACAGCCGCGCGCCCTAGCAGCCTGTCGGACTTGAAGTTACCCGGCAGATTGATTTCACGATGCAGGACAAATTGACCCGTTTGAGTCAAGATTTGGGCATTCCTGGCACGGAATCCGTAATGCTTCTGTCCTGTTTCCCT
>JAIRMN010000129.1 GCA_031258715.1 Zoogloeaceae bacterium
CGTCACGCTCGCCCGGCCATCGGAGACCACCGCCGTCACCGCGTGATCCCCCAACTGCCCAGGCCCAGGACTCCAGACCAGCCTTTGACTGGCCGCATCGTAAATGGCCCCTTCCGGAAGATTCTGGAAACTCACCGTCAGGCTTTCCGTCTGCGCCGCGCCGTCCGGGTCCGAGACGCGGATGCCCGATCCCACGGCAAGCGCGATCGTATCGCCCAGGAGAACCGCATGATTCCCCACTTCAATCGTGGGCGCGCGGTTCACGTCAAAGAGCCGCAACTCTACCTTTTGTTCGCTCGCGTCCTTCCCGTCGCTCGCCCGGAAGGTGAAGGCATAGACATGGCTGTCTTCCAGGGCGTTATCCACCGCCGCCCTGCCCGGCGTCCATTCGAAATAACCGCTTGCCTCATCAAAGAATACCCCTTCCGGCGTCTTTTCGTCATGCGCCAGCGTATAACGAATCGCGTCCTGATCCGCGTCCGCCGCCTTGAGACCGAACCCTATCGTCTCGCCCTCATAGCCCAGTTGCAACGGCAGGGGCAGGAGCACCGGCGCTCGATTCACATTCGCCACGGCAATTTCCAGGACGCGCGTAAAACTCGCCGCGCCGTCGCTGGCCGTCACCGTGATCCGCCGCAATCCCGGCGTTCCGCCATTGCCGCCCTCCGCCTCGAAATGACCCGGCAGCCAGGAAAGATGGAGCCGGTCTCCCCTGGCCGTGGGGGTGAGCGTCATCCCGGCGGGCAGACCCTCCGCCTTCCAGCTCAAATGGTCGACGTCCGCGTCCTGGGCGTACAGGGTGAGCGCAAAGGGCACGCCTTCACTTGCTTGCAGCGCGATCGGCGTCGCCGGATCGATGCTGTCGGCAACTTCCCGGCCATCCGCCTCCAGTCCCAGGAGGCGCGGCGCGGCGTTCGCTTCCCGCACGATGACCCGCAACACCTGTTGCGTCACGTTGGGCACGGGATTTTGCGGATTCTCGTACCCGGCGTCCTGTGGCGGCAAACCCCGGTCGGCGACCGACACCACCAGATCGTAGACCCCCACGTCCACAGCGCCCGGCGTCCAGGAAAGCGTCGCCCGGCCATATTGAACGGCGGGCGTCAATACCGCCCCGGCGGGCAGACCCTCCACCGTCCAGGTGAGTGCGTCCTGATCCAGATCGGTCGCCAACAGCGCGACCGACAAGGCTTCCCCCGCCACCGCCGCCACCTGGCGGGGCGCGACGATGACCGGCGCCTCGCTTTCGCTTTCCACCGTGAGCAGAAACTGCCTGACCTCCGTCAAAGCCTGGTTCGGGTTGCCGTCGCCATCGTCACGCGCAATCACGCTGATCGCGTAATCGCCCCGATCCCCCGCGCCAGGCGTAAAACGCAACACGCCCGCAATCTCGCCCGGACGATCCGCGCCGCGGATGAAAGCGGCAAAAGCGGGCAAACCGGCAAAGGTCAATTCCAGAGGGTTCCCTTCCACGTCATTGACGAGGATCGGGATTTCCAGCATACCGCCCTTCTCCACCACCGCATGGGCAATGTCGCCGATTTGGGGGGCGCGGTTGGCGTTGAGGACTTCAATGGGGATCACCACCCGGCTTTCCAGCGGCGCGCCCGTGCCGTCGCCATCGTCGGTCGCCGTCACCGTGACATAGTATGTTCCCGCCTGCGCGTAGCCCGGCGTCCAGGCGATTTCCAGCGTCTCTTCATCGAACGCCGCGCCTTCCGGCAAACCCTCGATCCGATAACCGACGCTGGGCGCGACCGCGTCCAGCCCCTGGGGATCATAGGCGGACGCGCCTTCCAGCAGACGGATTCTGGGCTCGAAATACGGATTGTCCGGGTCGAAGGCAAAAACGCTGATCCGCAGGGGCTGGCCTTCCAGCGTGCGCCAGGTTTCCAGCGGGTAAAACTCAGGCGCGCCATTGGCGTTCAATACCGTGAATTCGATTTCCCGGCTCGCCCGCGTCACGGTGGATTCGCCGTCCGGCGTCGTCCAGGCGGCAACCAGCGTCACCGGCAGCGTGAAACCGCCATGCGCGTCGAAACCCGGCGTCCATTCCAGCCAGCCGGTTTCGGGGTTCAGACGCGCCCCGGCGGGAAGCCAGGGAGCGACATATTCCAGCGTGACCGTCGTGCCGTCGGCCTGCGTCAAGCCGCCCGGCACGCTGCCGGCAAGTTGCAGGGCAAACCTTTCGCCCTCGCGCAGGGTTTGCGGCGCAACCGGCAGCAGGATCGGCTGCGGATAGCCCTGTTCGACCACCACATTGAAACTTTGCCGGACGGTTCGTTTGCCGTCGCTCGCCACGATCGTGACATTTTCATAAACGCCCGCCTGGCCGTAACCGGGCGTCCAGGTCAGCAGCCCCGTCGCCGCGTCGAACACCGCGCCCGGCGGCAGGTTCCTGATCGTCAGCGTCAAGGCGTCGCCATCGGCGTCCGCCGCGACCAGCGGCAAAGAGAGCGCCTCTCCTTCCGCCAGGACGATTTCACCCCAGCCACCCGCCGGATCGGCAATGACGGGCGCGCGGTTGCCGCCCAGAACGGGAATCTCCAGGCGGCGATACGCCACCCCGCCCCGGCCATCCTCGACGCGGATCAGGATTTCCGTCACCGCGTCGGCATTGGCGTTCGGCGTCCAGGAAAGGCTCGCCTTGTGGCGGTAGCCCTCCGCGTCTTCCTCCACCGTTTCCACGGCGGCAAGGGTCATTCCGGCGGGCGCTTCCACCAGTTGCCAGTAAAGGCGCGAACCTTCGTCCACGGCTTCCAGCTCCACCGTCCACGCTTCCCCCACCGTCGCCCCGGGAAGCGCGGCGGCCTCATCGAACGTAATCCAGGGCGGCGCGTTGTCCGGGGCAAAGGCGTAAATGCCATGCCCCAGATTGGCCTTCACCAGATCGGACAGCCCCGCTTGGCGCGCAAAGCGGCTGGACGGAACGACACTCACCGTCTGCTCCGCAAGCGTCACCCCCGCCGCGAATTTGCCGCCCAAATCATCGATGGCCGCCGTCAAATCCAGTAGCCACAGATCGGCCTGGTCGCCGTTCCCCAAAACGCCGCCCTCGATGCCGCCATCGAAATAGCGGCCTGGATCGAGAATGAGCACGAGCGGCCCGGCCAGATCGTCCGCGCTGATGTTCGTGATGCTGACATCGTAGCTCACCTCGCCCGTGGCGCGGTTGGCGCGGGTATGGGTGAATTCCAGGGAGAGCCTGTCCGTGAGGTCGTCCAGGGCGGTAAAGACGCTGATGTACGACTGTTCCAGCGACAGGCCCTGGGCGCTCTCGATTGTCTGATGAATCTCCAGTTGATATTGCCCGGCTTTCAGGCCGCTCACGTCGAGCCAGGCGGTACGGTTTTCCGCGTCCCATTCGACGGCTTTCGGCGTGATGACGCTCTCTCCCTGCTCGCCCACGCGGGTGAGCGTAAAATTATCCGGGTTCAGGACGCCGCCTTCCCTGTCGAGAAGCCGCATCCCCTGATCGAACACCACCCCGATGCGATTCATCGGCAAGGGCACAAGCGCCCCGTCCGGCGTCGTCACCGCCACGACCGTGGGCGCGACGGAAAGCGCCAGCTCGTCGATGCGCGCCGTCTCTCCCACCAGGACGCTGCCCCTCGCCGTCGCGAGTATGGCTTCCCCGCGCGTTCCGCCGGAGGCCACCTGCAAAACGCGGCGGCTTCCAAGTTCGATCATCCACACCGCGGCTTCATGCGGCGTTTCCGCGCCGCTTGTCGCCGGGCGCTGTTTCAGGTTGCTGGAGGCAAAGAGCAAACCTTCCAAACCCGTGCCCGCCTGGCCAAAGGCGAGACTATCGACGATGCCGGAAATCCGGTATTCCAGTTCCGCCCGGCCCGTCGTCCGGCCTTCCATCGGGAAACTCACGATTTCACTCACCGGATTTTGCAAGGCGCCCGGAATTTCACTTCCCGTCCATTTCACGCCCCACAAACGCCCATCCGGGCCAAAGGCGAGATCGCCGACGCGCTGGTTGGAAAAATGTCGCCAGGATTTTTCGGGTTCGGGATCGTCCGGGACAAAAATTTCAATGCCATTTCCCGACGAAACATAGATCTCGCCGGTTCCGGGATGGATCGCCAGCGCGTGGGTGAGCGGCTCATCGCCCGGCCCCCGGTAACGCTCGATGACCTCCCCGCTCGCGGGATCGACTTGCAGCAGTTCAGCGCCCGTCAGTACCCAAAGCTGGCCGCGCGCGTCTACCGCCATGTCGATGACCGGGGAATCCAGGGTAAAGAGTGGGATGACGCTGTGGCCGCCCCTTTCGGAATAACGGTAGACTTCGTTTCGCAAACTCCCCGCGCTCGCCAGGATGTCGCCATCGGGCAATTCGACGAGCGCGTGCGCGCCAATGTCGCCCGCGCTGGCCGCAAAACCATCGGCAAAACCGGAAAGGGTGAAGGGCGCGAGCACGGATTCGAGATCGCTGGCCCGATCCGCCGCCACATGCCCCGGCAAGAGACGCGCCGCTTCGTCAAAGAGCGGATTGTCCGCGTAACTCCGGTCTTCCGGGGCGCTGGGCGTCTCTTTACTCTGTTCGAGCGTCTCGTTTACGCCCAGGCGCTCCAGCGCCGCCTGCCGCGCGCCATCGTCCGGCAAGACGGCATTCATCACCGAGGCCGCTTCACGGTTGCCCGCGTTATCCGTCGCCACCGCCAGGAATTCGTAACGCCTGCCCGCCTCGCCCGTAAAGACCATCTGCGTGGTTTCCACCCCCAATTGGCGCTGCCAGATGGCAAAATCGCCGCCATCCTCGGCCACATAAAGCGTCACGCATCTGACGCCGCTCAAATTATCGGATGCCCGCCAGGAAAGATCGAAGACCGGCTCGCCCTCCGCGTTCTCGCCAAGACGCGTCACCGCCAGCGCGGTTTCCGGCGCGCCCGCGTCCAGGAAGGCCGCAACCTTCTCGCCGCTGTCGATCGGCGGCGCGTCATCCATGATGACCCGCGCCGAAGCAAAGATTTCCGTGCCGGAGAGGGTTTCACCGGAAGCCCGGATGGTATAGCTCACAAACCCGCGCTTTTGCGCCTCGGTCGCCTCCACATCCGCATTGCCCGCCAAAAGACCCTGTATCGCGTCGCGCAGCACTTCGCCCGTATCGGGATCAATGGCCTGCAAGAGCCAGGTCGCAATGCCGTTTTCCGCGTCAACCCCCGCGCTCACCCGCAGGATGAACCCCTTCGTCGCGGTAAAGTCGAAATCTCCCTGGTAATTCGCCTTGTCGTCCGGCAGATGCACATTGATGTCGCCAAGCCTGAGATCGGAAAGACGCAACGAACGCGGATCGAGCGCGGAATCGAGCTCGGAAACGATGCGCAACTGCCCAACCGGCGTCTTGCCCGCGTTACTGAAGGAAACCGTATAGGGCAAGGCCGTATCGCCCGGCACATAATTGTCGCCGTCCACGCCCGTGATCGCCTGCGGCCCGCGCATGCTGACGACCCCCGCTTCGGCGCCGTTCTCTCCGGCCACCAGTTCGAGATATTTCGCCAGATTGAGCGCCTGGGCGCTCACCGGCTTGAATTCGCTGTCCAGCACGCCGATATGACGCAGGTACTCCAGTTCGCTCCGGCCTCCCGCGAAAATCGTGAAGTCGATGAAATGCGTATCACGCGCGGCATTCCGATCGTAATCCGCCGGGTCGGCCATCGCCGGCGCCGGAACTTCAACCATCTCGCCATGTCCGGTCTCGCGGATTTCATAGTAATCAATCGCCGCCTGGGCGGCATCGGGATCCCCGCTATATTTTGCCGTGTCGCCATACCATTCCTGCACTTTCGAGAAGAAAGCGGCAATGTCCGCCTGCGTCCTGTAGCTCTCGCCGCCCTTGCTCAGGAGAACGCCGCTTGCCAGGGTCGCGTTGAGGCTCATGATGAGCGGGTTTTCCCGTATCGGCGGCGCTTCATCCTGCGGGCGCAACAACCCCGCCGCTTCCAGCGCCCCCAGCCAGCCGTCGATCCATTGCGTCTCGTCGGAGGCCAGGACGGAAAGCAGGATCGGCGCTTCCATATCCGCCAGGATGGCCGCCCGCAGCCTTTGCGCGTGCGCCGTCTGCTCGGCGATGAATTCGTCACGGGTGAGCGGCGTTGCCGAAACAACCACATTGAACCGGAAGGGCATCGCCAAGCCTTCGGTTTCGGTAAGATGCACATCGGGGTCTTCAGAAAGGAATTTGCGGGTCAGACCCTGGGAAATCCTGTCCAGATCCTGCACGCCGCCATCGAGCAGCCCGGATGCCTTCCAGTCCGGATGCAACAGGTAGAGTTTTTCGCGCAAGCCCTCGAAATCATAGTTGATCCATTCGGCAAGCCCCGGATAGGTCGTCAGCGAAAAACTCATGCCCGCGTAACCGCTGGCGGGCACATCGAAAGCATAACCCGGCGCGAGATTGTAGCCCGATGTGTTCTGGACGCCATCCAGTCGCGCCCAGGCGATGTCGCCACGCGATGTGCCGTCCGTCGGCGTCGCGCCGTAAGCCAGGGTATTGCCCGCCGCGTCCACCGTCACGCCCGGCGGCTCTCCGCCGGCATTGGCGCCGAACACGATGTAGGGCAGGGAAAGCCCCTCCAGCAGATATTCGCTATAGCCCATTTCCGGCACGCCAAAATCGAAGCGCACATAGGGCGTATCGACATTGGTCAGGCTTTGCAGCGAAACGTTGTAGACGCCGCCTTCGGCAGGCTGCAAGGTCCGTTCGCCGCCCACGCCGATGGTCACGTCGGCCTCGATGCCCCGTTCGACCAGGTAGCGTTCCACTTCGGTGACGCGCTCGCCATCCGGGTTGATGACGACTACATCGTACAGGCCGTGCGGCGCGGCGGCGAGATCGAAGACCGCGCGAATATGGGTCGCGTCCAGCGCCTGCCAGCGCGTGGGTTCGATTTCAAAAATGCCGGGGCGGGAAAGTTTCACCAGCGCGCCCGCCTTGAACTGCGCGCCATGAATGTCGAGCGTCACCCAGCGATGCTCGTCATCGCCCGTTCCCCCCTGGTCAGGCGTGACGCGGGTAATGGAAAGCGGCAAGAGGTCGGCGCGCAGGATGGCGGGCGCGTTCGCGTTCCCCTCGCGGCAACGCACAAGAATGTAATAGTCTCCCGCCCGCGTGTTGGCGATCATGGCCTCCTGGTCGACCGCCACCGGATTATTGTAGGAAGCATCGAATACCGAGGATGTCGGCACATCGCCATAACGGATGTAGATTTCATTGCTGCCTTTTTCCGCCTCGCCATCCAGGCTCACGCGCAGGGTTTCGCCCGCCGCGACGCTGACCTTGTAGAGCAACACCTCGCCGGGATTCAGGGTTATCCCCAGCGGATGGGACACGGCAATTTCCGGCGCCGTGACATTGAAAGCCGCGCCGGACGCCATCCGGTTATTGGCTTCGCCCGGCGGCAGGATGAGACCGGAGACGGTATAGACGATCTCGCCTTCATTCACCTCATTGTAGATGTCAGGCCGCACGATCACGCGCCAGTTGCCTTCCTTCAAGGGCGGCAGGGTTGCTTCAAGCGCGCCGGAATAGCTCGCGCCTACCCGCAAATCCCCTCTGTGATCCACTTTGCCCAGCAGGATGTCGCCAATGTCCCAGGTATTGTCGGCGGAAAGATAGATAGCGTCCGTCCAGCGCCCAATGGCCGGATTGGCCGATGAATCGTTCCTGACCGTGTATTCAATACGAATGCTTTCGCCGACGACGCCGCTGGTGATCGGCGTGACATTTTCCGCCACGAGATCGGCGGGCGGCGGCGTCTCGACGAGAATCGGCGTCGCGCCGGAATTATTCTGTTCGTTGCCAAATTCGCGCACCTTGCCGTAAACGTCCGACCCAAAGGCATAGGCCGGATCCGTCACCACAAAGACATACCACTCACCCTCAAGGCTGGACGGTATGCTGACGGAAATGCTGTTTTCGTAACTCCCCCCATTCTCCAGTCTTCCCGTATGCGCGCTATACCCCAGGTAGATATCCGCGTTCACATCGAGGAAACGGTCTTTCGAGAGGTAAACCAGATCGTTCCAGCGCGACTGGTCGCTGGGCGTCCCGCCGCCTTCGTTGACAACCCGGTAAGTCACCGTGAGATTCTGCCCGGCCAGCACCGAATCCGGCGCGACAACCGCCCTGACCTGCAAATCCGGCGGCGGCGCAAGGGTAACGGGCAAGTCGATAACCCTGTCATTGTTGCCCTCATCCTGGAATTCCAGCACCACGCCGGAAGCATTCCCGCTGACGCCAGCCAGATCGTTTCGGATGGAACCGCGCCGATAGGTATCCTCCCCGACCAGGGTGTCGGCCTGGACAATCAGGTGGAAATCGCCCTCGATTGATTCCGGCAGGGTAATCGTGGCCGTCCGGGTATAGGATTCGCCGATTTCAAGATAGGCCGGCGCCAGCGCTTCGTCCCGAATCCGGACGCCAAACAGGTTGAGCGCGTAATCGCCCGTATCCAGGGAATCGTCACGCGACAGATAAATCCCGTCATTCCAGTTGCTGACGCGCGTTTTGCGGGCGCCCCGGTTGGTGACTGTCCATGTGACGGTGAGCGTTTCTCCCGATTCCGGCGTCGGGTTGGAGAGAACGACATCGTCAATCTGCAAATCCGGCTCACGGTAGGTAATGTTCAGTTCGCCCCGCGCCCGGTTGTTGTAGTTCGCGTTCTCGAAAACGCTGTTGGTGTAAAAATCCCGCGCGCCCGCGTTCCTGCCGCTCTGGTATTCTCCCTTGGCGCTCCCGCCCTGATCGCAGTAGGCGTCGGTAACGACATAAATATAGTATTCCCCGTCCGCGCCAATCGGCAGGCGCACCCTGCCCGATGCCGTGTAGCTTTCGCCCGTCGCCAGGCCATTGACGTTCGCGTGCTCAAAAACGCCGAGCAGCGTCGCGCGGCCAGTAATGAATTCAGGATCGGGACTGATGTAGACCGCGTCCTGCCAACGCTTTGTCCCGGCCCAGACATCGCCGCCAAAATTGGTGACCGTCCAGGCAACCACCGTCTCTTCCCCAGAAAAATTCTCTGGAACGGTCGTAACCTGCGTTACCCGCAAATCCGCCGCCACCGCGCTCACGATAGATGCCGCGCCGCCCGAATTGTTACCGTAACCCTGTTCGAGGACATGACGGGAGGGATTGGTTTTCACCAGCAGATAAAGCCCGGTTACCGAAGGCCCAAAATCCACCGTCTGGGTCACCGTGTAGCTTTCGTCCTCGCCCAGCGCGCGGGTCTGCCCATATTCGCCCAACAACCACGACTGGCGCACCTTGTCCTCTTCCGCGGCATCGACGAGATAGACGCTGTCAATCCAACTGCCCTCGAACGACGCGCCCCGGTTTTGCACCGTATAGCTGAAGGTGTAGCTTCCCCCGGCTTCGGCGGTTCCCGGCGCGCTGACCGCCTTCACCGCGAGATCCGGCGGCACCAGACCCAAAATGGCGATCGGGCGGGCCTTGTAGTTATTGTTGTCAACCTGCCCCGGATCGTCAGGATTGAGGTTGACCGCCAGCGTGTCCTCTAGAATGACGTTGTAGGCATCGCTCCAGACCGTGATGAAGTATTCGCCCGAATAAACGTTACCGGGAATCCTGACGTTGACCGTCCCCAGGTAATCCTCGCCAACCCCCAGATTGCCGACGTGGGTATATGACCCCAGGAGGATATCGCCCTTGTTCGCGCCGGGGCGCGTCTTGTCGCGCGCAAGCCAGATCGTGTCTGTCCAGGTGTTGAGCGCGGCGGCTTCGCCGCGCGTCGTGGCGCTGCCCAGATTGGCAACCTTGTAGCGCACTTCGATCACGCTGCCGTATATCCCCTGATCCGGCGCCACGACGTCGCTGGTCACCAGATCGCCAAACGGCACGGCATCGATGTAGAAATGTTCCGCCCGGACATTGTTGCCTTCGCCCGGATATTCATCGACATTGCCGCCGCCGTCGGCCACGACAATCAGGTAGGCATCCCCGCGATAACGGATGGGAATGTCGATCATCGCCGTCTCGATCGCGTAGGATTCATTGGGTAGAAGCGCCGAGCCATTCGCAAACTGGCCGACCAGGAGATCATCCGCGCTCAGGTTTCCATCCAGCGACAAATAAACCCTGTCCGTCCATTGACCACTGCTCGCCGCCGATCCGCCATTGATGATCGTGTATTTGACGCCAGCAGCCGTGCCCGCCGTGACCGTTTCCGGCACAGAAAGCGAAAGCACCCGCAGATCGGGACGATCCTTCAGAGCCACCGTCAACAGGGCATCCGAAACCAGCGCGTCATTCTCCCGCGCCGCGCCATGTTCATAGACCTGGTTGCCGGACGCGCCCAAATTCGCGTTGGTGACCACCTTGATACGATAGACCCCCTCGATTTTCGCTGGCAACCGCACCTCTTCCATGCGCGTATAGGATTTGCCGGGTTGAAGCCCCCGGTCATAGGTGAAGCTCCCCAACCGGATAGCCGGCCCGGAATTGTCCGCCGGCGCCAGCCAGACCGTATCCACCCAAAGACCCGAAGCATCCGCTTCCCCTTGGTTCTCCACCTCCCAGGCAAGCGTAATGAGCGCGCCTTCCTTCGCGAAAGAAGGCATCTCCAGCGCCTTGACCACCAGATCGGGCGACGCGGACAGACTGACCGGAACGGCAAGCGATGTACCGGTATTGTTATGGGTATAAATGAACTCATAGGGACCGCCAGTACGGACGTTGACGTAAACCTCGCCTTCCAGTCCCTCAGGCAATGTCACTTCAACGGTTCGGGCATATCGGTTGCCTACGGCCAGATGTCCGATATGCTGCGTCGAACCCAAACGCGCCAGCACATCGCTGCCATCGGGATTGCGCGACAACCAGACGCTATCTTCCCAGCTCGCGGCGCTCGTCAAGCCAATCCCGTCATTGACCACCTCCCAGTTGACGCGCAAGGGCTTGCCGCTGGCGGCCTCCCCCTCTACCTCGACAAAAGTGACCTGCAAGTCAGCATAGGGAATCGGCATGACATCCACGGGATGCGACGCCGCCTGGGCATTGTTGTTTTCCGATTTGTGCTCAAAAACCTCGTTCTTCGCGTCGGAAACCACAAAAAGCCGGTAACGGGCAGATGTCCCCGGCGAAAGCAAAATGCGCTCGCTTCGGCTATAGGATGCGCCCACATCGAGCGCCCCTTCACGCGCGAATTCGCCAATCACCTTGTCATCATAATTGCCCAGCACGTCATCCGTGGAAAGAATGACGCGGTCGACCCAGCGCGTCGCGTTCCCCACGTTCGTCCCCTGGTTTTCAACCGTCCAGGAAACCTCCAGCCGCGCCGGATCGTCGATGATCCGCTCCGGCGCCGTGATTTCCGTCACCACCAGGTCGGCATAAGGCCGCAGCTCAACCTCCAAACCCGTCGAACGCCGGTTATTGCCGATCTCCGCCTCCCCAAGCGTCCGCGCCTCGTCGCTGACAACCAGGATTTCATATTCGCCATCGAAATCCAACGGAATATCAATATCGATGCCCGCCACATACTGTTTCCCCGCGCCAAGACCGCCTGTGCGTTCCCGCTCCGCGAGCTTTTGCGATACACCGTCCTTGACGATGTATACATAATCCATCCACGTCCCGACCGCCGCGTGACCGCGGTTTTCCACCGTCCATTCGACATGGATTCGGCTGTCAGAGAGCGTCCGCCCCGGCCCGCGCACCTCCAGGACACGAAGATCGGTGCGCGCAATCCGGATGACGCCGGAAGAAACGGCGCGATTATTGGTTTCCCCCTCTTCTTCCGCAAGGGAATTGTCCGCGTCGGTAATCACCACCCAGTGGTATTCGCCCTCGGCCAACCCAGAAGGCAAGGTAAAGCTGGCGCTGCATTCGAGACGCCCCCCGCGCGCCAGCGGAACGCTGTTGAGCACAGTGGCAACCTCATGAAGGCCGCCGTTTTCATCGCCCCGATCGATGTAGATGCGATCACGCCAGGCGCTGTCCATCGCGTTCCCCTGATTCTGAACGGTATAACGCACCGTCACGGTATCGCCGGGACGCGCCTCGGATGGCCCGGTGATGCCAATCACCTCAAGATCGGCTGGAATGTAGCGCTCAATGACAAGCTTCATGTCGCTGGCGCGGGTGTTATTGGCGGCGCGGATGCCTTCACCCAGCGCCAGGCCGGTATCCGCGCGGACGAGAAGATAATATTCGCCTTCCAGGTTTTTCGGCAGGGTAATCGTGGCCCGTCCGGTATAACTCCTGCCCGGCAAAAGCGCCCCGGTATGGGTTACCACAGACCCGGCAAGCACAATGTCGTCATCGCTCCATACCTTGTCGGTGGAAAACACGACCTTGTCCTGCCACAGATCGATCCCGGTCGGCGTGTTGCCGTCGTTGCGCACACTCCAGGTCACCAGAATGGTTTCGCCACTCTGCGCGTAAGTCGGCGCCGAAATCGACGTCAGGTTGATGTCCGCATAGGCTTCGACCAGGTTGATCGAGCGCGCGGCACTGCTGTTGTTCGCGCGCGTATCAGGTTCGAACACTTCAAGCGATGTATCGGTCACGACCCAAAGGTAATAGTATCCCGACACAGAAGCCGGCAAGGACACCGTTTCCGTCCGGGTATACATGTCATCCACCGCCAGGCCGCCATCATGCCGGAACGAGCCAAGCACAATGTCGTCGCCATCGCCCAGCGTGGAATTGCGGCTGAACACGATCTGGTCATTCCAGCCAGTGGACGCGTCAACCTGTCCATGGTTGGAAACCACCCATGACAACGTAACAGACTCGCCCCGGATGGCGCTTGACGGCGCATTGAAACTTTCAATGCGCAAATCCGCGCAGGGCAGCGCCGCGGAAGTCACGGTAATGGAAGAACTGTTGTTGGCCTCGGCATTGCCTTCGGCATTCGTTTCAAACAAAACATCCGTTCCGGCCGCGTTCTGATCGGTTGTAATCGTGATGCTGATATCGCCAGTTCCCTTCAAGCCATCCGGAAGCCGGAAGGTAAAACTGCGCGCGCGCGACTCTCCCGGCCCAACCGCCCCAACAGTCTGGCCATCGACGATTTCCAACGGATCATAGGGAAGGCTGGTGCTGAGCAACACCAGATTTGCGGCTACATTGCGCACCACGATACGGTCATGAAACGGCGCCCCCGTGACGCTGTTCCCCAGATTCCAGTCTTCCCAACTGACCGTTACCAGGCCGCCCGCTTCGATATGGCGGGTCTCGACAGCCAGATTACGCACCTGCAAATCAGGGCCAACCTGTTTTACGGCTTCAGCGGCATTGTTGCGCTCGCCGGTGTGCGCCGCATTGGCCTCGACGATTTCACCGGCGCTATCGACCACGACCCGAATCGCAAAATGCCCGGACGCCGCAAGACCTTCCGGCCAGGCAAACTCCGCATGACGCGCGCGCTGTCCATCAACCGCCAGCACGCCCTCGATGAGCGTATCACGGAGCGTCTGGGTAAAAGCAACCGCGTGGGTAGACAAATTGAACACTTCGACACGTTCGTCCCAGGCATGATCGACTGCCCGGTTTCCGCGATTGACCGTCACCCAGTCAATCTCCACAAGCTGACCCGGCGGGTAGTCCGCCGCCGGATTGATGACCAGATCCTCGACCACCAGATCCGCATGGGCAAGCGCTACATCCGCTTCAATTGCCGCGACATTGTTGTTTTCACCGGTTTCCGAATCATTTTTTTCCCGAATGGCATTATCGGCATCGATGACGATGCTGAAAGCAAGGCGTCCAACTGCCGTTTCACTCTGCGGCAGTTGCAAGGCAATACTGCGGACACGGCTTTCTCCAACCGGGAGATTTCCCTCCCGCGCAGCATCATAGGGAACCGCAAGATTGGCAATCAACGCGCCCGTATCGAGATTGCGCACAAGAATCCGGTCGTTCCAGCCCGCCTCAGTCGCAATCTGGCCACGATTTTCAATAACCCACTGGAGATGCACCGTCTGCCCAGTCAGCAATGGCCCGGCAGAATCCATCTCGAAACGGTTGAGCGTCAAATCCGGCCCCGGACGGCTTTCCAGGGGATCCAGCGCTTCCGACGCCTGATCCGGTATTTTCGCGATATTGAAGGAAACCTTGGACTGGGACTGTGTATCACCGTAATACCCTTGCAACACCAGCGTATAGATGCCACTGACAGCCAGCGCGCCGGGACTTTGGTCATAGTAGACTTGGCTATCAAACACTTCCCTGCCATCCGGATCGATCAGGCTCCAGCGCGCGCTCGAATTGCCATACGTCAGCATATCAAAGTAATAGCATTCACCCGCCTCCGCTCTGAACGTGAAAACCTGCACGCCATTGGCAGGCGTCAGCGTCGCATTTACCGGCGTTCCCGGCACAACCGGTATGGCCGCCGTATCATCCAGCACACGGAATGCGTAAGTAGCTGCTGTACTGTTGCTGTTATTGAGCACCAGCAGATAATCACCTGCCGACAACCTGATACCGACATCGTAACTCCTCATTCCCTGACTGAATACATTGCTGCCATCAGCACGTTGCAAACGCCATTCCGGATAATAATTACCGCTACCGACAATGCTGTCAAATACCAGTGTCGTCGGCTGATCCAGGTGCAAGCTGTAATACTGACGCCCTTTCGCGGACAGTGTGCCATCGATACGGGTATTGAGCGCAATCGCATTCAATACCGGATCAATAAGACGGAAGGCGAACCTTCCTCCCGAAGACGCGCTCTGCAGCGACAGGATATAGGTTTTCCCAGCGGCGATATGCACGGGCGTCGCCACGTCACTGGAAAACGCGCCCCCCGCAATCGCCTCGCGCTCCCCTTCCTCCGCAATCGACCAGTACGCGCCGGATAGCGCCGTCTGCACATCCAGCCAAATCAGGCCATCTTCCGTCGCCTCGAACCGGTAACGGCATACACCACTGTTGCCCGCCAGATAATCCGATTGTATCGTTCCCGGCGTTATCGGCTTGATTTCTTCCTTCTGGATATTGAAAATAACGTCATAAGCGACGGATGGGCCATCGTTTTCCAAAACCAGATAATACGTCCCGCTCGATGAGACATTCGTCGACTGGGAGCCGTCATGGCCAACCTGGTAACCGACCTGATGTCCATTGGCATCGAGCAGCCTATAATGTCCATCGAATCCGGAATCCGCCGCCAAGCCAAAAAACAGAGTCTCGCCCCGCAACGCGTCGTGCCTGAAAATGACCGCGCCGCCCGCTTCCGCATTGCCCTGGGCCGCCCCGACCGCGTTGAGATCCCGCGCCGAGGCAATATCCAGCAGGCGCGCCCGGATCCGTTCGCCCGCGGCGCCTCCTTCAAATACCAGGGTATACACGCCCGCAACAGCAAGGTTCAGAAAACAGGCGTCGCTTGAAGCGGCAACACAAACACCATTGGCATCCAGAACCTTCCAGCGTATGGATTCCCCCTCAATGACATCCAAAAACCACTGCGTCGCTCCAGGGGTTCCAAACTGAAAACGCAAGGTTTCGTCGTCACCCAATACGCCGTTCATCTCCTGGCCGACAACAATGGGCACAGCTTGTGACGGCGGGAGGATACGCGCGAAGAACCTGTGCTCCAGAATATCCTCATCACCATAGTTTTCGGTATCCCAGATGAACATGTAGGTTCCCGACACCGGCAGATCATGCAGCACGCTGGATTCGTCAATCCGGAAAGGCCCATCGGACAACAGGCCGCCGGAAGGATCGTATACTTGCCAGGTTCCATCGGCATTCAACTCGTCTGGCGGCGTATAGACAAGACTGTCGCCCGCCTGCGCATCGAACCGAAAAACACTCGCCAGACCCGGAACCCCCCTCGCCACGACCTCTCCATCCGCCCCGATCAGGGGGGCTTGCGCAAGATCATGCAGCCGGAACGCATAGCGGCTTTTCGGGAGTTCATGACAACCTGTACGGTAGTAGTCGCTACGGTACTGCAATTCCACCGTATTGAATTTCAGCACATAATCGCCCGCCACTAGATTCAGTACCGGATTATCGGAAGCGGCATCCCAAAAGGTTCCCACGGCCACCTGCCGGCCATTGCGAGACAGTTCCCAATAAATGCCATCACCTTCAATCCGCATCGCATCCAGAAGAATTTGTCCAGGCGCGTCCAGCGTAAAGGCATAAAAATCCGAAGCGCCGTCAACCATGCCTGCCAATGGCGCGTCCCACGTTGCCGAAAAGAGACGATCTTCTGACCGGGAAACGTCAAGGGCTGCATTCCCCGGCTCGTCCGAATCGTCGCTGGCAAGCGCAAGCATATAATCACCGGCAACCGGCGCGACATACAAAAAAGCGTATTCTGGACCACCATAAATATAATCGCTGTCCTCTCCTGGCCCAAGAATCCTCCATTCCGTATCCGCCGACGGATGCAGGACAACCTTTTCTCCCTCGGCAAGATGAAGCCTGAAAAGACGCGCATCCCCCGCGCGCGCCGTCTCTCCCGGCGCGACAAGCGAGGCATCCGCCACGCCTTCCACACAAAATACGACTTCCGATGCGACGTCATTATCGTAATACCATGCATCATTATCAAGCGTCAGCGCGTACTCACCCGCATCCAGCCATATCGGCGCTCCCGCCGCCTCATCCCGGAAGCTACCCGATGCTATGTCATATAACACGTTTTCCAGCAGCCACGTTACCTCTGTGTCATTTTCCGTGCTTCCGGAAATCAATATCCAGCCCGCCGAGGCCATGGTGAAACGCCAGGTCGCGCGTTCTTCAACACGAACCGCCTGTTCCGTTCCCAGCGCCAGCGCGTTGCCTTCCGGACGACGGTCTACCTGTTCATCCAAACGAACCATGATCTGGTAATCCAACGCTTCGGCATTTTCTGTCCTGCCATCGATCAACAGGGTATGGCGTCCTGACGCCATAAGCCCGATTCCCGATGATGCGCCTCCATCGCCAGAATCCAAGAGCTTGCCGTTCGGTTCCACCAGATACCAGCGCGCAACCCCGGAAAGATTTTCCGGAATGATGGAAATTTCATCTCCCGCCTGCGCCACAAATTCCCACACAGCTACGCCACTCCCCGGATTCAATGTGCCTTCTACTGGCACGCCGTATTCCAGGCTTCCCGCCACAGTTTGCGACAAGTCCAACAGACGAAAGGCAAAGGGCGCATCGGTCTGTCCCGACATCTGAGAACGGTTGGAGGGAAACAAACGCAAACGGTATGTCCCCGCCGCCAATAGAACGCTTTCTTCCTCCCATTCCTGGTATTCGTATTCATCCAGGTCGTTCCAGACATGGCCATAAGCGATTCCATCTCCTGATGGATTGAGTATTTCATAGTAAAACTCGTTTGCGGTTTGCAGCGCGTCGAACCATACGCGCGTCGCCCCGGAAAGCGTGAAACTGTATTCCAGTTCGTCTTCTTCCATCCACCCGAAAGCATCGACCGGAAAAGCGCCGTTTACAACCTCTTCCAACTGGAAGGCCGTCGGCATGACAGGCCGCGCCTGAATCCTGTAATCAATGGGATCTTCCCGCATACCAATACCATACAACGTCAACACATAGCGGCCAGGCTCCAGTCTTTCCGTTTTCTCCGTGACGCCGGGATAACTTTCCTGACACTCTGAATAATCGCAGTACCCATCACTATAACGGTATTCTCGATAGAGCTTCCAGCCCAAGGCCGACGGATCCGCCGTCTCAAAATCAATCGTGAAACACTCCTCCGCACCCACATCGAACGCGAAGGCCATTACATTTTCATCGCGCGCCAACTGCCCAACCACGCCTTCCGCATCAAGCGTTACTGCGGTCGCCATGTCCAACACCTGAATCTGGTATCGCCCGCCCGGTTCACCGCCGATGACCGTGAGCACATATTCCCCCGCTTCAAACCAATCATGGTTTAAATAAAAGAACATCTCTTCATTGAACTCGCGCCATCCGTATTCCGCGTCTATTGGCGTTCCAAGGGGTTCAACGCGCCAGCGCATCCCCTTATCCATTTCGCCTTGCGCGAAAATCTGCAAATATCTTGCCGTTTCCAGATCAAAACGGTAATAATGGCATTCATAAGGAGAGGCAAGCGTTCCACTGGCCATGCCATCCATGACGACCGATCCGCGCTCTTCAAGCAAACCCGCCGTCACCGTATAGTTCACATTTTCCGTCCGTACCGAACCCGCATCGACCACCACACGATAATCCCCGGAAAGCGCCCCCGTATGGAAAAGCACGTCGCTCCCCAAGGCCAAGCCCACGACATTGCCATGTGGATCGAAAACCGTCACGCGGGCGCCATTGACGCCGACGCGCCAATTTTCGCCCGAGTCGGCAGATAAATGATAGATGTCCACGTTTGCCGGCGCCTGCAATACGCCTTGCGTGGCAACCCCCTCTTCCAAAAAGTCAGGCGGCTGGATACCGGTTACATAGAACGCATATTCCCCAAAAATCGCATATTGGCTCCGGTTCGCGCTTTTGATGACGAGCCGGTAGTTGCCCGCTTTCAAGTCCCAAAGGACGGGCACGCCATTCTGCCATTCGCTGCGACTGAAAATCCTGCCTTCATCATCGGTTAGCGTCCAAGGAAACAGGTCGGTCGGCCCATTGAAAACGATCGCGCTGTCCGTGGTCAGCGTGAAGTTCCAGACATCCTCGCTCAGTCCCGTATCCAGACTTCCTCGATGGGTCGCGCCGGGAATCAGTTCATACGCCTGGACAAGCGGCTCCAGTTGTGCCGCAAAATCCAGGCCAATCGTCCCTGGCGCCGCGCCCATGTCCGCCTGCACTACCAGATAATACCGTCCTGTCCCGCCCAGGATGTAAGCGCCGTCACTGTCGGCGCCCCCGGAATGCAACAGTTTTCCATGCGCGTCGAACAGATACCGCCGCACTGCCGCCGTCTCAGACAGATCGCCAAATCGGTAGACAAAAACTTCCTGAATTTTTCCATCAAACGCAAAAATCCGCGTCCGCTGGTCGGAGTCCAGCGTCACGCTTTGACTGCCTGCCAGCGCCCCCACTGGAACCCCTCCCATGTCGAACAGGCGAAAACGAAAATCGGCGCGGGAATGGCTTTTTGAAAAAACCCGCAAAACATAGGCGCCCGCGCCCTCCAAGTGAATCAGCGCACTATTGGCATCGAACATGGTTGCGCTGCGGATGATGCCATTCGGCCCGCTCAATTCCCACATCAAATCGCTGCTTGCGGTCAGCCCCTCAAAAAGAAGCGTGGTTGGCGTCACAATCTCGAATGTGTAGCGATTTTCCTGCGCGGGACGCTCCAGCGCGTCAGTGACCAAGGTAGAAAACTCAAGCGCCGCGTCCTTGTAGGAAACCCGGCGCAGCGCCATCTGCCAGGACGCTTCTCCTGCGACGCCGGCCGGCGCCCAATAATAGGCGCCGGCCGGCAGTCCGGAAAGAAGCGTATCGCTATTGGTAGAGCCGCTCGCCCGTTGCCGTCCCCGCTCATCGTAAAGCCGCCACGTTACCGCACTGTTCTCGTCGCCAACAGCATCCAGCAGTAGCGGCGTTTCCGTCAGTTCAACGCGGCAAAAGGCATTGAAATAATCCTCCGGTGAACGCCCAAGTTCCGTCTCGACATCCATTTCGAGCACAGGAATGGCATCCGCATCAATGACCTTGAAATGAAACGCTCCTGTATACGGACCATTGGGGACAACCGCCAATTCATATTGGCCCGCGGGCAAATCCAGGAAACGCGGATCGCCAAATCCATTGCGGCTTACCTCACTGCCGCGCGGGCCGGAAAGACTCCATTCCAAACCTGAAATGACTTCGCTATCCACCAGGATTCGAGTCGGCGCGGCCAGCGTAAAACTGTAGTTCACCGATTCGCCCATCTGCTCAATGGCGCCGCGCACCTCTTCACCCACGGCCAACGCCATCGCTTTTGAAAACCTTGGGATCAGGTTGAACCTGGCTTCGGCGGATACGGTGGGCTGCGAATAATGGATCGCGTCGAACAACACCAGCAAATATTCACCGCTGACGCTCAACCCAAGATTCACGGCATCCAAGTTGACATAGCCACTCCCCACGCTGCGGCCATAGGGGTCCAGCAATCGCCAATGGCCGTCACCCGCTTGTCCGTCGAAATAAAACGATTCGCCCGCGTTGGCCTCAAAACGATACAGACGGGATTCCCCGGCAGGGAACTTCACATCGACCACATTGCCCGGAAAAAGGCGCTCCGCGGCATCGCGGTTCAAAACCCGGAATTCATACGTGGCGGCAGTGTCCCGCATATTGCGCAAAACGAGCGTATAATCCCCCGGAGCCAGTACATAGGAAGCCATATCGGAACTGCCCATGTCCCGCCAGGAAAACACCGTACCCTGCATCCCCTTGAGCATCCATTGCAGGCCATCCTTGCCTGACCAGGTGTTGAGCGCGTCAAACACGACAGTCGAGGCTTCCTCCAGCGTGAATGTATATTCCGCCAGATCCTGTTGTCCCGCGAGCGCGCCGCCAATCCGCTCGTTGAAGACCAGTGGCCTTACCGCGCGCGTTTGCCGGGCCAGCGTAAAGGTCACGATATTGCTGCCGGTCGAGGGAGATTGGCTTTCGTTCAGCAGCGTATAGACGCCGCTTGCGCTCAGATTCCATGTCGTTCCCGTGGCCTCGCCGCTCACCGTTGAAACCTTGCGCCCATAGGGATCGACCAGCGTCCAAATCGAGGTCGTCCAGCTGTCGCTCCAATTCAAAATCAAAGTTTCACCCGCCTCGGCCTCGAACCGGTATCCAAGCGTCGCGTTGTTCGGCGAACGTTCAGCGGTAACCCGCGTATCCAAAGCAAGTTCCGGAAAAACCAGCGCGTCCAACAGACGAAACGCATAGGCGCCCCCTTCGACCGTCAGGGCATATTCGCCCGCCGGAAGCGCCAGCGCCGGATAGGCATAGCTGGCATCGCTGCTGTAAAGATAACGCCGATCCACCTCCAACCCGCGCGGCCCCAGAAGCGACCAATGCGCGTAAGAATAATTTGGATTCTGGTTGTCCATGACCAACTGTGCATCAGAATCCAGCGTAAAACGCCAGATTTTCTTTTCCGCGCTCGACAAACTCCCGGATACAACCGCCCCTAACGGCAATGCATCACCCGTCGGCAATTCCGCCTGGGTCTCATGTCCCGCCGCGTTGAGTTGCACATCGAAAGCGATGGCTTCCGTCACGTTGACGCGACCTTCAATCAGGAGGGTATAGATACCGCCTGTCGCCAGAGTCAACGCGGCGCGGTTGGCCGCCAGATTGTTGCTTCCCGCTACATCGCGCCCAAAATGGTCGATCAATCGCCAGGTCGCGGCGCCGCCCGTCACCCCCTGGGACTGAAACGCGACCCGATCCCCCGCGGCAGCCTCGAAACGCCATACCTGTGTCGAATTTCCCGAAAGAAGCGTACCCGACAGTACTGTGTCCAGACGCAATTCAGAAGCCGTAGCAACAAGATCCGCCAACGAAAACGCATAGGCGCCCGTGGCATTTCCCGCGCCCCGCACGGTCAACCGGTAGCTCCCGGCAGGCAGGGTCAGGACACTGAAGCCTCCGGACGCGTCGCTCTGGTCAAAACGCCGTTTCGTCACTTCTACGCCACGCGGCCCGGCAAGCGACCACACCAGATCCGAGCGGTTCGTCCGCGCGTCGAACGCCAGTTGTGTCGCCGCCGCAAGCTCGAACGTATAAACCGTGGATTGTCCCGCGATCCCGACCTCGCCCGAAACAAGGTCGCCGACAGACAGGACTTGCGCGACATCGGGAACCCGATTGACCGCCAGCGCGTAACCCACCGTCGCGCCGATGGCATTATAGGAAGCGCCTTCCAACACCAGCCAATATTCGCCGCTTGCATCCACCGTCAAAGGATCAATCGGAGACATCAGGGCGCTGCTGGCCGCCTGGATGCCATAGGGATTCACCAGCCGCCAATTGAGCGCGCCCCCTGAGAGGGAGCGCCCCTCAATGTGGATTTTGTCCCCCTCCGACAGTTCCAGCCGATAAAGCGCGCTTCCCCGCGCCGCCTCCAGCGTTCCCTCGACTGTGCCTCCCAGCTCCAACGCTTGCGCGGACGCGCCGCTCATCAACCGGAACGGCCAGCTTCCCGTCCCGCCCACGGCCTCTGGGTCGATGGAAAGCGTATAATCCCCCGCCGGCAGGAGCAGCCAGCCCTGCCCATTCTCGACTCCGGTCGACGCGCCTGAAATCCTGGAGATCACACTGCCCTGCGGGCCATCGAGATACCAGTAAAAATCCGTACCGCCCACACTGTCAAACAGCACCGGCGTCGCTTCCGGCAGATGAAAATTGAATTTCGCCACTTGACCTGGCTGTTCAATGACCGCTTCAGCGCGCGTATCCAGCGCCAGTGTCCCGATGTTGTCCGCCACCGGACTCAACGTGAACCGGTAATTTACCGGCGCCGTGTTGCTCACGTATCCTTCCACGAGCAGCAGGTATTCCCCCGTTCTCTGCAACGAAAAGGTATCCCGGTCAGAAGACAAGCTATAGCCAGAACTAGCGCCTTCCTGGCGGCCATATGGATCAACCAAGCGCCAGTTGACACTTCCTCCAGATACGACACCCGCATCAAAATAGAATCGTTCCCCCGCCGTTGCCGTAAAACGGTAAACCCTTGATTCGTTGCCACGCTCCAGCGTCCCTTCGACCTCTTCCCCCAAATTCAGGCTGATCGCGGCATCCGCGTCAAGAACACGCAAGGCATAGGAGCCTGTTGCCGCTCCTTGCCCATTCACCGTGAGCCGGTAAGTACCCTTGGACAACTCATAAAACGAGGGGGAGGAATAATGATTACCATAGTCCGTATAATAAAAATCGCGGCTGTCGACCTGCCCGGAAGGTCCTTCAAGTTTCCAATTCAAATCGCTGCGATTCGTCAGGCTATCCAACACCACCCGTCGCGTTTCTTCAACGACAAATTCGTATTGATCGGTTTCCCCCGGCGTGGAAATTTCTCCCTCGACCGACAAGGCGACAGGATTGGCCTCCCCGGAAAGCAATACCCGCGGTTCGATTGCCTCGAAACGAATGTCCGGCCTGGAGTTTTCCTGTCCGGATCCGGATGGCCGCATTTCCCCAAATGCCCGGCGCAATGCCGCCGCGAGACGGGAACGCGAAACCCCATTCCCCTGTCCTGAATTGCATATTTTCGTATCGAACTTGTTCATGAAATATTCCTAAAAATCGATTCACGGTTTCACGGGCCGCGTTTTCGATGGTATGACGGAATCGGGAAATCGCGCCTTGCAGGTCACACCCGCCGGAATCCGCAAGTCCGGATTGGGAAGCTCCAGAATGACCACGAACGTGCCGCTCGCCGCATCAATCAACCGATCCACCGAACGAACCCTGGCGGTATAACGGCCATTGGCCGGAATCTCCGGCAATATTTCCACCTGCATTTGCGGCGTGACCTTGCCAAACGCGCCTTTGTGCAGCACCACCTGAATCCGCAACGGATCAAGCTCCGCCAGCTTGAGAATCACCCCCTTGCCTGGCTCGACCACTTCGCCGGGATATGCCGCCTGCTCCACCACAACCCCGGAAAACGGGCTGCGCAACGTTCGCAAATCCAACAACCCCTTTTGCTGCCGATATTCCAGCCCGGCAATCTGCCGGTTTTCCTGCGCAACCTTCAATTCCGCCTGCGCTACCCGCAATTCAGCCTCCGCGTCATCGCTTGCCTGCGCCGACATCACCTTCTCTTCCGCCATGACCTTGCGGCGTTCGAACTTCTTCCGGGAAAACGCTATCTTGCTCTCCGCCATGCTCGTCGGCCCCGTCTGCGCCGACTTGAAACGCGCCAGCTCCGAAGCCGCCTTCTCCACCCGAGACTCGATCCGCGCGACAACCTGCCCCTTCGTCACACGATCCGCCCGCCTGACCGCCACCTCCTCCAACACGCCCGTCACCGGACTCCCTAACCCGACCGTCTGGTTTGGCTCAATCAGACACCCAGACACCTCGCCCGCAACCGCTTGCGTCGCCATTGCCCCACAGAACAAACACAACAAGCACGACGCGACGCGAAACCCACAAAGCATGAAAATACCCTCACGAGATCAACCCTGTCCATTTTACGAACGTGTCGAAACTTGTCAACGATATTATGCTGGATGTTACAAGCTTTTGAATCTGTCCACTTTGTTTAATCCCGGAATTTGATGGGTCAATGTCCATGACAAAATGGAGGGAGGCTCTATGGGACAAGTTCCACGCGGCAACGCCGACACGACTGCCGCATATCCGCTTCTTCCTGTGCCGCGAATCCGGCAAATCCCTTTTTCAACAACATGGCGGGCATCCCTCCACGGCATCCGCGTTCCCTTTTATAGTGACGGCAAACATCCATTGCCTCTACCATGTCTACGAACACGCGTTCAGTATCTGGCTGGTCTGCACGCCGGAGGGAAGGGAATCCTTCAGTCGCGGCTTTGTTTATCCGGGGTTTACCAGCATGAGCCGGGTTCCTGGGTGAAATTCGGGATGGTTTGCGGCGGCAGGCCAATGGCATATTTCTGGCCGAAGTTGTTGATGGACAGGGCGCCGCACCGGTCGACGGCCTGGGCGCCGACCAGTACGGCGGTGAGCGCCCAGGCGGAAGACGTGACGCCGCCGATGGAGAGCTTATGGGTCGTCGGTCCCGTTTTCCGGACAGGCGGGGCGGACATCGGCGGTATCGCCGGGGAGTCGATCCTGGTCATTCGGAGCGCCGCCGCCGGGTCTGGTAGCTGTTGGCGGCGGACGGGCGGCGTTCGAGGACGGCAGTGAGGCGCCTCAGTTCAATCGGATTGGAGCCCTTTTGACGCGGTTTCGTGATGGCAAGTCCCGGCAAGTCCCGAAAGGACGGCTTTCCCCGGCGGACGGGCGGCGGATTATGATGAACCGCCCGTCCCTGTACGCGTTCAGCGCACTTGACGCCAGTATCTGCGTCCGCTGTGGGGGGGCTTGTTGTTCCTGATGCTGGTCACGTTACCCTGGTTGTTGCTGTGATACTTGGTGTCGCCGTGCGCCGTGAGGCCGCCGCCCATGCCGATCTTCACGCCGCTGACGATACTTCCGTTGGAGAAGAGATCGTTCCTGTCGCCGAACTTCCCGTCGTGGTCGAGATCGAACACCGTGAATTCCAGCCGGCTGCCGTCATTGGGATCGACTTCGTACATCCAGCCGGCGCCGCCGGGTTCGCATTCATCGTCATTGGGGACGATGGTGTTGAAGATCACGCGGTCGCGCCAGAGGATGGGCGTGTGGATGACCCGCTCGCCCTTCTCGCTGGCCACGGCGCCAGGTCTTGCGAGGTCGATGACGAAGCCGGACTGGCCGCTGGTCATGGCGTTATCGGTGATCAAGCGCACTTCCTTGCCATATCGCTTGCCTTGGGTGGCGTAAGCGCGTTCTTCCTGCAAGGTGATCTGCTGCGCGAGCAGGTTGCCGCGCCTCAATGTGCCGCCGCCGGCGCATCCGGCGCCGCCGAGGGCGCAGACGTCGCGTACGCCGTAGAAGGACTGGAGGTTCTTGTTGGCGATGTCTTTCTTGGCGATGAACTGACCGGTGCCGAAGTAGACCATGACGTGTCCCGTATTGTCGCGCCCCACTTCCGGACGCGCGGTGATGGGTTGTATCTTGTTCGCCGCGTCCCTGGCCTCGAAGATCTTCTCGGTATGGATCGCGCCAGTGCCGTTTAGGCGGAAGCGCCAGAGATTGCCGCGCAGGTCGCCCGCGTAGATCACATCCACGAGACCGTCGTTGTTCAGATCCGCCGCGATAGGCGTAGACAGGCCGTTGGGGTCGGTCGGGCTGCCTTCGGTATTGCCGTTGCTGTCGTCCTTGGTGTGATTGACCAGTCCAAGATTATCTTTCAGGGAAGTCTGGATTGTGCCGGTCTTCAAATCCACGATGTAGAGCATGGGACGGTCGAGGTAGCTGTTGTAACCATTCGGGAAGATGGCGACCCATTTGAGCGTGTCGTCGTCGGCCTTTCTAAGTGCTATGACGGCGGCTTGTCCGATGGTGTAGCCAAGGTCGTCGAAACCGGGCGTGTAGGGCACGGCGGGGCTGATCCGCTTGGTCGACGCGGCGCCGTCCATGTCGATTTTCACGTCCGGCCCGTGGATGTCCCAGAGGACATTGTTTGCGCCGAAGGTATCGGGTTTTTCGACGTCGAGCGCGAAGTAGCCGCTGCCGCCCATGCCGACGGAGCCGATCAGCACGGTGTTCCAGCCCTTGGTCGAGGAAGCGCGTTCGAGATAGGCGTCGCCGACGATGGGTGAGCCATCCACGTAGAACTCGTGTACGTAATCCGTCTTGAGCAGCGTATTCAGCTTGCGCCAGATGGAATGCGGCACGTAGGCGAATACTTCCTTGCCGCCGTTGCCGCCGGGAACCAAGGTGCCGCCGTTGGCCGTACCCGCGCTGGCGTTGAAGGCGTGCAACATGCCGTCATTGGCGCCGACATAGAGTACTTCCGTGCGCGGCGCGTTCGCCTTGCGCCAGCGGTAATCCTGGCGCATCTTGTAAGTGATGCCGCCAAAGCCGGCCCAGCCGTAGTCGTCGCGACCAACGAACAAGACACCGGAATTTACGATGTCGCCCAGGACGCGCGGCGCCCCATCCGCCTTGGCAGCCGGGCTGGGGCCGACGGTTTCGTCGGTCATGAATTCGTTTACACGCGAACGCCAGACGCCGCCCATGCGTTTTTCCTTGGCGCCGTCACCGCTGAGGTAGGCGACTTCAGCGGCACAGGCGCTGGCGCCGCAAAGCGCGGTGTTCAGGTCGGCGGAAAGCGTCGCGTCCAGGAAACGAACACCGGTGTTCGCGGCGGGGTCCCAGGTGAAGATGCTGCGACCGCCCGGGATCTGCGTTTGCAGTATCTTGCCCGCATCCCAACTGGCCTTGTACCACAGAGCGCCGTCTTCGCGGCAGCGGCTGTCGTTTTGCAGGAGGGTGGACTGATTGGTCGTGTGGTTCCGGGAATAATCGCGCGCCACGTCGGCGGAGGTGCATATCCGGTAGCCCAGGAGCTTGCCGTTCCAAGAGTCGTTGAAGGCGGCCTGGTAGAGCATGGGCGCGTTCGGCGAGCCTGCATTGGTGGCGACCGTGGATTCGGATATGGTGTTGTCCCTGCGCACAAAAGTTAGCCCCTGCTTGATCAGGTTGCTTATCTCGGTCGGATTCACCGAGGAAGCGTAAGCCCCGCGGCTGTTGAGGGCGGCATGTATCAGCTCATCGCCGCTCAGCCGGTTCAGGGGTTCTTCCTCGCGTCTATCATCGTCACTACCCGCATTCGGATTGCCCCAACCGCTTAGGGGAGGACTGGGGCAGCTACCGTGGGCAGAGGGACATCTTGACACGTATTCCGGGCCGGGATAGCCCCAACTGTTCCCCAGCACATTCAGGGCATTTTTTGGGTTGCTCTTATACTCCTCCATCGCTGCGAGAAGCCTTTCCACGTCCACGCTGTAAGCGCCCGAGTCCGTGTGAACGACTACCACGTTCATGTGTTGCCAGAAGGCCGGATCGTTGCTGCTGGTCGGCACCCTGTTGTCTCCGCCAGCGCCCGGAAACAAATCGTTTTTCCAGTAATGCATGGCCACATCCGCCAGCGTGTTGGGATAGCGATCAGCGAATGGTTGTGAGACTTGGTACCCCAATTTAGTGCCTTTGGTGGGATGCGTATATACGTCGCCAGCCATAGCGTCCGCATGACCCACATCGAGGCCGCTGGCGCTATCGTCGAGACTCCCGCCAACCATGACTACAGCATAGCTCCTGCGGCAGGACTGGTAACGGGTAAGCGTGCCCGAACCGGTAGTGCGCTCGTATCCCGGCGTGGAAGACCAGGGTCCCTGCCTGGTAGTGTTCCTGTAATACTCCCCAATCGCCTTCAGACTTTGGCGCACAGAAGAGTCGCCCGCGAAATCGCTGGTGTTGCTGCCAGTGCCGGATGGTCCCCGGTAGTCCGTCAGATCGAAGAGCCATTTGCGCAACTGGGTCTTGCACGCTCCGTTTGGACAGCCCCCCGGATAATCCGCGTCCGTGGGCTTGAAATCCCTATAGGGACGCACGCCACGCTTGACATAGTTCAAGGTTGGACTGCCGTCGATAGACACATTGGCGCCGCCGCCCTGTGGCGTGTTGGAGCCGCAGTTGCTATCACAGCCGGACACGGCATAACCGATGCGCGTTTCCGGATCCAGGTCGTCCAGGGTATGGCTCAACACGGTTTTCATCATCGATCCGGGATGGTAGTAATAGCTGTACCAGTTGGCGAAATTCTGCCGCTTGTCCGCCGCCGTGATGGCGATGCCTTGTCTGCCCTTTTCCGAATTCTTCCACCAGGTGTAATACTCGTCCTTGTCTTCCGCCTCGCCTACCCGGATCGCTTCAAAACAGTTGTAGTATTTGAGCATCCAGTTGATGTTGTAATAACTGCTCTTGCTCGCGAACTGGTGTTGTGGATTGTTCATTATTGTGCTTATCTCCGAGGGCCTTGATGTATAGGAATGCGCCCAGCCGGAGGAACCGATATTGCCGACGGATCTGGAGGGGTAATCAATCGGGAAAATATGTTCGCCGTTGCCGCCATATTTGCCGTAGTTGTAGTAATCCACACGATTGCCGTTCGCATCCGGCCTATCCTGAAATTCACAGCCCATGCGTACGGGATTTTCTGCTGTGCCATAGGTTAACTCCGGTTCGCCGCGCCTGTTGATGATTTTTTGCGTGTGTACCGGGGCGCCATTCCATTGGGCGGGCAATATGCGTTCACTATTCATGGTGTTGAGCACGGTTTTACCCTGCGCGTTGACCTTGACGCGCCCTGGGTGATACAGATTGTAGTGCGCTCTCGATCCAATCGTTATGCCCGTGCTGGGGCCGAGTATGGTATCGGTTTTGTACTCGGGCGGTCTCACCCACGGCTTTCCAGATGTAATGGCGGCATAACCGCCAGGGCTGTACAGGTTAGTCGCCGGTCGTTGCGTGTTATCCTCCAGGCGCGGCTGGAAGTTCGTCGCGTGGAAATTGTCGTATAGGTTTGCCCTGACCTGGCTCATGATGCCAAAGCCATCCAGGGGCGCGTCATAAAAATTCGCGTCGGGAAAGATCGCGCAGGGATTGCTGGCGGTGGGCATGCTTCCATTCCTGCACCCCAGGGGCTTTTTGTATTCTATCGCAGGATTGTAATATATCTTGTTGACGTGCGAAGAATGAAAAGGCTTGTTCAGCGATGTTACATGCGCATAACCATAAGCTCTGGTATTTAAATCATAACGGTCGGCATGGCTTGGCAAATAGCCATAGTGGAAGAAACTCCCCGTATTCAGCAACAGCATGATATTGTCGGGCAGGACGGCGCCTATGCTCAGAGGCAGGTTGGAAATCTTCGGCGCCTTGAATTCATTCGGCGCGATCACAGCAGGATCCTGCGCCAGGGAAGCGACGGCAAAACTCGCCAGTACCAAACCCATCATCCGGCGCGCTGTGCCGAAACGGAATTTTTGCGTTTTCATCGTCTTTCTCCTTTGCTCGATAGATCTCAACAAATTCAACCAAAACTCAACCATCAACCAAAAACCATCCGCCGGAAGCCGACGCGCATTGACGCGCTCGCTGCCATACGATGGCGGACTTCACTGCCGACACCGTTGAATCCTTGGCCGGATTGCTCCCGTCACTGTCCGGCGCCGCGATCCGGAAAACTCCCGTACCGTATTTGGTGGCCGGAGCGAAGCCGCGCCGCCATAGGGCGCAATCCGATAAATTCGGTGATCGGAGGAAGCGCCGTCCACCCAGCCAGAAAACCGCGTGAAATCCCGCGCCCCTTCCCCGCACAGGGCGCCGGCGCTGCCTACGGCTTCATTTATCCGGTACTCGTTCGGCCTACTCGTGTCGAGCGGGCGCTTTTCATACAAAAACTTGTTTTCCACTCCACGCCCCCTGCCTTCGTCTTCTCGATCCGTGGACAAGCGCCCCGCGCGGCCCCTCGCGCGCCAGGATACTGCCCATCATTGTCTTATTTTCCTCAGTTTCCTCTACCCCAAAAAAGTAGCAGGGTGTGACGTAATGTGACTTTGCGGGGAGTATGAGAAGCCATCCGATGCGCCAGACAGGTCTGGCGGAGAGTGGGTTTGCCGCGCAGGAGGGGAGAAAAACGAGGAAGACGCGGTTTTTGGAGGAGATGGAGAAGGTTATGCCGTGGTCGCGGCTGGAGGGTCTGTTCGATCCGTACTATCCGAAAGTGGAAAATGGCAAGCCGTTAGTGCCGTTGTCGTCGATGGCGCGGATAGGTTTTTCTCGACATGGTTTGGGTATTCGGATACCAGGATGGAAGAGGCGTTGTACGACCGTTCACGCGACGTTTTGCGAGGCTGGACGGCTTCGAGGACGGAATTCCGGAGGGCGACGATCCTGAAGTTCCGGCTTTACTGGAGCGGCAGCAAGAAACGATCGGCAGCCCTTCATGGCTGCCGGTCTGACGCCATTCTTGAGGGGTTTCCCTCCCATCGGGAATGGCCAGGGTCGAAACCCCGTCCGTAGGTAAGGGATTCCAACCTTCGCGCCTTTCTTGCGGGCGGGGTTTCGGATCGGGGTTGGGTTTTGGATGATGGGGCATCCTTGCCGCGGACGGTT
>JAIRMN010000159.1 GCA_031258715.1 Zoogloeaceae bacterium
TCATCACCGTGCCGTCGAGCCGGAACACATGTACCCGCCGCGTCCGGCGGTTGAACCGGATCGGGTAATGTGTGTAACGGAAACTCTCTGTGCGGAAACGGAATCGCCAGACGAAAAGGATAAAGGGAATAAACATTGCATAGATAAACAGCAAGAACAAAACATATTCCTGTCGCCTGGCTTCTGCCGAGGTTGGCCATTTAAAAAATGTAGTTACGGACAGATCAATTAATAATCCACCGAAAAGGACAAAACTAAAAAGGCTCCAGAATGTCCAAAGCCCTTTTTCCAGAAGAAACTTGTCGCGTATCTCCAGAAAGGTGGAATTCATCCTGATCGTTCCCAGCAAGTTCTGTGGCTCCGCGCCACAAGACTTACCGGGAAGCAGACGATCGGCCATTTCCTGTCTGGTCAGGGGGCGCTTGACCCAGAACTTCGACAGCAGCCCATCCCGCGCCATGGCGCTCATGCTATTTGCGCCTTTGCGAAGGCATCGCTGAATTCCTCCATTTCCTGCGCGACCGTGTCGTATTTCGGCTCTTTCGTGCCGAACCAGCATTTCTTCATCCAGTCCTCGAACGGGTCGCCCTTGGCTATTTCGATCGCGGCCAGTATGAGGATACTGGCTATGAACAGGATCAGACCAGGCAAACCGCCAGCAAGACCCATGAAGGAAAGCACGAAGGTAATGCCAGCAGTGATAGCACTTATAGTGTAAAGAGTACCTAGCGTATAATCACGTTCCGAGAATGCTTCCCACGCCATAAAACCACTCGCCACCGCGAGCACCCCCGACACAAACCGGCCCGCCCACATGGCTTTATTTGCCCACCACAGCGCCGCTGCCATAGGATCCCGCACCCCAAGGCGCAGGAACATGCCCGGCAGCGCGCTGAGCGACTTTTCCGCCGCGAAAAAGAAGGTTTGCGCAAACGAGAGGCCGGCCGCCACCAGCCGCGTAATGGCCTCGGCCGTGCCATGCCCGAGCCGCTCGGCTTTGGCTATCTTCTCCATCCCGCCGGTAATCTCGGCCACGCTGAAGACCGCCACGATCGCCTGCACCGCCGAGTGCTTGATGAGGCCGCTGCCCCAGACCCTCAGGCGCAGATCCCATCGGGCGCGCATTATCTCGCGCAACTGCGCCCCATTCGCCTGCGCGATCCTGACCGCCTCATCGAAGCGGCCCGCGCGCATCGCCTCCATCGCCAGGAACGGCATACGCTCCATGCCCGCGACCAGCCTGAAAAGCGCCGCCTGTTGCGCCGCGGGCTTCGCGCTCTTGATGAACTTCTCCAGCGCCCTGAACGAAATCGCCACCGGGATGAGCCTTGGCGCTTGGCCGTTCAGATTCACGCCGTTTATCTGCAAGGCCGTGAGCCGCTGCTGGATCGCGGATCTGAGCGCACGCTTCTGGCTCTCGGCCATCTCCGCCAGGCCCACCCCTTCACGCTGCATTGTCCACAAGATGCTTTCGACCATTTGCGCGGTCGTGCCGTAACACTGCACGAAGAAGTAGGGCGCCCTGGAAATCGCGCCGCAATGCACCAGCAACGGCGCATAGGTGCCCATTTGTGTACGGCTGTTGATGACGTTGACGGCCGGGCCGGAAAGCACGCCCACCAGGCGGTTGACGACGTCGGTGATGCAATTGCTCCATTGTTGTTGCAGTGCGCCGCTTCTGCCACGCGCGTCGACCGTGTGGGTTTCGCCCTTGAGCGTGGCAGCAATGGCTTCCCGCATCGTCTCCTCAAGTTTGCCGTAAATGTCGAAATACCGATCCACCAGCTTTTCGCCGATGCCGAACAAGGCTTTCCCCACGCTGCCCTCTTTCAGTCCGTCCCCGAAGGAAGTCTCCTCCTTCCACGCCTCTTTCCGCGCCGCCACCGCCTGGTCGACCTGCTCGTGACTACTCTCCAGCGCCTTTTCCCGCTCGGTGGCGTACGCCTCGGCCTCTGCTGAATACCTGCCTGACGGAAACGCCGCCTGCAAATCCTTCGTCGCCTTGGCCAGGCCGGCCTCCATGCGGGGATTGTTCATCAACAGGGCCTTCCACAGCAGGTTTGTCGTGTCGTCCTTCTTCTCCATCCATGTTTCATCGCCAAGCCATTTTTCGTAGAGCTTGATGGCGGGAGCGTACTTCTGCGTGCCGCCAACAACTTGCAATATCATCTGCGCGAAGATAACCCCGGCATAGAGTTGCGTCTTGTCGAACATGTGCCGGGAGACCGCCGCCAAGGCTTCCCCGGACGTCCATTTTACGTGCGCTTCGGATAGCGGAAAGATGATGGCATTGTTGAATAGCGCCTTTTCCTTTTCGTAGGTTTCCCTGAATTCATCATACGTCTTGCCCTGGTTCTTGAGGTGTTTCGCGTAGGTTTTCCATGCCTTGTCGCGCGCCCGGGCCAGTTCGTTCGCCCTGTTCGCCCGGATCTGTTCGCACCGCGTTCGCTGCGCCTGCGTCCAGATGCCCGAGGCGTCTCTTTCGCTGACTTCTTCATCGGTGTCGAGATACATGTGCAGTTCGTTAAACTCTGTCCAGTTCGCGTCGGTCATGATCGAGGGTTTTTCTGGGGGAATCTCGGAAGGGGGGCCGACATATTTTGCATTGCGGCTATAGATGCTTCCGCCGTTGCTAATCCAAATAGCTTTTTGGAACATCTCCAGCTTTTTCTGTCTTTTATCCAGCCATTTCAGTTCGGCCTGGTCATGAATCGCCATGCACGCCTGCTCAATCGCCTTACTGGTCGCAAGCGGACGCCTGAAATCCGTGTAGCGGGTAAAGGCGATGTAGCGGTTATCCAGTAGTTCGCTCAAATCCCTGGCGATGCTCGCCGGGTCGTCAAGCGCCAGAAAGGCCGCCTTTTCGTGGAGCGTTTTACAATCGCGGCCAAAGGCCATGGCGGAGGTGACGATGCAGGACTGGGCCAGTTCTCGCATTTTGTCGGCATCGGGCATGGCCAGCGCGGGGTTCTTTGCACGGGCGCGAATAAATTCGC
>JAIRMN010000196.1 GCA_031258715.1 Zoogloeaceae bacterium
CGACAATACCGCCGTGATCGCCGCCGTCAGCGTCGTCTTCCCGTGATCAACGTGTCCTATCGTCCCCACATTCACGTGCGGCTTCGTCCGCGAAAACTTTTCCTTTGCCATTTTGATTCTCCAGGGTTACTTCTTGTTGATGACCGCTTCGGCAACGTTTCTGGGCGCTTCCGAATAATGCTTGAATTCCATCGTGTAGGTGGCGCGTCCCTGCGAGAGCGAGCGCAGCGAGGTGGCATAGCCAAACATCTCGGAGAGCGGCACCTCGGCGCGCACCGCCTTGATGCCGCCAGGCAGGTCTTCCATGCCCTGCACCATGCCGCGTCGGGAAGAAAGGTCGCCCATGACGTTACCCATGTATTCCTCCGGCGTTTCCACTTCCACCGCCATCATCGGCTCCAGGAGCGTCGGCTGCGCCTTCTTCATCCCTTCCTTGAAGGCGAAGGAGGCTGCCATTTTGAAAGCGTTTTCGTTCGAGTCCACGTCGTGGTAGGAGCCATCGAACAAGGTGAACTTGATGTCGACGACCGGAAAGCCCGCCAGCACACCGCTGGTGATCGCGTCCTGCAATCCCTTGTCGACCGCCGGGATGTACTCGCGCGGCACCACGCCGCCCTTGATGGCATCGACGAACTCATAGCCCTTGCCCGCCTCGTTGGGTTCGAGCTTGAGCCAAACGTGCCCATACTGGCCGCGCCCGCCGGATTGCTTAATGAACTTGCCTTCCTGCTCGACGGTCTTCTTGATGCATTCGCGGTAGGCCACCTGCGGCGCGCCAACGTTGGCCTCCACATTGAATTCACGCTTCATGCGATCGACGATGATGTCCAGGTGCAGTTCGCCCATGCCGGAGATGATGGTCTGCCCGGATTCCTCATCCGTGCGTACCCGAAAGGACGGGTCTTCCATCGCCAGGCGGCCCAGGGCGATGCCCATTTTTTCCTGGTCGGCCTTGGTCTTCGGCTCCACCGCGACGTGGATCACCGGGTCGGGGAACATCATGCGCTCCAGGATGACGGGCGCGTCGGGACTGCACAGGGTTTCCCCGGTGGTCACTTCCTTCAGGCCGATGCAGGCGGCGATGTCGCCCGCCAGCACTTCCTTGATTTCGGCGCGGTCGTTGGCGTGCATCTGCACGATGCGGCCAATCCGCTCCTTCTTGCCCTTTACCGGGTTATAGACCGTGGAGCCGGATTCCAGCACACCGGAATAGACGCGGATGAAGGTCAATTGCCCGACGAAGGGGTCGGTCATCAATTTGAAGGCCAGCGCGGAGAATTTTTCGGAATCATCGGCCTTGCGCGTAATGGGGGCATCGTTTTCATCCAGGCCCGCGACCGGCGGGATATCCACGGGCGAGGGCAAAAATTCGACCACCGCGTCCAGCATCCGCTGTACGCCCTTGTTCTTGAAGGCGGAACCGCAGAGCATGGGCTGGATTTCACAGGCGATGGTGCGCAGGCGCAAGCCTTCCCTCACCGCTTCGTCGGCAAGATCGCCATGTTCCAGATAGGCGTTCATCAGTTCTTCATTGGCCTCGGCCGCCGCCTCGACCATGTGGCTACGCCAAGTCTTCGCCGTTTCCACGAGGTCGGCGGGGATTTCCTTGTAGTCGAACTTCATCCCCTGGCTGGCTTCGTCCCAGTAGATCGCTTTCATCTTGATCAGGTCGACCACGCCGACAAAGGCGTCTTCCGCGCCGATGGGAATCACGATGGGCACGGGACTGGCCTTGAGGCGCGTCTTCATTTGCTCCACGACCTTGAAGAAATTCGCGCCGGAACGGTCCATCTTGTTCACAAAGGCCAAACGCGGCACCCTGTATTTGGTCGCCTGCCGCCAGACGGTCTCCGACTGCGGCTGTACACCGCCCACCGCGCAATAGACCATGCAGGCGCCATCGAGGACGCGCATCGAGCGTTCCACCTCGATGGTGAAATCGACGTGTCCCGGCGTGTCGATGATGTTGAAGCGGTACTCCGGGAAGTTGTTGTCCATGCCCTTCCAGAAACAGGTGGTGGCGGCGGAGGTGATGGTGATGCCGCGCTCCTGCTCCTGCGCCATCCAGTCCATGGTGGCCGCGCCGTCGTGCACCTCGCCAATCTTGTGATTGACGCCGGTGTAATAGAGGATACGCTCGGTCGTCGTCGTCTTCCCCGCGTCGATGTGCGCGGAAATGCCGATGTTGCGGTATCGCTCGATAGGGGTCTTGCGTGCCATGATGCATACCCTCCCTTAAAAGCGGAAATGGGAGAAAGCCTTGTTGGCCTCCGCCATGCGATGGACCTCGTCGCGTTTTTTCACCGCGCCGCCGCGATTTTCCGAGGCTTCCAGCATTTCGGCGGCCAGCCTCAGCCCCATGGTTTTTTCGGAGCGCTTCCGCGCGGCCTCGCGCAGCCAGCGCATGGCGAGCGCCATGCGCCGCGCCGGACGCACTTCCACCGGTACCTGGTAGTTCGCGCCGCCGACGCGACGGGACTTGACTTCCACCAGCGGCCTGATGTTGCCAATGGCGGCGGAGAAGACTTCCAGCGGGTCCTTGCCGCTCTTCGTGGAAATCTGCGCGAACGCGCCATAGACGATGCGCTCGGCCACTGATTTCTTGCCGGACTGCATGATGGTATTGATGAACTTGGAGACATCCTGGCTACCGAACTTGGGATCGGGCAGTATCTCGCGCTTGGGTACTTCACGACGACGAGGCATGACTTATCTCTTTCTCTATTCAGTTGAGGCTGTGCGAAACCATTCCGCATAAAACCTCCAGCCGCCCGACAGCCTCTTGCGCAAATTCTGGCATCAGCAGGGGTGGCCACTTACTTCCGGGCTGCCTGAAAAATCAAGCGGCTTTCGGACGTTTGGCGCCGTACTTGGAACGGGCCTGTTTGCGGTCTTTCACGCCCTGGGTATCCAGGGAACCGCGCACGGTGTGATAACGCACACCGGGCAAATCCTTCACCCGTCCGCCGCGAATCAGGACGACCGAGTGCTCCTGCAGGTTGTGACCTTCGCCGCCGATGTAAGAGATGACTTCGTAACCGTTGGTCAGGCGCACCTTGCACACCTTGCGCAGCGCGGAATTCGGCTTCTTCGGCGTCGTGGTATAGACGCGCGTACACACGCCGCGCTTTTGCGGACACTTTTCCAGGGCCGGCACCTTGTTCTTCACGACTTCCGCCACGCGCGGCTTCCTCACGAGCTGATTGATGGTAGGCATTTTCAATGAATCCTCTGGCGGCTAGAGACCGCCCAAACCTGCCGGAACACGCGGGTTCCAGCCCTTTCGGTTATACAAAACAGCGGCGCGGACTGGCCCCTGTCAGAAAAAAGACCGACGATTCTATGGGCTGAGAAGTCAAGTGTCAAGGATAAGAATCAGGAGACAGGAAACGGAGCGCACCTCCGTTATTCTCTGGAGCGAAGCAACGAAGCAATCCAGATGCCTCAGATGCCTGACCCGCGGCTTGATACGCCGGTAACTTCCTCTGTTTCCTGATTCCTGTCGAGACAAAAAGCAGTGGACAAAAAATGGAGGGGCGCGTTAACGTGACGGCCTTTGGTTGACGCGCCCCGGCGAGAAACGAAACACGCGGCGGTCGAAATCCTGGCCATCGACAAAGGAAAGGCCGCCTTCGCGCCGCGACTTGCGGGCAGGGTTCAAACCGGAGTTAGTTTTTGGATGAAAGACACCCAGCACACACGCGAATCGCTTTTGTCCGCCCGCTTGCGCCAGCTTGCCGACGCGGGATTGACTCGCCAGCGGCGGCGGCTGGATTCGCCATCGGACCCGCGCGTAATCGTGGAAGGACAAACCCTGCTGGCCTTTGCCAGCAACGATTACCTAGGGCTGGCGGCGCATCCCGACATCATTGAGGCGCTGGCGCAGGGCGCGCGCGACTGGGGCGCGGGCAGTGGCGCTTCCCATCTGGTGAGCGGACACCTGAAGGCGCATGAGACGCTGGAAGCGCGTCTTGCCGAATTCACCGGCTTTGATCGTTGTCTTCTCTTTTCTACTGGCTATCTCGCCAATCTCGCGGTCACGCCAACACTGGCGGCAGGGCGCGACGACGCTGTCTTTGCCGACCGGCTGAACCACGCTTCCCTAATCGACGCCGCGCGGCTTTCCCGCGCCCGCCAGTACCGCTACCCGCATGGCGACATGGCGGCGCTGGAACGGCTCTTGGAACGGAGCGCGGCAAAAACCAGGGTCATCGTCAGCGACGCCGTTTTCAGCATGGATGGCGATCTCGCGCCGCTTTCCGTACTCTTCCGCCTGGCGGAACGCTTTGACGCCTGGCTGGTCATCGACGACGCGCACGGCTTCGGCGTGCTGGGGCAGGAAGGCCGCGGCAGCCTCGCCCACTGCGGCATCGGCCCAGATCCGCGCATCCTCCTGATGGCGACCCTTGGCAAGGCTGCGGGTACGGGCGGCGCCTTTGTCGCGGGATCGGCGCTTGCCATCGAATACCTGTTGCAAAAGGCCAGGAGCTACATCTTTACCACCGCGCAACCGCCCGCCATCGCGGTTGCCACGACGAAAAGCCTGGAAATCCTCCAGAAGGACGAAGCCCGGCGCGTCCATCTGCGCGCGTTGATCCGGCAACTTCGGGCGGGATGCGCCGCGCTTCCTTGGCGGCTTCTGCCTTCCGAAACCGCCATCCAGCCGTTGATGCTGGGCGAAAACGACAAGGCGCTCGCGCTCATGCGGCAGCTCTGGCGGCGCGGCCTGTGGGTCGCCGCCATTCGTCCGCCCACCGTGCCGCCGGGTACGGCGCGGCTGCGCATTTCCCTTTCCGCCGCGCATAGCGAAGACGATGTCGCGAAACTCATCGCCGCCCTGCGGGAGCTGGCATGACCACGCCACCCGCCCTTTTTCTTTCCGGCTGGGGCTTTGGCCGCGGCCCGCTGGAAGCGGTGTTGGAGGAAAGCCATTGGCGGTGCCTGGACTTGCCGGGCTGTGGCGCGGACGCCTCTGCCGTCCTCCCCGACCATTTCACGGCGGCGGTCGAGGCCTTGTTGGCGCGGCTTCCCCCAGTCTGTGCGCTGGGCGGCTGGTCGCTGGGCGGCATGTTGGCGCTGGCCGCCGCCCAGGCCGCTCCGGAGCGGTTCAGCCAGTTGCTGCTCGTTGCCGCGACGCCCAGTTTCATCCAGCGTGAGGGCTGGACGTTGGGGCGTCCGCCAGAAGAACTCCGGGCGTTCCGGGAAAAAATCCGGCAGGAAGGCGCAGGGCTGTTGCCGCGTTTTACCGCGAGTTTTTGCCGGGGCGACGCGGCGCCGCAGACCGCCCAATGGCTCCTGCAAAACGCCGCGCCCATGTCGCAGGCGGCGCTGGATGCGGGGTTGATCTGGCTGGAAGAAGCCGACTTGCGCGCGAATCTTTCGCGCGTGACCTGTCCCGTCACCCTGATCCACGGCGAAAACGATCCGCTGATCCCCGCGGAAGCCGCCCGCTGGCTCGCCGGAGGACTGCCGCGGGCGCGTTTGTCCCTCATCCCGGAAAAGGCGCACGCGCCGTTCGCGCCGGATGCCTCCGCGCGCGCCCGATTTCTGCGAGAATGGCCTCGCCCATGAAAACCGTTCGTTTTTCTTCGCCCTTGTCCGCGCATTCGGAACTGCCTTCCAAGCGTCTGGTGCGGCAGAATTTTGAACGCGCCGCCAGCACCTACAATAGCGCCGCGCGGGTGCAACGCTGGGTTTCTTCCCGCCTGATCAGCCTTTTGCCGTCCACGCTGATACCCGCCATCATCCTGGACGCCGGTTGCGGCACCGGCTTCAGCCTGGAAATGCTGGCCCTGCGCTTTCCGGCGGCGCGGTGCATCGCGCTGGATTTTTCCCGCGCCATGCTCGCCCACATACGGCAACTGGAATTCGGCGTCTGCGGCGACGTGGAACACATCCCCCTGCGCGGCGAAGTGGCCGGACTTTACTGGTCGAACCTCACCGCTCAATGGTGTAATTCGTCCGCCCTGAGCCGCGAGGCCTGGCGGGTGCTCTGGCCCAAGGGAACGCTGGCGCTTTCCAGCCTGGCGCCCGGCACCTTCCACGAACTCGACGAAACTTTCGCCCAAGTCGACGCCTACGCGCATACCCTGCCTTTTCAGACGCCGGAAAACTGGCGCGCCGCGCTCTCCGACGCCGGATTTTCCGACATCCGCATCCACGCCGAACCCTGCGTCGCCCACTACCGCGACCTGCGCAGCCTCGTCAAGGCCATCAAGGCCATCGGCGCCAACCAGATCGCGCCGTCTTCCCGCCGTCCCGGCCTGATCGGGCGCAAGACCTGGCAAAAACTGGAAGCCGCCTACGAAGCCAGACGCGACGCGCGCGGCCTGCCGCTCACTTACCAGGTCATTTTCTGCACCGCCAAAAAATGACGATAAGTTACTTCGTCACCGGAACGGACACGGAAGTCGGCAAGACCTTTGCCACCTGCGCCCTGCTCCTTCGCGCCCGCAGGGAAGGCTTCAGGGCGGTGGCGATAAAACCCGTGGCGGCGGGCGTGGCGGCGGACGGCGAAAACGAGGATGTCCGGGCGCATCGGGCGGCGGCTTCGCCGGAAGTCGATTTGCCGTTGCGCGTCCGCAATCCCTATTGCCTTGTCCCGCCCATCGCGCCGCATCTCGCCGCGCGGGAAGCGGGCGTCGAGATTGCGTTTTCGGTTATCCGGGAAGCGTTGAATGTCGCGGCGCGCGCGGCGGATCGGGTGCTGGTCGAAGGCGCGGGCGGCTTTCGCGTCCCCCTGGGCGCGGAAGGCGACAGCGCCGATCTCGCCCGCTCGCTCGGCCTGCCGGTCATCCTGGTGGTCGGAATGCGCCTGGGCTGCATCAACCACGCGCTCCTGACCGCCGAAGCCATTGCCGCCCGGCGGCTTCCCTTCGCCGGATGGATCGCCAACCGCCTCGAACCGGACGTCCCCCGCTTCGAACAAAACCTCGAAACGCTGAAGGCCGCCCTGCCCACGCCGCTTCTGGGCGTGCTATCCTGCCAGCCCCGTCCCAATCCCGACCCCGCCCGCGCCGCCGAAGAAGCGCGCTGGCCATGAAACGATGCCCCCATCCGCCACGTCCGCTTTCGTCATCCTCGCGCCGCAAGGCCGGAAACAGACGCTGGAATACGCCTGGATAAACGCGGCGGCGGGTTGTTCGCCCACGCTCGTTTTCCTGCATGAAGGACTGGGCAGCGTCGCCTTGTGGCGGGATTTTCCAAAACGCTTGTGCGCACGGCTGGGATGGCGTGGCCTGGTCTATTCCCGCAGGGGTTACGGCGCGTCCTCGCCGCGTCCGCATGACGAGCCGTTGCCGCGCCACTATCTGCGCCGCGAGGCCGTCGAAGTCCTGCCCGCCTTGCTGGCGGCGCTGGGCGTCGCGCGCCCTTGGCTGATCGGCCACAGCGACGGCGGCACCATCGCGCTCCTGGCCGCGGCCCTCTTGTCACCCCATCGCGACGCGGCGTCTTGTTCCGGCATCGTCACCCTCGCGCCGCATTATTATGTGGAAGATGTCTGCCTCGAAGGTATCCGCCGCGCCGCCGCCGCGTTCGAGAGGGGCGATCTGCGCGCGCGACTGGCGCGCCATCACCAGGACGTGGACGGCGTATTCCACGGCTGGCGCGATGTCTGGCTCGATCCCGCCTACCGCGACTGGTCCATCGAGGCGGAACTTTGCCGCATCACCTGCCCCGCGCTGGCGATCCAGGGCGACGCGGACGAATACGCGACGCTCGAACAGATCAACGGCATAAAACGGCAAGCGCCGCAAACCAAACTATGCGTCCTGCCGCAATGCGGCCACTCGCCGCACCTGCAACTCCCCGAACCCACGCTGGACGCCATCGAAGCGTTTATTCGCGCGCAGGATCAGAACCCGGCTTCGGTAAAGCTATTGTGATCGGTCGTATCGCCTGAACCAGGCTGGCCACTGTCGTCTCCACCGGCTGCGTGGATTTTGCCGTCCCTGTCAAACGCAAAGGCATGTTCGTCCCCTGATCCGGCTTGCTCTTCCCTTGGGCTGAAGGCACAATAGCCCGCTCTTTAAATATCGTTTTAATGACTGGAGACGACGTGTCTACAAACCTGTTTTCCATCTTGCAGGCGGCGGGTTGGCCGATTTGGCCGCTGTTGCTGGCTTCGATGATTGCGGTGGCGCTGATCGGCGAACGATTCTATTCCCTGCGCAGAAGTCGCGTCGCGCCCTCCGGCCTCTTGCAGCGCGTGTTGCACGAAGTCCGGCAGAACAAGAACAGCATAGACGAAGAGGCGTTGCGCGAACTGGAAGGGCATTCGCCGCTGGGACGAGTGCTGGCGGCGGGGTTGCGCAACCAGAACGCCTCGCGCGAAATCATGAAGGAATCCATTGAGGAAACCGGACGCGCCGTCACGCATGGCCTTGAGCGCTATCTCACCACGCTGGGCACCATCGCTTCCATCGCGCCCCTGATGGGACTTTTCGGCACAGTGGTGGGGATGATCGAAATGTTCGGATCGCAGGGCGGCGCGGTCGGCACGCATGATCCGACCGTGTTGGCGCACGGCATTTCCACCGCCCTTTACAACACCGGCTTTGGCATCCTCATCGCCATCCCCAGCATGATTTTCTGGCGGTATTTCCGGGCGCTCGTCGACAGTTTCGTGATGGACATGGAACAGCAGGCCATCCGCCTGGTGGAAGTGCTGCACGGCGAGCGCGGGGAAAGCGCATGAACTTTTCTCGACAACGGAACCGTGAAGATCCGGAAATCAACCTGATTCCCTTGATCGACGTGTTGTTGGTGGTCATCATTTTCCTGATGCTGACGACCACTTATTCCCGTTTCGCCGGGCTGGAAATTACCCTGCCTTCCGCTGAGGCCGATCCGGCGCAGAACCTTTCCAATGAGATCGAGGTGGCGATTACGGCGGACGGGCAAGTGCGGGTCAACAAACAGCTTTTGCGCGCCAATGACGTGCGTTTCATCAGCGAGGCACTGAAACTGGCCGCCGCGAGCCAGGCCGACCCGATCATCGTCATCAGCGCCGACGCCAAGGCCTCGCACCAGAGCGTGATCGACGTGATGCAGGCGGCGCAGGCGGCGGGGTATCCGCGCATTTCCTTTACCATCCAGACGCCGCCGCCCTCTTTGTGAGGCGAAGGCGGGCATCCATGAAAAGCGCCGCGCGCACCGCCAAAAGCCATTCCCGTTCCCCAAAAGACCGCGCGATCGCATGGCTCTCCCGCCATTGGCAACGACGCGAAACCGCCCTCGTTCTCTTGCCGCTCGCGCCGTTGGCCTTTTGTTTCGCCCTCCTTGCCGCCCTGCGCCGTTTTTTGTATCGCCACGATTTGCTGGCGCGCGTCGACTTGCCGGCGCCGGTGGTGGTAGTGGGCAATCTCGGCGTAGGCGGCGCGGGCAAAACGCCGCTGACGCTTGCCATCGTCCAGGCGTTGCGGGCGGCGGGCTGGCGTCCCGGCGTTCTCAGCCGGGGTTATGGGCGGCTTCGCGGCGCGTCGGAACCGCGTCCGGTTTTTCCGCATTCCGATCCCGCCGACGTGGGCGACGAGCCGGTGTTGCTCGCCTTGCGCGGCGAGCTGCCGGTCTGGGTAGGCCGCGACCGCGCGCGGGCGGGCATGGCGTTGCTGGCAAGCCATCCGGATGTCGATGTGCTGATTTGCGATGACGGCCTGCAACACCTGCGCCTGCGCCGCGACGTGGAAATCGCGGTATTCGACGGGCGCGGCGCGGGCAATGGCCGCCTGTTGCCGCAGGGTCCGCTGCGCGAGCCGCTTTCCCGCCTCTCCAGGGTGGATGCCGTGGTCTTCAATGGCGCGCCGGACGCGCGCGCGCTGGCGGCTTTTCCAGGTGGCGCGACTTTCGACATGCGGCTCGTTCCCGGCGCGTTTTACCGGCTGGACAATCCTGAAATACGTTGTACGGCGGATGACCTCGCCTTGAAGAGGCTGCATGCGCTGGCGGGCATTGGAGACCCGCAACGGTTTTTTCACACACTGGAACGAATGGGACTCGCGTTTTCCGCCCATGCTTTTCCGGATCATCATGTCTATCGAAGCGGGGATTTGATGTTTGCGTCGCGCGAAGTCCTGCTGATGACGGAAAAGGATGGCGTAAAATGCGCCCGGTTCCGCGCCGTTCCCGATATGCCGGAAATCTGGGCGCTGCCGGTCACGGCGGAGCTCCCGCCGGCCTTTTTCAACTTCCTCCTGGAGAAACTCAAGTGGACGCAAAACTCCTCGACATCCTCGTCTGCCCCCTCTGCAAAGGCGAATTGCTGTACAAGAAAATCGAGCAGGAATTGATCTGCAAGCCCTGCAAGCGCGCCTTCGCCATCAAGGACGGCATCCCCATCATGCTGGAAGAAGAGGCGCGCGTCCTGACGCCTGAAGAAACCTGAGCCATGCCGCCTTTCAAGGTTGTCATTCCCGCCCGCTACGCTTCCTCCCGCCTGCCGGGCAAGCCGCTGGTGGATCTGTGCGGCAAGCCGATGATCGTGCGGGTGGCGGAACAAGCGCTGAAATCCGGCGCGGAGGAAGTCATCGTCGCAACCGACCACGCCGATGTCGCGGCGGTCATCGAGGCGCGGGCGCTGCCCCGGCTCAAGGCGGCGATGACGCGCGCCGACCACGCCAGCGGCACGGATCGTTTGGCGGAAGTCACAACAAAAGCCGGATGGCCGGAGGCGGCAGCCGTGGTCAACGTGCAGGGCGACGAACCGCTGATCGCGCCGGAATTCATCGACCGCGTCGCCCAAAGCCTTCTGGAGAGCGGCGCGGACATCGCCACGCTGGCGCATCCCTTGGCGGGGGCGGCGGATTTTTTCGATCCCAATGTCGTCAAGGTGGTCTGCCGCGCCAATGGCGACGCCCTGTATTTTTCCCGCGCGCCCGTTCCCTGGGCGCGTGACGCTTTCCAGAAAAACCGCGCCGCGCTGCCGCCGGATTTTCCCGCCGCGCACCACATTGGCCTGTACGCCTATCGCGCCGCTTTTTTGCGCGCCTACGCACAGCTTCCCCCCGCGCCGCCGGAGATTTTCGAGTCGCTGGAACAGTTGCGCGCACTGTGGCACGGCTACCGCATCCACGTCCTCCACGTCCCCGGCGCCCTGCCACCCGGCGTCGATACGCCCGCCGACATCGCGCGCGTCTGCCAACGATTATCAGGCGGAGACAGGAGGCAGAGTACCCACTGTCTCGTCAAAAGCGCAGCGCGACTTGGTACGCATCCAGCCCCGTCATTGCGAGGATCGACCTGAAATGCTCCCAACCTCGTCATTTCCAGGAGCGAAGCGACGAGGCAATCCATATCCGTAACCAGCGGCTTGACGCGCCGGTAACTTTTCTGTCCTCTGCCCCCCGTTTGCCTCTTCCGTGCCGGGCGTTTTACACTTGCCGCTCTTTTCCCTTTACCCCAGAAACCATGCAAACCCTGCCGCTTCTCACCTGGCCGGACAATATTTACGCCGTGGACGCCGGTTACGTGCGTCCGGGGCTGGCCGCCGTGCATCTGATCGTCGAAAAGGGGCGCGTCGCGGTCGTCGATACCGCCCACAACGCTGCCCTGCCCCGTTTTCTTGCCGCCCTCTCCCATCTTGGGCTGACGCCGGAAGCGGTGGATTATGTCTTTCTCACCCATGTCCATCTCGACCACGCGGGCGGCGCGGGCGCGTACATGGCGCGACTGCCGAACGCGAAACTGGTCGTGCATCCGCGCGGCGCGCGCCACATGATCGACCCCGCCCGGCTCTTCGCGGGCACGGTGGAAGTCTATGGTGCCGAAAACGCCCGCCGACTCTACGGCGAACCGGTTCCAGTTCCGCCAGAGAAGGTGATCGAAGCCGCCGACGGGCAGGTGTTCGAACTCGCGGGACGCCCCTTGCAATGCCTGCATACGCCCGGTCACGCCAAACACCATCTTTGCCTGTGGGACGAGCGCGCCCGCGCCTGTTTCACGGGCGACGCCTTTGGCATCGCCTATCGCGACCCTTCGCGGGCGGACGATTCATCCACAAAACACAACCGTCCGCAGACCCCCTTCCTCATCCCCGCCACCACGCCGACCCAGTTCGACCCCGAGGCGATGAAAGCGTCGATCCATCGCCTGATCGCGCTCGAACCCGTGGCGATGTACCTCACCCACTTCAGCCGGGTGGAAGACGCGCCACGCCGCGCCGTAGATTTGCTGCGCCGGATCGATACCTTCGTCTTGCTGGCCGAAGCCGCGCCGGGAGAAGGAGAAGCGCGCAAGGAAGCCATCCACGCCCGCATCGAACGCTATTTGCTCGACGAAGCGCCCGCCGAAAGCCGCGAATGGCTCAAACCCATATTGGCGGTGGATATGGAACTCGACGCGCAAGGATTGGCTTATTGGTGTGAACAGCGCCGGGAATCGGGCGGGTGATTGATGTCGACCGGGAATACTGGGCGCGATCCGGATATATGGACTTCTCCATGAACGTCACCCGCAATCCGCGTCACGCTCATGCGGATAGTTGCCTGACCCTATCAGTCTGTCGGACTTTCCCCTCCAATGCGATAATCATCGTCCCAGAAATAGCCAGAGGGCGCGATGAAGCTCACAGCCGATTGATCGAGAGACGGACTACCTGCTTCCCCCTT
>JAIRMN010000036.1 GCA_031258715.1 Zoogloeaceae bacterium
CGTACAGCAGGTAATGGCTTGACTACGTGCGGCTTCAGCACGGCCCATTGCTCTTCGCTCAGATCGCTGGGGTACATCGTTTCCTCCTTCTCGGCGCTCGACGTTCCTCATCTATCGGCCACTCTCACCATTTCTTGAGACAGCTTCTAAGGAATCAGATATCCCCCTCATCAAAAGCGAGGAGCGAAACGATGGAGCAATCCAGACTCGTAACCCGCGGCGCGGAGCGCCAGTAGCTTCGATCATCCCAGCAGGTAGTTCAGCCAGCGTCCCAGGCGTTTTCCGGCGGCACGCAGGCGCAGGTTGGCGTAGTGTTGGGCGCGGCGGTGGAAATCGGCGTCGATGAGGGCGTCTTCCGGGTAGGCCACGCGATCGATCAGGGCGCGACTTTCTTCGTACCAGTGGCGAATATCGCCCACGGCTTCGGTGGAAGCGGGCGACGGCAGGTGGCGCAGGGAGTCCAAGCGACGCGCCAGCGACGCGCCGTGTTGACCGGATTGGCCGGGCAGATCGTCCCAGTAGCCGTGCAGGGTTTGCAACCTTTTGCGTTTCATGAAGGGCGCGCGGACATAGACCTGGTTGCCACCCCGATCGTTCCTGCCGCCCGTATGCAGGGGCTGGTGAATGTCGCCCGCCAGGTGCGCGAGCCAGGGCAAGGCATAGACCTTCAACGCGCGCATGCCGAAGACAAGGTCGTGGGCGAGCTGCGCCAGCCGCGTGTCGATTTCGCCGCCGCCCTGATCCCGGTAATGCCAGTCGCTGTGCCGCCGCATGTCCGGAAAACCGGGGAGCGTGGGCGTGGGGGCTTCTTTTCCCGCGTCGTAGAACCGGCGGTCGCCGCGAATCTCGTCCGCCCAGACGCTGGCTTCGAGAAAGACGCCGTAGTCGGGATCGTTTTCCCGCTGGCGGTCTCGCCAGCGCGCGTAATCGGGATGCTGGCGCAGCAGTGCCGTCGCCTGGCGTCGCGCCGCCGGGGTCATTTCTTCCCAAGCAAGCGCGGTGATTTGGCGATGTCCCGCCGCGTTCCAGGCGTGGGCAACGAGAGGCCAGGCAAGGAAAAAGCAGAGCGCGCGCACCCAAAATGCCGAGTTGCCCCCGTCGCGGCGCGCGGCGCGCGCGGACGGGGATGGCGGCAACCGATCAATCAAACCCACGGAAAGAAGCAAAACGCTCGACGGGTTCGCGTTCGGAAACGAGCGTGTTCTCCGGCGCGTCCGGGTCGGCGTAACCCAACGCCACGCCGCAGACGAGGAGTTCGTCGTCGGGAATGTCTAGGTGTCTGCGGATGGTAGCGTGGTAGTCGGCGAAGGCGTTTTGCACACAGGTATCCAGCCCGCGCGCGCGCGCGGCGGTGACGAGGTTTCCCAGGAACATGCCGTAGTCTAGGAACATGCCGCGTCCGAGTTGGCGGTTCATGGTCAGGATCAGGCCGACGGGCGCGTCGAAAAACAGGTAGTTGCGCGCGGTCTGCGTGTGCATTTTTTCCTTGTCGCCCTTGGGAATGCCGATGAGCCGGTAGAGTTCGAAGCCCACCTTGCGGCGGCGGCTAATCCAGGGTTCGTTCCATTCCTGCGGGTAATAATCGAATTCACGTCCCTCCTTTTTGCCCTGGTTATATTGTTCGAGGATGGCTTGGGAGAGGCTTTGACGCGCTTCGCCCGCCAGGGCGTAGACCTTCCAGGGTTGCACATTGGTACCGGAGGGGGCGCGGGCGGCGAGTTCCAGGATTTCGGCGACCTGCGAGCGCGGCACCGGCGTGGACAGATAACGGCGCATGGAATGGCGCGAACGCAGGGCGGCGTCAACGGCGGCGATTGGGGAGGTATCGTTCATGGGGCAGCTTCCTTTCTGTGGGTTGGGGAGATGGCGTATTGCAGGGCGGATACCAGCGCCGCGCACTCTTCCGGCGTGCCGACGCTGACGCGGAGATGGTCGCTGATGCGCGGCTGGCGGAAATGGCGCACGATGATGTGCAGTTCCCGCAGATGCCGCGCGAGCAGGGTGGCGTCGTATCCAGGATGGCGGATAAAAAGGAAATTCGCGGCGGAAGGGGTCACCTCAAACCCCAGGACGTCGAGCTGGCGGGCGAGTTCCTCGCGGCTTTGCATGATGTCGGCGCGGGTGCGCTCGAAGTAGGCCCTGTCGGCCAGCGCGGCGATGGCGCCTGCCTGCGTCAGACGGTTGAGCGGATAGGAGTTGAAACTGTTCTTGACACGTTCGAGGCCGGTAATCAATTCCGGTTGGCCGATGGCAAAGCCGACGCGCAGCCCGGCAAGCGAACGGGATTTTGAAAAGGTCTGCGTCACCAGGAGGTTCGAATGCTCGCGCACCAGGGCAAGGGCGCTTTCCGCGCCGAAATCGACATAGGCTTCGTCGATGACCACCACGCGCCGTGGATGGGCGCGCAGCAGGGCGCGGATGGCGTCGAGCGCAAGGGCGCGTCCGGTCGGGGCGTTGGGGTTGGGAAAAATGACGCCGCCGACGCGTGCCGGATCGCGTTCGAGATAATCCTCGATCCGCAGGGAAAAATCCTCCGCCAACGGGACGCGCTCGAAGGTAATGTCATAGAGCTTGCAATAGACCGGATAAAAGCCGTAGGTGATGTCGGGAAAGAGCAGGGGGCGATCGTGCTTCAGGAGCGCGCAAAAGACGTGCGCCAGCACTTCGTCGGAGCCGTTGCCCAAGAACACCTGTTCGCGCGTAACGCTGAACTGCCGGTGGTAATGGGCGATGGCGGCCTTCAGCGCCCCGCCTTCCGGGTCGGGATAGCGGCGCAGGCTGTCGCCCGCCGCGCCCAGTTCCGCATGAATGGCGGCCACGACGCCGGGCGCGGGCGGATAAGGGTTTTCGTTGGTGTTGAGCTTGATCAGCCGCGCAAGTCCGGGCTGCTCGCCCGGCGTATAGGGGACGAGGTCTCGGACGATGCGGCTCCAGTATGAACTCATGGCGTTGGGGCAGACGTGAAAGGCCGAGATGGTACCATGCGCGACGCGACAGGCCGTGACGGTTTTTTCGCCTCGCTTGCGCGCCAATCTCCGTCTGATGGCTGCCTGGAACGCAAAACGGCGAATCCTGCATATCGCCGTATCGTGCCCGCCCTCCCGTTACACAATGTTTCACTACGTCGCCAAACCACTACGGGCGCGACGCGGGGTTACGGTACACTGCGCTCATGAGTATGGTGCATATTCTTCTGGTCGAAGACGATACGCGTCTGGCGCGCCTTACCGCGGAATACCTGAGCAACAACGAATTCGCGGTACAGATCGAAACCCGTGGCGACAAGGCGGAGACGCGCATCCTGACTGAGCAACCAGATGTCGTCATTCTGGACATCATGTTGCCGGGCAAGGATGGGTTCGAGCTTTGCCGCAGCATTCGTCCGTTGTATTCGGGCATCATCATGATGTTCACGGCGCGCGACGAGGATTTCGACCAGATACTAGGGCTGGAGCTGGGCGCGGACGACTACATCACCAAGACCGTACAGCCCCGTGTCCTGCTGGCGCGTGTAAAAGCCTTGCTGCGCCGCAGGCCGGGTTCTTTGACGTGTTCCGACAAGAAAGAACTCGCCTTCGGCAATTTCCACATCAGCCAGACCACCCGCACCGCCTCTTCAGGAAACGAAGAACTGGATTTGACCACCGCGGAATTCGATCTGCTCTGGCTCCTGGCGTCTCATGCGGGAAGCATCCTGTCGCGCGACGAACTGCTTCACGCCTTGCGCGGCATTGGCTTTGACGGCTTGGATCGTTCCATCGACGCCCGCATTTCCCGTCTCAGGAAAAAAATTGGCGATGACTCGGAAAATCCAACGCGCATAAAAACGGTTCGGGGCAAGGGGTATTTGTTCAGTCAGCATGATTGGCGCTGAGTCTTCCGTTGCCGCCCTTCGTCAGGCGTACCAGTTGCTTTTTCCCTTTCGCGGATGCCACAAACGGCGCGGTCGGCAGGGTTATGCGCAACGTTACAGCCTGTCGCGGATTTTTTTTCGCTTCTATCTGGTGCTTCTGGGCAGCTTCGCGCTCATCGCCTGTCTTGCGCATCTCTTCGTCGCCAACATTATCCAGGATGTCGACAACCGCTACGCTCAGCATTTTATGCGCGGGACCTTCGCGCTGATCGAGGCGGAGCTTTATCGTCATGACCGCAAGGACTGGCCGCAAGTCATTGAAGCTCTGGGCAAGGATTTTGCCTACCGTCTGCGCCTCGTCGAGCATGCGCGTCTGCCGGACGAGGCGCGGGCGCAGATAGACCAGGGCAAGATCGTCGTCTCCAGCGCGCACGACGAGATGTATCACGCGCTTTCCGGCGGCGGCATGGCGCTGGCGCTCGGTCCATTCACTCCGGTGCATGGCCCGGAACTGGCGTTGGGAATGCCTTTGCGTCTACATACGCGCCTCTCGATCTGGGTCGTGTTCGGCTTGGTGTTCGCGCTGGCGCTCTTCATCTGGCTGCGTCCCATTTTTCGCGATCTGGAAGCCCTGCGCCAGACCGCGCTCGCGCTGGGCGAAGGGCGGCTGGAAGCGCGCACGCCCAGCGCGCGCAACTGGATTTTCGCGCCCTTGAGCGACAGCCTGAACAGCATGGCCGACCGCATCCAGCACTTGATTGCCACGCAGAAGGAACTGACCAACGCCATGTCGCACGAACTGCGCACGCCCATTGCCCGTTTGCGCTTTGCGGGCGAGATGGCCTGCGCCACCCGCAGCGAGGAAGAACGCCGTCATCTGGGCAAAATGATGAAAACCGACTTGGACGAGCTGGAACACCTGATCGACGCCAGCCTGACCTACGCGCGTCTGGAACGGAACACGCTGGAACTGCACCCGAAAACGGTCGGCCTCGCGCAGTGGCTGACGGAAGAAACCAAGAGGCTGCGCCCCCTGCTTTCCGGCAAGACACTGCGCCTCGATCTGCGCGAACTCGCGCCGGAACAGCGGGTGAGCTTGGATACGCAACACATGGCGCGCGCCCTAGGGAACCTCGTGCGCAACGCCGTCCGCTACGCCCGGCAGCGCATCGTGATCAGCGCCAGCATAAAAAACCGGGTCGTGTCCATCCACGTGGATGATGACGGCATTGGCATTCCGGAAGAAAAGCGCAAAACGATTTTCGCCGCCTTCTCCCGCCTGGATCGCGCCTGCGACCGCGCCACGGACGGCTATGGCCTGGGCTTGGCCATAACCCGCCGCATCCTGATCCTGCACCACGGTCACGCCTGCGCGAGCGCCTCCCATTTGGGCGGTGCTCGCCTCAGCCTGGAATGGCCAGTCGAGGAAAGCCAAGGCACCAGCTTGGTGCCATAAAAAGCACAGGATTGGTGCGTCCGGGAAGCATCCGCGCATTCCATTGCGCGCCTCTATCTCCCGTTCTTCAATCGTGTCATAATGCGCCACCTTGTCGGGTTTTGCGGGCATGATTTTTGCTGTCGGCTTCTCGCAGGGTTTTTCCGTATTTCCTGTTTTCTTTTTGCCGGCTTGTCCGGTATTCCATTAGGAGAGTTTGCAGAGATGGCTACTGTTCAGGACGTTCTGAAGCTGATGAAGGATAACGACGTCAAGTTTGTCGATTTCCGTTTTACCGATACGCGCGGCAAGGAGCAGCATGTCGGCGTTCCCGCCCGACATGTGGATGAGGACAAGTTTGAAAACGGTCACGCTTTCGATGGGTCTTCCATCGCGGGCTGGAAGGGTATCCAGGCTTCCGACATGCTCTTGATGCCGGACCCTGACACCGCTTTTATCGATCCCTTTTTCGAGGAAACCACGCTGATCCTGACCTGCGACGTGGTCGATCCTGCCGATGGCCGCGGTTATGACCGTGATCCCCGTTCCATTTCCAAGCGCGCCGAAGCCTATCTCAAGTCTTCCGGCGTGGGCGATGCCGCCTACTTCGGCCCGGAACCCGAATTTTTCATTTTCGATTCCGTGGAATGGAAGACCGACATGTCCGGCAGCTATGTGAAAATCATCTCCGAAGAAGCCGCCTGGGCTTCGGGCGAAAAGATCGAGGGCGGCAACATCGGGCACCGTCCCAGCGTCAAGGGCGGTTATTTCCCCGTGCCGCCCGTTGATTCCTTCAATGACATCCGTTCCGCCATGTGCCTGGCGCTGGAACAATGCAATGTGGATGTGGAAGTCCACCACCATGAAGTCGCCACCGGCGGCCAGAACGAAATCGGCACGCTGTTCAATACCCTGGTGCGCCGCGCCGACTGGACGCAAATCCTGAAGTACGTGGTGCACAACGTGGCGCACCAGTACGGCAAGACCGCCACCTTCATGCCCAAGCCCATCGTCGGCGACAATGGCTCCGGAATGCACGTCCACCAGTCGATCTGGAAGGATGGCAAGAACCTGTTTGACGGCAATGGCTACGCGGGTCTCTCCGAGCTGGCGCTCCACTACATCGGCGGCATCATCAAGCACGCGCGCGCCCTGAACGCCATCACCAATCCTGGCACCAACTCCTACAAGCGTCTGGTGCCCGGGTTCGAGGCACCGGTGAAGCTCGCCTATTCCGCGAAAAACCGTTCGGCCTCCATCCGGGTGCCTTTTGTTTCCTCCGGCAAGGCGCGTCGCATCGAAGTGCGTTTCCCCGATCCGATCGCCAATCCCTACCTTGCTTTTGCGGCGATGGCGATGGCGGGTCTGGACGGCATCCAGAACAAGATTCATCCGGGCGACCCCGCTGACAAGAATCTCTACGACCTGCCGCCGGAAGAAGACACGAAGATCCCGACCGTCTGTTCCAGCCTCGAACAGGCGCTCGACTATCTCGACAAGGATCGTGAATTCCTCACCCGTGGCGGCGTTTTCTCCAATGACTGGATCGATGCCTACATTGCGCTCAAGATGGAAGAAGTCACCAAGCTCCGCATGACCACGCATCCGATAGAGTTCGACCTCTATTATTCTTGCTGATTCGGGCGCGCGACATCCGAAAACGGGGCCGAAGCGCCCCGTTTTTCATGGTGGCCTTCCGCCAACGCGCGCGACAGCCTCCTACGCCGACTTCCCCAAAGGCGCAAACTTCGCCCCGATCAACCCCGAACGCCTCGAACAGGCAACACACAGCATTAACCGCTGGTACCGCAAAAGCTTGCGATGGGATTGTCCTGTCGATAAAATCAGCCGCGTTCAACGAATAAACGCGTAGCCTAGCAGTCTGTCGGACTTTCCCCCCCAATGCGATAATCATCGTCCCAGAAATAGCCAGAGGGCGCGATGAAGCTCACAGCCGATTGATCGAGAGACGGACTACCTGCTTCCCCCTTCGGTACAGGAGTGGTTGCCAGAGGCCCACTTGGCGCGCTACGTGGCGGAGGTTGT
>JAIRMN010000195.1 GCA_031258715.1 Zoogloeaceae bacterium
GCGGTACGCCAAAAACTGTCCTCCGGGCTTTAAACCCACAGAAGAGACAGGCTGTACCGCGCTTCCCGAAATGCCCCCAAACACTGAGGCATGGGGGCAAACTCAATATATAAGAAGACAAATCGGGGATCAGTGATCGAAAGCCCAATCCGTCATCCTCAGGAGCGAAGCGACGAAACAATCCAGAGGCGTAACTTGCGGCGCAAGAGGCCGGTAACTTCCTCTGTCTCCCGATTCCTGATTTGTCCTCTGCCCCCAGCGAGCCTGTGGTCTGGGCGTGTTAGAATGTCCGTATCTTTCACGAATACATCATCATGTTCAGACAAAGAACCCTCAAAACCTTGGTGCGCGCGTCTGGCGTTGGGCTGCATGGCGGCGTTAAGGTGAATCTTGCCTTGTGTCCGGCAGCGCCGGATACGGGCATCGTCTTTTGCCGCACGGATTTGCCGTGGCAGGTGGAGTTGCCCGCGTCCGCCCTCCTGGTTGGCGACACGCGCATGTGTTCTTCTCTAGAGCGGGAATATCCAGGGCTGGGCGTGGTGAAGGTGGGCACCATTGAGCATCTGATGTCGGCGCTTTCCGGCCTAGGTATCGATAACGTCCGTATCGCGCTGGACGCGCCGGAAGTGCCGATTCTCGACGGATCCGCCGCGCCGTTCGCCTTTCTCATCCAGTCCGCTGGCATTGAGGCGCAGGGCGCGCCCAAGCGTTTCATCCGCGTCAGGAAGACCGTGGAAATCGAAGACGGCGACAAATGGGCGCGTCTTGATCCTTACGAAGGATTTCGTCTGGATTTTTCCATTACTTTCCAGCATCCCGCTATCGAGCGGTCGGCGCAACGCGCGGTATTCGACTTTGCCGAGCATTCTTGGCTCAGGGAAGTCGCGCGCGCGCGCACCTTCGGCTTCATGCAGGATGTCGAATGGTTGAGGGAAAACGGCCTTGCGCTGGGCGGCGGGCTGGATAACGCCATCGTGCTGGATGAATTCCGCATCCTGAACGACGATGGGTTGCGTTATGTCGACGAGTTCGTCAAGCACAAGATACTCGACGCCATTGGCGATCTCTATTTGCTGGGGCATCCGCTCCTGGCGGCGTTCACCGCCCACAAGTCCGGCCACGATCTGAACAACCGTTTGGCGCGGGCGCTCCTTGCCCGGCGCGATGCCTGGGAACTCGTCGCCTTCCCCACGGCGGAGAGCGCGCCCGAACGCCTTTCCCGCTGGCTGGTGCAAGTCGAGCCGCAGATCCAGCCCATTTAGGCGCGGCGCGAATGCTGCTTTTGCGTATCCTGATTCCGCTGACGGCGATCGTCATCGTCGCGGGCTTTTTTGCCTATGCGCTCACCCGCGAACGGCGCTATTTCACTTTCGCCCTGCGCCTCCTGAAAATCGCCCTGCTCATCGTCCTCGTGATCTTCGCCCTGCTATTCCTGGAACGGCTCGTCTTCGTGCCGCTGTAGGAGGCAGGGGACAGGAAACGGGAGACAGAAATTCATACGGGCGCAAAACGCCCGGCAATTTTCTCTACACGGGGGTCACGGGAGAAAAAGACATGACGCCGAATTCTCATGGCCTTGGGCGCGATTCAGGCAAAAGGCCCGGATCTGTTCGGCGTTGTGGCGTTGATGGCACCGATCACGGAGATAACGATGCAGAGGCAAACGGGCCTGTCCTCGAACGGCGGGTCTTCCTGATACGCCTTCATCGCCTCCAGGGCAGATTGCGCTCCGTCCGTGCGGAGAAGGTCTCGCCTGCCGCGTCTCCTCAATCGGACGAAATTCCGCCGGGCATCGCCAAGCTCCCCTTCCTCATCCGCCACCGCCATCCCCTCCAACCGCGCCCGTATCCCCGGATGGAAACCCGGCTTCTCCAAAAGCGCTTCATCTTCCCGTCGCATCGAGATACGCCTTCTCCCGTCATCGCCACATCGAACATCGAGTCTCCAATGGGACTACCCCAGATCGGCTTGAATCGCACTCTATCCTGTCTCCTGTTTCCTGATCCCTGTGTAGTAGAATCCGGATATTCTGCGCCACAGATGACATAAAAGGACTTCCCATGTCTGAATACCCTGCCCTGACCGCCCTTTCTCCCCTAGACGGACGTTATGCCGACAAGCTGGACGCGCTGCGTCCGTATTTTTCCGAATACGCGCTAATTCGCCGCCGCCTGCAAGTTGAGATCGAATGGCTGAAAGCCCTGGCGGGCGAAGCGCATTTCGCTGAAATCCCCGCCTTTTCACCCGCCGCCATCAAGGAACTGGACGCGCTGGTCGCCTGCTTCGGCCACGAACAATCCGCCGAGGTCAAGGCCATCGAGTCCGTCACCAACCACGATGTCAAGGCGCTGGAATACTGGATACGCGAAAAGACGCGCGACAACGCCGAAATCGCCTGCGCCGGCGAATTCATCCACTTCGCCTGCACCTCGGAAGACATCAACAACCTTTCCCACGCCCTGATGCTGCATGCCGCGCGCGGCAAGGCGCTCCTGCCGCTTCTGTCGGAAATCGTTTCCCGCCTGCGCGGTCTCGCGCATGAGCTGGCCGAAACGCCCATGATGTGCCGCACCCACGGACAACCCGCCACGCCTTCCACCCTGGGCAAGGAGCTGGCCAATGTCGTCAGCCGCCTGGAACGCGCCTACACCAACATCGCCGCCATCAGCCTCACGGGAAAAATCAACGGCGCGGTCGGCAACTACAACGCTCACCTCGCCGCCTACCCCGATTTCGACTGGGAAGCCTTCGCCCGCCGCTTTGTCGTATGCCTGGGACTGGAATTCAATCCCTACACCATCCAGATCGAGCCGCACGACACCTTTGCGGAGCTCTTCGACGCCTTCGCCCGCGCCAACGCCATCCTGCTGGATCTGGATCATGACATCTGGGGCTACATTGCCCTCGGCTACTTCCGCCAAAAGACGAAGGAAGGCGAAGTCGGCTCTTCCACCATGCCGCACAAGGTGAATCCCATCGACTTCGAGAATTCCGAAGGGAATCTCGGTCTTGCCAACGCCCTTTTGCGCCACATGGCCGAAAAGCTGCCCATTTCCCGCTGGCAGCGCGATCTTTCCGATTCCACCGTGCTGCGGAACATGGGCGTCGCGCTGGGCTATACCCTCCTGGGCTACGCGGCGCTCCTGCGCGGCCTCGACAAACTGGAAGCCGACGCGCCCGCCATGAACGCCGACCTCGAAGCCAACTGGATCCTGCTCGCGGAGCCCGTCCAGACCGTCATGCGCCGCTACGGCATCAAGAACCCCTACGAAAAACTCAAGACATTCACTCGCGGCAAGCCCGTCAGCAAAAGGGACATGCAGACATTCATCAAGACCCTGAAGATTCCCGAAGCCGCCAAGTCCCGGCTCCTGAAACTCACGCCGCAAAACTACGTCGGCAAGGCCCCCGAACTCGCCCAGCGAATATAGGAGCAGGAAATCCGTGGTCAGTACCAGCGTCAACGTGATCAGTTTTCTGAAGCGCCGGCGCAACCTGAAAGGCTATCGTGGATTGCTGCGGCCTCGCTTTTGATGGGGAGGCGCGTCAAAAGCGAGGAGCGAAGCGACAAAGTAATCCTGATTTCCTCCTGTCTCCTGATTCCTGAACCTCAAATGCCTGCAAAAATATCGCGGTAGGCGGCGTGGAGCGCGGCAGGGAGCACTGGGAAGGATATGACGAATCCCAATCCCAGCGTACAGAGGCCGAAGAAGAGGATTCCCGCCAGAAGCGGCGCGAAGAGGGTAAGGCAGAAGAAGTTCTTCTGGTACGCCGTGAGGCTGGCGGCCAGCGCCGCGCCGATGGGCATGGCGTGCAGCATGATCAGCAGCAGGGCGAACAGCCCGATGACGCTGGCGGCCTGGAAAAGCAGGAAGGCGAACAGGAAAAAAAGGGGCGACAACATCATCATGGAGAGCCGCGCCGGATTGCCGGAAGAAGCAGCGGGCGCGTCGCCGGAAAAGATACGCGCCAACGCGTCCGGCATCATGCCGAGGGACAAAAAGACCAGAAAGGCAAGACCGCCCAAAAAGGCAACCGGAAGGACAAGACGAGGCGCATCGAGAAACAGCCGGTACGCCGGATGCGGAAAACGCGCGCAGGCGCACAGCATCGCCGCCGAGAGCGGCGTCAGGATCATGGACAAAAGCGCCGCGTCGGCAAGCGCGCCCCAGACCGCGAAAATCCAGACCGACAGCAAAATCCCGGAAAGGAAGAGGCTGCCCATGCCCAGCCAGCGGAGTGGCGCGGCGCGAAACATCGCCCAGTCTTGCCGCAGCCAGTCGAACAAGTTGCCCGCCCCGACGCGGCGGCTCGCGCCGCCAAAGACGGCGGGCGGCAGGGGAAAGGCGTTCACGGCGTCTCTGGCGTGCGCTGTTCCATGCCCGCCTTGCCGAACCAATAGCCGTTGCAGAATCCGGCTTCGTCGGCAACGTGTTGCAGCGCGTTGGCCTCCACCTCCCCGCGGCAGGCGGCGGCGAAAGCATCGAGAATGGCGTCCATATGCGCGCGCTGCGGCGAAACGCGGACGCGCTCGATACCCATGCGCAGGATGTCGGGCATTTGCGCCAGCAGGTTGCAGGTCTGCCCCGACATGGTCTGGATGCCGTTGATGTTGAGAAAGGGCTGACCTTCCTGCGTCCTGACCAGCAGGCCCTCCGGGTGTTCCAGGCAGCGGAACTGGCAGTTGTCCTTGTTCAGCTCGTAATGACGAGCGGTAAAGCAGCGGGCGGAAAAGGCCAGCGGCAGCCTGCCGAAAACGAAGAGTTCCGTCGTCATGCCCGCCGGACGGGCGCGGTGCAGGGCTTCCACCGTCGCGCGCGAGGCTTCCAGCGGCGGCACGAAGGCAATGCCGCCCGCCCGCGCGTACCAGTCCAGGGTGGCGGCATTGTAGATGTTGAGATGCGCGCCGCAAACGAAGGGCAATCCCCGTTCCGTGGCGATGCCGACCGCGCCCAGGTCATTGACTTCCAGTGTCAGGCGTTCTTCTTCCATCAGGCGGCGCAGGGCGCGCAGGTCGCTTTCGGATTCCAGCAGCGCCTGCGCCGCCAGCACCACGTTTTTGTTCTGGCGGGTGAGATCGCGCGCGAGGGAAAGCCAGTCCTCGACGCGCAATTGCTGGCGGCGGGAACAGACGACCTCGCCCAGATAGAAGGTGTCGATGGTGGGGTGTGTGGAGAGTTCGGCGTAGAACGCCAGGACTTCTTCGCGCGGCCAGAACCAGAGTAGCGGGCCGAGGGCGATGCGGGGAATGCGGGTTTGCGGCATGTGGAGACTTTCGAAAAACGGAGGTAAGGATTCAGCGCCACGGACGGTTGTACGCGCCGAGCGTCACGTGCTGGCCTTCGGCGACGCGCGCGAGTTCACTCTGCCAAAGGGTGTCCACCTGATAAGCGACACCGCGCCGAACGGCGTCGAAGGCGCTGTCCAGCGCCGCGCGCATGACACGAGTCACCTGGGCGACGTAGGCCGGACTGCGCTGACGGCCTTCGATCTTCAGGGCGGCAACGCCGATGTGGATGATTTGCGGTAATACCGCCAGCACATTCAGGCTGGTGGGTTCTTCCAGCGCGTAATAGGTTTCGTCGCGCACCGCGAAGCGTCCCTTGCAGAGCACCGGATAACCCGCCGACCGCTCTGGCGGGAAAGTGTCGATGAGGACGCCGTTCAGTCGCGCGTCCAGGTGTTCGCCGGGCGCTTCGTCCGGACGCGCCGGGCGCTTTTCCCATCGCACGAATTTCGCGGGCGAACAGGCGCCGGCGCTGTTGGGCGATTCGCCGGTCGCGTAGGAAGAAAGCCAGCAACGGCCTTCGTTCATCACGCACAGGCTGCCAAAACCGAAGACTTCCACTTCCACCGCGGTATGGGCAATCAGGGTTTCCACCTGCGCCAGGGTGAGGACGCGCGGCAGCACGGCGCGGCGGATACCAAAGGCGCGTTGGCAGAAGTTGATGGCCTCGTAATTGGTCGCCGAACCCTGCACGGAAAGGTGCAGATTGAGGCCGGGATGGCGTTCGCGCGCGTAGGCCATGAGGCCGACATCGGCGAGGATGAGCGCGTCCGCGCCAAAGTCCGCCGCCGTATCCACCGCCTTCTGCCAATCGCGCTCGCGTCCGGGTTGTGGGTAGGTATTGATGGCGAGCAGGATTTCCCGTCCATGCCGATGAGCATAGTCCACCCCGGCGGCGAGCGTCTTGTCGTCGAAATTCAGCCCGGCGAAATTGCGCGCGTTGGTATCGTTCCTGAACCCGGCATATACCGCGTCCGCGCCGCAATCCACCGCCGCCTTCAGGGCGGGCAGACTGCCCGCGGGACAAATCAGGGCAGGAATTTTACCTGCGTTCATGATGCTCCAGACTCCTGTTGCGTGTAGGGGAGGCCGACAAGTATATATGCGCGACCGGGAATCGGGGTCGGATTGCGTTGAACGGCAGGGAGGGTGCAATCAAAAGTGGTGGAGAGTCCTCAGTGAGGAAAGATGTGGCAAAGGCGAGGGCCGAAGAGCGAAGTGGGAAGAGTCTGTGACATAGACAAGGAATGGTGATCCAAGAGGGTCACTCAAAGCGAATTTTCTCTGCGATGGAGGGCAATGCCATGAACGC
>JAIRMN010000224.1 GCA_031258715.1 Zoogloeaceae bacterium
GCGCCAAAAGCTTCCATTGCGCTTCCGTCAGATCACTTGGGTACATCGCCTCCTCCAGTTCATTTGTCATGACCGCCTCAAGCAGTTTCTATACCAAATTTTTAAAACAGCTTCTTAAGCCCATTCCCCATGATATTGAAATTGTCGCTTACGCGTATGACGAGAAAGGGAACAAGGCCATCACCATTCCCATCGGAAAGATGATAGTCCGCGCCAATGACGAAAAACACCGGAAAACAATGAAAATCGCGTTGACGCGGGTTTTTACAAATGTGACGCAGGACAACAAGACCGAAGAAGGTGTTTTTACTTCAAATGAACTGGTCAGTCTTTTCAACACCCTGCACCAATCCCTGATTCTCCCTGAGGTGGTCAATACGGTCAGGAGAAAAGGCGTGGATGAAGACATTATACTGAACCTGGAAAACGACAAGAAGTTTCTCAATGGAACTCCCGGCGCGGGTTATGGAGAATACTTAAGCGCGGGGGTCATCAATCCCGATGATGGAAAAGGTTTTGCGGCCTATCTTGAAACAAGACTGGACAGAATTTATCCAGAATGTAAGCTGTCAAGAGACTACTTTTTGGCGTTTTGTTTTTGGGAAAATGGGCTAACTGACTTATTGGGTAGGGCCAGCGCAAAGGTGGCGGCAGGGAAACTGGTTTTTCGGTCGTCCGTTTCCATTTTTCCGGCGAGGGATGATCCGACCTTGCCTCATGAATTGCTGCATGCCTTGCAACTGTTTCATACCCACAAGGGCGCCTCCATTTCCGCCCGATTGCAGATGGCGCAAAGATACATTTTTCCATTAGCCTCTACAACCAATGTCATGAGTTACAATCCGGACAGTTGTTATTCCCTCTGGAAATGGCAATGGGATATCATGCAGGAAAACGCGGAGAGGATCATACGATGAACAAGGCGTTTCTTTTCGTTCTTGCCGCCGCGATTTCGTTAGGCGCGGGCACCGCGCCTGAAAACAACGTTCAACCGGAAGGAGAACCTATCATGACACAAGCATACAATCCCACGGCAGAAGCACACCAACTCGTTGAAATGGAAGCCCTGGAGAAATTCAATAATCCAGACAACTTTTTTTCGATACGCAAGAGCTTCGATATGGCGACATTCAGGAAAAACGCGCCTGTTCTCTATAGTGGCTATGATTTTGTGCGCGAGGATGGCGTACATGTTCGACAATCAGATTTTGGCGATAAATATAAAGAAGAATTTACCCGCCCGGATTCTCACTATCGTTACTCGATCATGTATACCCTAAGCGGAAAACCCAGCCTCATGGCGGCTGATTTCAGCCGTATTGGCGTCAGGGAAATCCTTTATTTCGATGAAAAGGGAAATATTGTCAAACGAAAGGATGAAGAGAATGGCTTTCTCCCCATAGAAAAACTTCGGGAAAAGGTTTTGGAAGCTATGAAGATTGATATTTACGATAAGAAGCAAGTTTTTCGTCTCCGGCGCGGCATGTATGACGGCAAGGCGTATTATGATATTTTTGTCAATAACGACCCGCCGTCCTTTTGGCTACTTGCCTATCTTCTAGATGGGGTGACGGGGAAGTTCCTTTTCATGGGGGGGCGCTCATCGAAAGCCAGACATCGGGCCATCCGCCTATGAAGCATACAAAAAACACCTGCAATCCATCGGAAAACGCCATGAACAAGGCGATTCCTGTCGCGCTTGCCGCCGCGATTTGCAAGACTGCGGAACCGCCACGCCCCTATCGGCGTGGCAACCGGAAGCGTTGCGCAGCCGGGAATGGCATCGGGAATCAGGAGACAGGAAACGGAGGGCAGAAGACAGAAAAGTTATTGGCGCTTCGCGCCGCAAGTCAGGAATCTGGATTGTTTCGTCGCTTCGCGCCTCGCTTTTGACGAGTTGGGCGCGTTCCGCGTCGTTCCTCGCTTTTGACGAGGTAGCGCGTGCCAAGTCGCTCCGCCCTCGCAACAACGCTCCTCCCCGTCATTGCGAGGAACGAAGCAATCTAGTCGGTCTTTATTCGGTAGCTTCGGCGTGTCAGGAGAGGGGTGACAGGAAACCGAGAAAGTTACCGGCGCTTCGCGCCGTGGGTTACGCATCTGGATCGCTTCGTCGCTTCGCGCCTCGCAATGACGGAGCGAGGTGCGTTCCAAGTCGCGCCGCCCTCGCAATAACGCGCTCCTCCCCGTCAAAAGCGAGGGGCGAAGCCCCGCGGCAATCCAGAAGCCAAGCTGTGGCGGCGAAGCCGCCGGTAAACTCTCTGTTCTCTGTCTCCTGACACCTGATCTGTCCTCCGTCCTCTGTCTCCTTGACCAGCGCGAAGCCGCCGCCGGGGGTGCGCATGTTGGTGATTTGTCCCTGGTAGAGGCGCGCGGCGAAGAGCTGGATTCTTCCTTCAAAGACATAGGCGCGAAGATCGAATTTCCATTCCTGCGCCGCGTCCGCGCCGGGCGGCGTAAAGCGGCAGGTGGCGGGCGGGACGAAGTCCTGGGCGATGTAGCGGCCTTTCAGGATTTCCCCGAAGGCCCGATGCGAGAGCTTGTTGCCCCGGTAGGCGGCGCGGCCGCCAAAGCCGTCAACGAGCTTGAAGAAGCGGCGCTTGCGCGTCTGCCAGAGGCTTTCGGCATCCTCTGCCCGGACGAGGCGCGCAGGCGGGACGCCTGCTTGCAGCGTTTGGCAAAGATCGGCGGCAAGGCCCTCCCGGAGCAGCCATCCGGGATCGGAAAGCAGACAAAGATTGCGCTTGTCGGCGTACAGGGCGTGCGCGTGGGGATGCGGCGTCAGGATGACGGCATTCGCGCGATACGCGGCGGCAAGGGCGGCGTGTTCCGGCGCGGCCAGCGCGAAATCGGTGAGGCGGTCATAGACCATATCCACGATCTCCCGCGCGTGGCGCAGATGTTCTCCGTCCCAGGTCAATTCGGCGGGATCGGCAATTCGCGCGTCGATTCCCAAGGCGGCGAAGCGGCGGCAAAACAAATGGAATTCCGGCGCGAGGTATTGCCGCGCCGGGTCGCTATCGACGATGACGAGGCGTCGCGGCGTTCGTTCGCCCCAGACCGTCTGGAACATGGCAAGCGTTTCGCGTTCCACCTCGCCATCGTTTTCGCCCTGCGAACGCGCCAGGAGCGCGTTCAGGAGCAGCCCGCCCGCGTTGGTGTTGATTTCGATCAGTTTCGGGCCTTCCGGCGTCAAGTGAAAGTCATAGCCCATGCAGACCGCTGGATAGCCGGGGTCGCGCCGCGCCAGCCCTGGCGCGTTTGCCAGCGCCGCATTCCGGTAGGACGGCAGGGCGATGGCCGCTTCGATGGCGGCAACGAGACGGGCGACGGCCATGACCTCCGCCGGAGAAACGAACACCGGCGCGGCGGCAAAAAGATTCGGATGGCTTTGCCGCAAGGCATCCAGCCCCTCGGCGGCAAGGTAGGCGTCCAGGCGATCCTGGTCGATTGCCTCGTTTCCGGCTATCTCACGCATCAAAGATCCTCGCGCCCATTTGAAAGAAGACTGCCTCATGACGCGGCGCATTCCGTCCCGGCCTTCGCGCCACAGACAAAGCCGCTGTCCGCCAGGACATTGCCGTCCGCCAGGACTGGGGAGAAGAAGGCCAGCGCCACGGCGCGTTCGCGGGTGCGGCGCATGGGTGGCAGGCTGCGCCAAACGTGGCGACCATAGGGTTTGTCCAACATGCGCGGGTCGCAGATCATCAGTATGCCCCGGTCGGATTCGGTGCGAATCAGGCGTCCCGCGCCTTGTTTGACGTTGATGACGGCGCGCGGCAACTGGTATTCCATGAAGGGATTGCGTCCGGCCTTTCGCATTTCCTCGATGCGTGCGGCGAGCACCGGATCGTCGGGCGGCGCGAAGGGGAGTTTATCGATGACCACCAAGGACAGGGCTCCGCCGCGCACATCCACGCCTTCCCAAAAGCTCTGGCTGCCGACCAGGATGCCGTTTCCGGCCTGGCGGAAGCGTTCCAGCAGTTCGTTCTTGCCGCATTCGCCTTGCAAGAAGAGCGGCGGACGGGCGGCTTCATCCGGCCAGTGTTCGATCAAATCCTGTTGCAGCAGTTCATGGACGCGGCGCATGGCCTTCAGGCTGGTGCATAAGAAGAAGACGCCGCCTTGCGCGGCGCGCGCCAGGGGTAGGGCGGCCTCGACCACCGCTTGTGTATATCCCCAGGAATTGGGTTCGGGCAGTCCTGTCGGCGCGTAGAGCAGGGCCTGGCGCGCGTAGTCGAAGGGGCTGTCCCAGCAGGCGGTTTCAGCCTCGATAAGCCCCATTTCCGCCTGGTAATGGTCAAAACGTCCCTGTACGGCGAGGGTTGCGGAAGTAAAAATCCAGGCGCGCGGATGGCCGCTCATCTGGCGCGAAAAAATGTCGGCTACTGATAAGGGCGTGGCGTTGAGTTGCAGGGATTGTCCGAAAGTCTCGCCCCAGCGCACCTTCCCCTTCGCGGCGCTGGCTTCTTCGCTCGTCGGCGCGTCCTGGCGCCATGCCTTGAAACGCGCTTCGAGTTCCAGGAGGCGTTGCCAGCATTTTTCCAGGCCCTCGGAGCGTTCCGCCTGCGTCTTCAGGATTTTTGCCGTCGCTTCAAAGGCTTCCAGAAGCGCGCGTATGGCCGCGTCGAAGCCGGGCGCGGCATCCAGTTGGCGGGCGGAAAAGCGTCCCGTCTCCAGCCCTGCCGCGAGACGCAGATCCTTTGCCGCCTTTTCCAGCGCGGACAGGATTGTCTGCAAGTCCGGGCAATCCCGCGCGCTCGCCTGTCCTTCCGCTTTTGCGTCGCGTGTCAAATCCAGAACCTGGCTGGTGGAAACGCTGTCGCCAAAAAACAGGGCGGCGATTTCCGGCAGTTGATGCGCCTCGTCGAAAATCACCGTGTTGCAGGCGGGCAGGAGTTCCGCCAGTCCCTCGTCGCGCAGCATCACGTCCGCAAAGAAAAGGTGGTGATTGACGACCACCAGATCCGCCTCCATTGCCGCCTTGCGCGCGGCAAGCACGTGGCATTCCCGGTGATCCGGGCATTCCTGCCCCAGGCAGTTGTCTCGGGTGGATGTCACTTGCGCCCAGACCGGGGAATTTTCCGGCACGGCGCTGCATTCCGCCTTGTCGCCGCTTTGGGTATGCTTTGAAAATCGCTGAATGGCGGCCAGGTGTCCGACTTCTTCCCGGCTCTGGAAGCGGCCTTCCACCGCCGCCCGCCGCAGGTAGTAATGACAGAGATAATTGGCGCGACCCTTCAGGAGCGCCGTCTGTACCGGCATTTTCAGCGCCTCGCGCATCAGGGGCAGGTCCTTGCGGAACAGTTGATCCTGCAAGGTCTTGGTGCCGGTGGAAATAATCGTCTTGCCGCCGGAGGCGAGCGCCGGCGCGAGATAGGCAAAGGTCTTGCCTGTTCCGGTACCGGCTTCGGCGATGAAAATCCGCTGCGCGTCGATGGCCGCCTGGATGCGCCGCGCCATTTCCACCTGCTGCGCGCGCAGGCGGAATCCCGGTATGTTCGCCGCCAACGGACCTTCCGGGGAAAAAAGGATGTCCAGGGAATCCGCGGCGTTCAAGGCTCAGGCATTGAACGTAAAGGCATCGGCGAAAAACGCCGCTTCCGGCAGATGGCAGTGCGCGGCAAGCTCTTGGCGCGCGCTATCGACCATCGCCGGATTACCGCAGGCATAGACTTCGTGCCGGGAAAGATCCGGGTAATCCGCTATGACCGCCTGGTGCACGAAACCGGTTCGTCCCTGCCAGTCCGCGTCGGCGGCGGAAAGCACCGGAACGAAGCGGATATGCGGATGTTCGGCGGCCCATGCCGCGGGCAGATCGGGAAGATAGAGATCGGCGCGCGCGCGACAGCCCCAGTAAATCCGCATGGGACGCGCGATGCCCTGCGCCAGCGCGTACTCGACGATGGCCTTGACCGGCGCGAATCCGGTGCCGCTGGCGATCAGGATGACGGGCTTGTCGCTTTCCTCGCGCAGGAAGAACCCGCCGCGCGGCCCTTCGAAGCGCAGGATATCCTTTACCTTCATCTGTTCGAACACCCGTCCGGTAAAGCGTCCGCCGGGAACGCGGCGGATGTGCAGTTCCAGCACGCCTTCCTGCTCCGGCGCGTTGGCGATGGAATAGCTGCGCCGCTGGCCTTCCGGCAGGAGAATGTCGATGTACTGTCCGGCGCGAAAGGTGAACGATTCGCTCGCGGGCAGGCGCAGGGAAAGGATAATGACGTCATGGGAAATGCGCGTCAGGGCTTCCACGCGCGCGGGCATGAGTTTTACCGGAATTTCGGGCGCGCGCGTCGCCTGGAGATTTTCCAGGGTCAGATCGCTTCGGGCGCGGGCGGTGCAGGGCAGGAGCTTGCCTTCCTCGATTTCGTGGGCGGTCAGGGCATGGGGCTGGTACGCGCCGCGATCCGCCTCGCCTGTGACGAGCCGGGTCTTGCAGGCGCAGCACGCGCCGTTCTTGCATCCGTAGGGAAGGTTGACGCCTTGGCGCAGGGCGGCTTCCAGCAGGGTTTCATCGGCTTCGGCGAAGTATTGGAGCGCGCCGGGTTGCAGGGTAATCTGGTAAGTCATGTGGAGAATGGCAGGGATAGGCTAAAATGCCGTCCGTGCAAAGATTGTTAATCGTCGGCAGCGGGGATATTGCCCGGCGCGCCCTTACCTGGCTCGCGCGACGCTTTCGCGTGTTCGCGCTGGTGCGCCCGGAAAACGCGGCGGCAACCGACTGGCGCGCGCTGGGCGCGTGTCCGGTCGCGGGCGATCTGGATCGGCCCCGAAGCCTTTCGCGCCTGGCGGGACTCGCGGATCGGGTGCTGCACCTTGCGCCGCCACAGGCGCGGGGCGCAAGGGATAAGCGCACCCGGAACCTACTGGCGGCATTGAGCCAAGGCGAGAGTCTACCACGGCGGCTGGTCTATGTGAGCACCACGGGCGTCTATGGCGATTGCGGCGGGGCGAAAATCGACGAAACCCGGCCACGCCGCCCGCGTTCAGCGCCCGCGCGCCGCCGGCTGGACGCGGAAGACACGCTGCGTCGCTGGGGCAGGCGGCATCGGGTTTCCATCGTGCTCCTGCGCGCGCCGGGGATTTACGCCATGAAAGACGAGGACGGCGCGGACGAACGCCTGCCGCGCGCGCGGCTGGCCGCCGGATTGCCCGCGCCGCTTGCCGCCGAAGACGTCTACAGCAACCACATCCACGCCGACGATCTCGCGCGCGCCTGTTGCTATGCCTTGTTCCGGAGCGGCGCGGGACGCAGCTTCAATGTGGTCGACGCGAGCGTCCTGAAAATGGGTGATTACTTCGACGCCGTGGCGGACTTTCTGAGCATGCCGCGTCCGCCGCGCCGTTCGCGGGAGATACTGCGCCAACAGCTTCCCCCGGCGCATTGGCGCTTCATGGACGAATCCCGCCGCATCGAAAACACGCGCCTGACCCGCGAACTGCGTTTGCGCCTGCGGCATCCCAAAATCGACCTAGATCCTGTATCGTGACCGCTGTCATCGAGGAATTTCCCCCCATGCTCATGCTCGTTCTCAAGGCCCTGCATCTCTTTTTTGTCGTTTCCTGGTTTGCCGGGCTATTTTATTTGCCGCGCATTTTCGTCAACCTGGCGATGGTTTCGCCGGAAAACGAGGCCGAACGGACGCGCCTCCTCGTCATGGCGAAAAAACTCTATCGTTTCATGACGCCCCTGGGCGCGCTCGCCTTGGCGCTGGGGCTGTGGCTGTGGCTGGGCTACGGCTTTTCCGGCCTCTGGCTGCACGTCAAGCTCCTGCTGGTCGTCTTCTTGGTCGCCTACCATCTTCATTGCGGCCTGTTGCTGGGGCGTTTTCAGCGCGGGGAGAACCGGTATTCGCATCTCTGGTTCAGGGTTTTCAATGAAGCGCCCACCTTCGTCCTGCTGGCCATCGTGCTGCTGGTCGTCCTGAAGCCCTTTTGAGATGGCGCATTTCTTTGCCCCCTGCCCGCGCGGACTGGAAACGCTGCTGGCCGACGAACTGAAGACGGCGGGCGCGCGGGAAACCCGCGGCGTCCCCGGCGGCGTCGCCTTCACGGGCGACTGGGCGAGTTGCTACCGCGCCAACCTGCACTCGCGGCTGGCGACCCGCATCCTCTGGCGTATCGCCGAAGCCCCCTATGGACGCGAGGAAGACATCTACCGCCTGGCCTTCTCCCAACCCTGGGAAACCCATTTCGATGTCGCGTGTACCTTTCGCGTCCAGACCACCGCCCAGCGTTCGCCCCTGAAAAGCGTCGATTTCGTCACCCTGCGGGTCAAGGACGCGCTGTGCGACCGGTTTCGCAGGCAGTGCGGCGAACGGCCAGACGTGGACACCCGCGCCCCGGATGTGCGTGTGCAGGTCTTTCTCACGGCGAGGGAATGCGCGCTCTATCTGGATACTTCCGGCGCGCCCCTGTGGCAGCGGGGCTTGCGTCACGCCAATGTGGGCGCGCCCCTGAAGGAGAACCTGGCGGCGGGCATCTTGCGGCTTTCCGGCTGGCGGCCGGGAACGCCGCTCGTCGATCCCATGTGCGGCAGCGGCACCTTTCTGCTCGAGGCCGCTTGCATGGCCTTGTCGCGTCCGCCGGGACTGGAGCGGACGCGCTTCGGCTTCGAGGCGCTGAAGACCTACCAACGCGAAGTCTGGCAGTCGATACGCCACGAGGCGCTGGGCGCGGTGCAGGAAACGCGCTTCCTAAAACTCTGGGCGAGCGACAAGGACAAGAGTGCGGTGCGCGCCACGCGCCAGAACCTGCGCGCCGCCGGGCTGGAAGGCGCGGCAGAGGTGACGGAACGGGATTTTTTCGATCTCGCCGCGCCCGCCGAAACCGGCATCCTGATCGCCAATCCGCCCTACGGCGAACGCATGGGCGAGCTTGACCGGCTGGCCGAGGACTATCCGAAAATGAGCCAGGTGCTGAAACGCCAGTTCCCCGGCTGGCGCGCCTTCTTCCTGACCGCCGACACCCGTTTTCCCAGACTCCTGCGCCTAAAACCCTCCCGCAAAATCCCGCTGATGAACGGGCCGCTGGAATGCCGGCTATACGAAATCGCGCTGGTGGCAGGCAGTAACCGGTGACGAAAGACAGAGGACAGAGGGAGTGAACTTGGGGGTGTTCAGATAATCTTTGGGAAACAGGTTCACCTGACACCCGATCCCTGACGCCTGATCCCCGGTGCGTTCATCCAAAAACGAACTCCGGTCTGAAACCCCGCCCGATCGAGCGGCGCGAAGGTTGAGACCCTGGCCTGAAGGCCGGGGTCTCGACCGTAGCCATTGGGGAGGGGAGAGAAACCCCTTCCCAATGGCGTTAGACCGACAGCCCTGAAGGGCTGTCGCTAATTTCTTGCTCCCGTCCCTCGAAAAACCGCAGGACGCGCCGGATCATGCGTTTATCGGCGGCGGCGAGGCGAGGACGTCCGGTATAAGCGAGGAAAAAACGCAAGCGCCAGGTACGGGAAAGCTGGTGTTGGGCGATTCCATCGAGGCAGGCCAGATCCTTGACGATGCGGTAGCGCAGGAAGGGTTTCGGCCAGCGTTCGCCGCCAGGACAGTCGATCAGGTAGAGTGTCGGCGTATCGTCGACGAGCAGGTTACGCCACTTGAAATCGTTGTGGGCGAACCCGTGCGCGTGAATCGTCCGGGCGATGCGCGCCGCCTGGGGAACGACTTCGGCAAGCCAGGCGCGCGCGTGCAAGCGAGGGTCGCATCTGCGCGCCAGCCGGGCGAGGTCGACGGTTCCGGGCTGTTCAAGGGTAATCAATGCCCCGCGCGCGAAAAGACCCGCGCGCCGCGCAAGTCCATAGCCGACCACAGTAGCGCAGGGGATGCCCCAGGAAGTGAAGATGAGCAGGTTTTCCCATTCGGCCTGCACACGAGGGCGCAACAGCCAGCGTCGCAGCGGATTTTTTCCGGCGCGGCAATAACGTTTGACGTAGTACGCCGCCCTCCCGATTTCGACGCGTAGGGTTTCACTTTGCGGATCGCGGGAAATACATTCGCCGCGCAGGGCGAACACGGCATCGAGCGAACCGAAGGCGCGGGCGGTTTCGCCGCTGTCGTAAGGGGGGAGCAGCCGCCAGCCCTTCACGAAGAAACCTCCCGCGTTCCGGGGGCGGAAAATTTCCGCTGGTAACGATCGGAGAGTCGCGCGGCTTCGCGCTCGATCCAGTCGAACAAAGCCGCCTCGTCTTTCAGGACACGGCGCAGCGGTTTGGCGAAATACGCGCGTGAAAAGCGCAGCAGATCGCGCCGGGTGAGGCCAATGTCGAGCGCCGAAAAATAGAGTCCGGCCAGATCCTTGCGCCGCCAGCGCAGGGGTAGAAGACGGCGGACTTGGGCGCGGTGCAGGTCGATCAGCGAAAGCCGCAACACCGCAGGCGCAGGCGGCGGGTCGGTATGAAGCAGGAAGTGGCAAAGATAATAATCGCGATGGTTGACACCGCCTTCGTGCATCCGCCGCGCCATGTCTGCTACACGCTCGATGAGGGCGCGCTTGATCGCGGGCGGTGTGCACGGCCAGTCGCGGCAATAGTCTTCCAGACTGACAGTAGGCGCGAGTTCTTCGGTAACGATGAAGGAATGCTGTCGAGCCGGATTGATGCCACGCTCGCCAAAGGCCGCCACGCGCAGAGTATCGACGCCGAGTTCGGTGAGACGTTCGGCGGCGCGCCATTCATTGCGCGCACCAAGCACAGGGGCGCGCAGGCTGAGGAGATTCTTGAATATCTCGCCCCAGCCGACGCCACGATGGATTTTGACGAAGTAGCCGCGCCCATCGATCTCCGTGCGCAAGGTGCGTCGTCCGGCCAGTTCGCGGAATACTTGCCCTTGCAGCGCTTCGACCGTGGCAAAAGGGTTGCGCCCGGCCCAAAGGCGGTCGAGAGGTGGGCGGAGGACAATCTTGTTCATGCGTGCAGTTTACGTTCGGGACCAAGGATGAAATCGGCGGCTTTTTCGTGGAGGCTGTAAAGATCGGCGGTTTCAGCGAAAGCAAGCGCCTGGCTTGAGCAGCGCGCCCGCGCTCCGGGGTCGGCAAGGAGCGCGGCAAGCGCGACATCGAGCGCTTTTTGCGTGAAAGGCGCTTCGATGAGGCAGCCTGCTCCGGCCTCGGCAATATAGTGCGCGTACCCGCAGACGTCCGTAGCAAGCACCGGCAGCCCGGCGACTAGCGCCTCAAGCAGCACAGTACCGGTATTCTCACTGTAGGCGGGGTGGACGAGCAGGTCAGCGCCAAGCAAAAAGCGCGGCACGTCATCGCGGCCCCGCAGGATGGCGACTCGTTCGCCGATGCCGAGTGTTTTGGCCTGGCGCAGGAACGGGCGCGGGTCGTCGTCGCCGAGGGCGACGAGGCGCGTGCGCGTGCGCAATGCTTCGGGAAGTGTGGCCAGCGCCTTGAGGCTGCGGTCGAGCCCCTTGGTCTTGAAGCCAGAGCCAATTTGCATCAACAACAAATCCCTGTCATTCAAGCCGAATTCGGCGCGAAACGCGGCGCGGATGGCGGGCGCGTCGATAGAGGCGCGGCGGTCGGGCGAAATCCCCGGCGGCAGCGGGTGGAAGCGTTCCGCTGGCGTGCCGTAATGGTGGATGAAAAATGGCTGCTGCACACTGGAGATCGTCAAGATTTCCGTGCGGCTGCCGGGCGTAAACACTGCGCGTTCCCAGGCAGCGAAGTGCCGGTACCGCCCGCCCAGGCGGTAGAACGGGTTGCGCAGACTGCGAGCCATTTCTTCGTAGCAGGGATCGGCGGCGTAATAGATGTCGAGGCCGGGCATTTTATTGAAACCGACGACGCGCTCGACGGGACGGCGCGCGAGATCGGCTTCGACCCATGCGCTGAACTTGCGGTAACGAATGTGATTCCACCAGGCGCGCGCCGGAACGAGCACCCGCTCGAACCCCGCCGGAATCTCGCCCCGCCATTCGAGTGTGTAGACGCGAATGTCGTGACCGCGCGCCTGGCAAGCCAGCGCAATGCGCAGGAAGTCGCGTTGCAGACCACCGAACGGAAAATATTTGTAGAGACAGAACGCGAGTCGCATCGGGATTCAGGGACAGGGATCAATCTTGAGTCTACATCAGAGCAGAGACATCGCGCGAGATAATCGCGCAGACAGGCGTCAAGAGCCAGGAGGCAGGAGACAGAGGAAGCAACCGGCGCTTCGCGTCGCGGGTTACGAATCTGGACTGCTTCGTCGCTTCGCTCTAGAGAATGACGGGGTTGGGGGCGCGCCAAGCCGCGCCGCGCTTTTGACGAGGCAAGGGGCGCCCTGTCTCCTGACGCCTGCCCCCTGATACCTGATCATCGTTGCCCTCCGTCGCGCGGGGTTTATCATGCGCCGACTGTCATTTCTCCGATCAGCCATGAACCGGTCTGTCTGGAGGAGCGGGCGTCGATGTCGTTGCCGATGGCGCGGATGTTCCGGAACATGTCGCGCAGGTTCCCGGCGATGGTGATTTCCTCCACCGGATGGGCGATTTCGCCGTTTTCCACCCAGAATCCCGCCGCGCCGCGTGAATAGTCGCCGGTTACGTAGTTGATGCCGTGTCCCAGGAGTTCCGTCACCAGAAGGCCGCGTCCCATCTGGCGAATCAGGGATTCCAGCGTGTGCGCGCCGGAAGAAAGAAAAAGATTGTGGCTGCCGCCCGCGTTGGCGGTCGTGGCGAGGTTCAGCTTGCGGGCGGAATAGACATTCAGGAAATAACCTTGCAATACGCCGTTCTGCACTACTTCGCGATCACGTGTGCGTACGCCTTCGCTATCGAAGTTCGCGCTGGAAAGGGCGGCGGGCAGGTGCGGACGTTCGCTCAGGGTGAAAAAATCGGGAAAAATCGCCTCGCCCAACTGGTCGATCAGGAAACTGGCCTTGTGATACAGGGGACTGCCGGAGGCGGCATGGACGAAATGCCCCAGCAATCCGGAAGCCAGCGGCGCTTCAAAGAGCACGGGGAAAGTGCCCGCCGCGATTTTCCGCGCACCCAGACGCGCCACGGCGCGGCGCGCGGCCTGTTGCCCGATGGCTTCCGGCGTTTCCAGCGCGTCGGGCTTGCAGTGCGTGCTGTACCAGTAGTCGCGCTGCATTCCTCCGCCCCTGCCCGCGATGACGGAGCAGGAAAGGGCGTGGCGTGAGGAGGAACATCCGTCCATGAACCCCCGCGAATTGGCGAGGATGAATTGTTCCTGCTGGCTGGAAAGGCTCGCGCCTTCGGAATTCTCGACGCGCGCGTCAGCGGCAAAGGCGGCTTCCTCGGCGCGACGCGCCAAGGCAATGGCTTCTTCCGGCGAGAGGTTCCAGGGATGGAAGAGATCGAGATCGGGCAGGTCGCCCAGGGCCAGTTCTTCCTTTTCCGGCAGTCCCGCGCAGGGGTCTTCGGCGGTGAAACGGGCAATGGACAAGGCGGCTTCCACCGTTTCGCGCACCGCGCGGAGGGAAAAATCCGAGGTGCTGGCGCAAGCCCAGCGTTGTCCCAGATAAACAATCACATTCAGGCCCTTGTCACGGTTGTACTCAATGGTCTCCACTTCGCCGCGCCGCACCGTGACCGAACGTCCGCAGCTTTCGGAAACTTCCGCTTCGGCGGCGCTCGCGCCCTTCGATCGCGCATGGCAAAGCGCGTCGTCGGCAAGCTGCCGCAGGGTGCCGGAAGAAAAGGTCAGGGAAGAAGAACGCATGATCGCCGCCAGAAAAGCAAAAGGCGGCTATCATAGCAGCCCCTCGAAGAACCGGCCACGTTCTTCTCTTCCGACTTCCTGACGACATGTTGAGTTATCGCCACGCCTTTCACGCCGGAAATCATGCCGATGTTTTGAAGCATCTGGCCTTGATCGAAATGCTTCGTTATCTGACCCAAAAGTCCGCGCCGTTGATGGTCATCGACACCCACGCGGGCGCGGGACGTTATGACCTTGCCAGCCGGGAGACGCAAAAGCTGCGCGAATACCGGGAAGGCATCGGCCGTATCTGGAAAGCGCAGGACGCGCCCGCCGCCGTCGCCCGCTACCTTGCCGCCGCGCGAGAACTCAACCCTTCGGGCGAACTCGCGCGTTACCCCGGATCGCCGTGGCTGGCGCGACGGTTCTTGCGTTCCGCCGATCCGTTGCGGCTTTTTGAACTGCATGGCAACGAGGCCAACGCGCTTGCCCGGACATTCAGGGGCGAAAAAGCCACGCGCGTCGTCAAAGGCGACGGCTTCGCCTTGCTGAAATCCCTGCTGCCGCCGCCAGGCCGCCGGGCGTTGACGCTCATCGATCCGTCCTATGAAACCCGGCAGGATTACAGCGCCGTCATCGCCGCCCTGAAAGACGCCCTGAAGCGTTTCGCCACGGGAACCTATGCCCTGTGGTATCCATGCCTCGCGCGTCTCGAATCCCGGCAACTGCCCGGACGTTTGAAGCGACTTTCCGGCAACTGGCTCCATGCCACGCTTTCCGTGCGCGCGCCGGCTGCTGACGGCATCGGCATGTCCGGCAGCGGACTTATCGTCTTCAATCCGCCCTGGACGCTGGCCGACGCCCTGCGCCAAAGCCTGCCCTGGCTCACAAAACGGCTGGCGCAGGATGAACGGGCGGAGTGGACGCTGGAAACCTCCTCCGAAAACGGCACGGTGAAGGAGACCGGGCAGGATGCCGGGGAACTTCCTGCCTGAGGCGTCATTTCAGAGCGCGTCGTATTTTTCCTTTCGGCCATGACTTTTATCGACCGGATATTTGCGCGCGTTTTTTTCGAGCTTGGCGAGAAGCGCCGCCGCCAGATCGACTCCGGCGCGGTCGGCGATGAGCAAGAGATAGGCCAGCACGTCGGCGCATTCATCGGAGAGCGCCTCGTGGCCTGCGGGCGTCTGGGCGAACGCCTCCATTTCGGCGTCGTTTTTCCATTGCGAAAGTTCCAGCAGTTCGGCGACTTCCAGGTTCAACGAGACCATCAATTGCCTCAGATCATGGAACTGCGCCCAGTCGCGCGCGTCACGAAAGGCCAACACCGCTCGCGCCAGCCCCTGTAAACTCTTCTCTTCAGTCTTTTTCATCACGAATCCGCTCTTGTATCCGTTCCCTTACCCGACTTTTACGCCATGATGACGCATCCTGTTTTCGACGCCCTTGAACCCCAGGCGGTCTGGCGGCATTTTGCCACGCTCTCTGCCATTCCGCGTCCCTCGAAACACGAAGGCGTCCTGGTGCGCCATCTCCAGGAATGGGCGGGCAGGCGCGGCATCGCGGCGCGTACCGACGCGGCGGGTAACCTGATCCTCTCGATGCCCGCCACGCCCGGACGGGAAAACGCGCCCGGCGTCATCCTGCAAGGTCATCTGGACATGGTTTGCGAACGCGCTCCCGACGCGCCCGATCATGATTTTCACCGCGACGCGATTCTCCCGGAAGTGGCAGACGGCTGGCTCGCGGCGCGACATACCACGCTGGGCGCGGACAACGGCATCGGCGTCGCGCTGGCGCTGGCTGTGGCGGAAGACGCGAAACTGCCGCGCGGCCCGCTGGAAATCCTCCTCACCGTCGACGAGGAAGCCGGGATGGGCGGCGCGCAGGGACTGGAAGCCCAAAGCCTCTTCGGGCGCTTCCTGCTCAACCTGGACACGGAAGAATGGGGCGCCATCTATCTGGGCTGCGCGGGCGGCGTCACCGTCGAAGCCGATTTTTGCGCGCGCGCCGTCGCGGTCGCCTTGCCGCGCGATACGCGGGAAGTCTGTCGTCTGCGGCTGGATGGACTCATCGGCGGACATTCGGGCATCGACATCCACAAACCCCGCGCCCACGCCATCCGGCAAATGCTCGCCCTTCTGTCGCGCCTGGGCGCGGAAAACGACCTTTATTTGCTCCGTTTAAAGGGCGGGACGGTTTTCAACGCGCTGCCGCGTTCGGCGTATGCGGATTTGGCGCTCACGCCCGCGCAACAGGCCGGACTTTCGAGGTCGCTTTCGGGTCATCTCCAGGATTTGCGGCGGGAATATCCAGAAGAGACGCCCACGCTGACGCTGACGACCGACCCGGAATCCACGCCGATGGATTGGGCGCTCGCCTCCGAAACCTGGCGCCCACTGTTGCGAGACCTGATGGCGCTTCCCTTTGGCGTGACCGCCATGAGCCGGGATTTTCCAGGCGTGGTCGAAGCCTCCAACAACCTGGCGCCGCTTCATCTCGCGCCGGATCACTGCCGGTGCAGCCTCTTGACGCGCGCGCAGGACGACGCGGCGCGCGACGCGCTGGCCGAACGCATCATGGAATCTGTCCGCGCAAGCGGCGGCGCGGCGCGGCGCGAAGGCGCGTATCCGGGCTGGAAGCCCGATCCCGCCTCGCCCTTGCTGCAACGGGCGAGGGAAGTCTATCGGCGGACCTTCGGCCATGAACCGCGCCTCGAAGTCATCCACGCCGGACTGGAGTGCGGCCTCTTCGCCCGTTCGCATCCAGGGCTTGCCATGCTTTCCTTCGGCCCCGACATTCGCGGCGCGCACGCGCCCGGCGAACGGGTCGACATCGCTTCCGTCGGCAACTGCTGGCAATTCCTGCGCCGCCTCTTGACTGACCTTTCCAGCCCCTGAAACAAAGGCATCGAAAATGACGCGCTACCGTCTCGAACACCGCACCCCCCAAATGGGCAAGGATGCCTGGATTGCCCCCAACGCTACTGTCATCGGCGATGTCCACCTCGCCGACCGCGCTTCGGTCTGGTTCAACGCCGTGCTGCGCGGCGACAACGACCCCATTCTCATCGGCGCGGAAAGCAACATCCAGGACGGATCGATATTGCATACGGACACGGGCTTTCCGCTGGTGGTGGGCGCGCGCGTCACCGTGGGTCACCAGGCCATCCTGCATAGCTGCGTCATCGGCGACGGCAGCCTGATCGGCATGGGCGCGGCGCTCCTGAACCGTTGTCGTGTCGGCCAGCATTGCATCGTCGGCGCGCACACCCTGATCCTGGAAGACAGGGAATTCCCAGACCGTGTGCTGATTGTCGGCTCCCCCGGCAGGATCGCGCGTGAACTCACCGACGCGGAAATCGCCCGCCTGGACGAGCACGCCGCCCGCTACGCCGAAAACGCCCAACGCTACCGCCAGACACTGGCCGCGCTACTCTGAACCGCTACAGGATTTTTCCGGCTCAAGGCATTTTCAGGGGCAATGAAAATGTCTGCGCTGTCGAATTGTCGGCAAGCGTGACCAGTCCAAGTTTCGGCGTACTGTTTTGGCACCCCACGGTGAGCATGTGACCACTGGCGAGCAGGCGGGTATGGGTCGCGCAGGACAAAGAATGCGTGCGCAAGCCTTCTGCGTCTCCAGGCTTCCACGACCAGTAACGATTCAGGCTTTCTGGGGTAGAAAGAATGTGGCCATTCGTCACATATACCCTTCCGTCCCGAATGATCATATGAGAAGAATCCAGAAGCGCCATGCCCGCCGGTTTCGTGGTTTTCGAGATGAGATCCCCTTCCGGCAAGCCATAGGCTTCCAGTATGCCTGTTCTGCGCCAGATAGCGAAGAATTTTCCATCCGGCGCAATTTCGAGCGCGGGAAACATTCGCCTGTTTTCAGGATATTTATCCGGTTTTTTGTCGTATGCTGAGAAGGCGGCGGGAATCCGTTGCAGGTCAATCCGGTTCGACCACCATTTCCACCATTTTTCCCGCGATTCATCATAGACCAGGTATAACTTTTGTTCCTCCTCTGAGTTCCCATCTATTCTGGATGACGGATATCTCAGTATCAGGATTTGGCGTAATAACGGCGCATAAGCCGCCTGTAGCCAATGACCTTCTTTTTTGTTGGAATAAAAATCACTGCGTGGGTTGCCAACATAAATATCGGAAAAGTCTTTTTTCCACGAGAAATCAGCATTTAACACGGCGCCGCCTTCACGGGGCATAAACAGGGTATCCCCGACCGCAACAAAATCCATTCCTGAATGATAGCGCCCCAATCGTTGCGAGCCGCCGCCCAGACCATCCTGGATCTTTTCGCCTTTGTCCAGATCCCAGAATACTTGCACTTGCAGACGCCAGTCTGGATGATGCCGAGCCATGTGGCTGGAAATATCCGCTGGAATATCCGAAGATTCGACCATCATGGCAGCATAACGTCCATTTTCACTGATCGCCAGAGACTTTGGCACACGATCCTGTTTGCTGTCCCAAAGCACTTCTGCCAGTTGATATTGTTTTTTCTTTTTCCGGAAAATATAGAGTTGCGCCTGTTTTCCCGCTACCACAATCACATTGCCTGCGTAATCTGAAGCCGCAACCAGTTGCGGCAAATCAGTATCCTTCTCCGTTGCCATGATACAGTGATTTTCCCCCAGTTGCGCGATGGCGGCTTTTCCCCGTACCGTTTCCGCGTGATAGAAGCTGCGCGGTTTGATTCGATTTGGCGCATATTGCTTTTCTTTTCCCTTTTCTCCGTAAACCGTCGTCGCGTCACCCAGTTCATGCCATCCCATACCGAAATAAATCAAGGGCGCGATCAGGAAGAGAATCGACAGACGCAGGACAATACGCAGGATGTCTTTCATTTTTCCTTCTCCTCATGCGGGCGCGCTTTTCACGCCGCTGAAAGTCCTGGGGCAGCCCATGGAAACCATGCCGACGCTTGGGGACGGGCGGAACAACTCATTTTCGTAACGGAATCGTGACATCACAGGCATAGTCCTTGGGATAAGCGTTTTTCTTTCCGCGCTTTTTATAATAGTCCTGCCAGTATTCCCACCACAGGCCGCTGCGTTTCAGGATTTGTTCCTCCGTGATTTCCCCGTCGAAGTCATGGACGGAAAAGCGATCGCCGCCGATAACCACGGCGACGGCATCCGCGTAAAAGGCGAGCGTCTTTTTGCCCTCTCCCTCGCCGCGTTCCTTGATCGCGATCCGGCGGGAAAATTCGGCCTCGATCTCCCGGATCGCCTTCTTGCGGTTGAAGACGAGGCGCTCATGCTCGATAGCCAGGGTGATTTCGTCGTTCTTCAGCCGGAGATGCCAGTCATTTTCCTCGCCATGATCGTGAAAGGAAAGAAAGCTGTTTCCCGTAAAGCGGAGGGCGAGCGTGGCCGAACGCGCCTTTTCGTCAATCGTGTCCTGATTCAAGAGCTGCGCTGCACTGAATTCGAGCTGGCAGACATCCGCTTCTTCATCGATGTCATACCATACCCAATGCCCGACATCGGAAATCGCGTCCGCCAGCAATTCAAGCGTCGATGCCTTCATCCTGGCTTTCTCTCATCCTGGGCGGCTTCCTGCGATGAGGCGCAGGAAGCCCTATCCGCAAAGCGCAAAATATGGGGCGAAACGAAACTTGCCACAAACGGCAAATCGGAGCCGGGCAGCTGTGTCTGACGCAAAAACAGATAAAAATCATGGCTTTTCATTTAAAATCCCTTTGCCATCCCAACCACTCGCCCTGTCTTCTTGATTTTATGGAAATAAAACCGCTTTCAATGGATTTGGCGTTCTTCCTTGCAAACTTCTGTGCATAGCTGTCGTTTGTAAACAGCAGACCAATGGATTTTATTTCATTGCGCAGCATCTTTCGCCTCAGCCGAAACAGTCTGACGGGCACAAAATAACTTGTCTGGTTGCCTTTAGGTCTTGCCAACGAAATCCTGATCAATACGACACTCACCGAGCCAATGAGCGCGAAATACTTGGCAGCGTTTCCGAACACAGATGCCCCCAGGAACAACAGGACAATAAAACTGAGCACAAACTCAACGATTCTGTCCGCGAATGACGCGCCCCATTTTCTTTTCGCGGTCTTTGCGCATTCCGGGCAGAAAGGCAGGGGACAGTTCAGGTGATAAATATTCGTGATAATGCCGATGGATACTCGCCGGGGAATATCCACGGAAAGCGTTCCCAGATTTTTTCTTGCGCCACAATTGCAACATTCGTCCTGTGGAAACGAAAGCAAATCGCTTGAATCAAAATGGATGGTCTGCTTGAGAAAAAACATCCTGCTTCTCCTGTGTCGTGGCACTACGCGCATCGCTGATGTCAGGACGCTATGTTAGGCGATGACCCGAGATAATGCAAGAAGGATAGCATCCACGGAGGGCGAACTAGGGCGTGTTCACACTATCTATCAAAAATATGTTATTATTCGGCAATGGAAATTAGCGAAGCGCAATATCAGCAAATTGAAGACTGCCTGCCGCGCCAGCGTGGCAATGTCAGCC
>JAIRMN010000012.1 GCA_031258715.1 Zoogloeaceae bacterium
CTGGCGTGGAACCTGAAGCGTATGGCCGTATTGCGTCCGCAGTAGGGAAACAGGACATAAGCATTGCGGATTCCGTGCCAGGAATGCCCAAATCTTGACTCAAACGGGTCAATTTGTCCTGCATCGTGAAATCAATCTGCCGGGTAACTTCAACTCCGACAGACTGCTAGAATGGGGACTTCGCAACCGGAGTGTTTTGCCATGACTTTTATTGCTTCCCTGCCCGGCATCCCAGAGTTTCGTTTGCCGGAAATCCTGCGGCGGATCAACCAGCGTTTGCCGCAATGGCCTCATGCCCTGTCGCTTTGTCTTGCCCTGAATGCCGCCCTGCGCCTGAAGATATTGCCGGAAGACACGCTTTCGCTCTGCGCGGGGCGCACCTTTCGCGTGGCGGTGGAGGATGGCGGCGCGGAGGCGCTCTTTACCTGTCGTGATGGCCGATTCAGTCCCGTCTGGCAGAAGGACGCGGATACCGTCGTGGATGTCGCCTTTCGCGGCGAACTCCATGCCTATCTGCGGCTGCTCACCCGCCAGGATGACCCGGATACCCTGTTTTTCAAGCGCCAGTTGAGCGTCGAAGGCGATACCGAACTGGGGCTGGCCATCAAGAACTTGCTCGACGCCATCGACTGGCCACCGCCTTTCCTTGACCGGATACTGGACCGCCTGCGTCCCGCGCCATCTTCCGAGACGACCTGAACGGCGGGCGGCGCATCAGGTAGAATCGCCGTTCTTCAATTTTTCCGGGAGTCTGTCGTGCGTGTGGTCTGTCTTGATATGGAAGGGGTGCTGACGCCGGAAATCTGGGTGGAATTCGCCCAGCGCGCCGGAATCGACGCGCTCTGCCGCACGACGCGCGACGAGCCGGATTACGACCGGCTGATGGCCTTTCGCCTGGACGTGCTGCGCCAGCACGGACTTGGATTGGCGGACATCCAGAAGGTCATTGCCGGCATGGCGCCGATGCCGGGCGCGCGGGACTTTCTCGACGCGCTGCGCGAATGCTATCAACTGATCATCCTTTCCGACACCTTTTATGAATTCGCCCAGCCGCTGATGCGCCAACTGAACTGGCCGACGCTCTTTTGCCACAACCTGGAGACGGACGCGCAGGGCTTTGTCGTCGATTACTGCCTGCGCCTGCCCAACCAGAAACAGGAAGCCGTGCGTCGGTTGAAGGAGATGAATTTCAAAGTCGTCGCGGCGGGCGATTCCTACAACGATACCGCCATGCTGGGCGAGGCGCATGGCGGCATTCTTTTTTGCCCGCCGGAAAACGTCGTCCGCGAATTTCCGCAATTCCCCGTAGTGACGGACTACGCCGCCCTACGCGCCGAAATCGACGCCGCCTTCCTGCGAAACGCCTGATGTCCGACGACACGCTCCTGATCATCACGGCCTTTCCTGACCCGGAAAGCGCAGAACGCGCGGCGCGCGCGCTGGTGGAACAGGCGCTTGCCGCCTGCGTCAATGTGCTGGCCGCTTGTTATTCCGTGTATCGCTGGCAGGGCAAGGTGGAGCGGGCAACGGAAATCCCGCTCTTCATCAAGACCACGCGCTCGCGCTACGCCGCAGTGGAAGCCCGGATTCGCGCCCTGCATCCCTACGAATTGCCGGAAATCATCGCCCTTCCGCTGGCCGCCGGCCTGCCCGCCTATCTGGAATGGGTAAAAAGTGAAACGGAACCGCCATGCCAGGTTTGTTGAGACGCTTTTTTCCGCTCGTTTTTCTCGGCCTCGTCGTGTTGCCGCCCGCGCTCGTCGCGCAGGAATTCCTCGACCCGCTCGTCGCCTTCAAGCCTGCCGTGCGCGCGCTCGATGACCGGACGCTGGAAGTGCGTTTTGCCATTCATCCCGGCTATTACCTTTATCGGGATCGTTTTCGCTTTGCCGCCGAAGATGCGCGGCTGGGCAATGCGGAGATTCCGGCGGGCAAGGAAAAGACGGATGAAAGTTTCGGTAGGGTAGAAGTCTTTTACGACGCTGTCGCCATCCGCCTTCCAGTGGAGCGCACCCTGCGCGCGCCCATGCATTTCGACCTGTCGGTGACTTCGCAGGGCTGCGCGGAAGCGGGACTTTGTTATCTGCCGCAAACGCAGACGCTCGTCGCCGAACTGCCCGCCGAGGGCGGGGTTCCCGCGCCGGATGCCGCGCGGATGGAGGCGGCGGAAAATGACGATGCCCGTTTCGCCGCCATCCTGGGCGAGGCCGGATTCTGGGGGAAGCTCGCCTTCTTCTTCGTCGCCGGGCTGGGGTTGTCGCTGACGCCCTGTGTCTTTCCGATGCTTCCCATCCTTTCCGGCATCATCGTCGGCCATGCCCAGCGGGAGAAATCCGAAACCCTGGGCAAGCGCCGCGCCTTCGCCCTTTCCCTTTCCTATGTGTTGGGCATGGCCGTCATCTACGCGATCGCGGGCGTGGCGGGAGGGCTTTCCGGCAATCTTCTTTCCGCCGCCCTGCAAAACGCCTGGGCGCTTTCCGCTTTCGCGGCCATGCTCACGCTGCTGGCGGGTTCCATGTTCGGCTTCTACACCTTGCAAGCGCCGGTTCGCCTGCAAAGCGCCCTGGCGGCGCGGGCGCGGCGTCTGCGCGGCGGACATCTTTTCGCGGTTTTCCTCATGGGCGCGATCTCGGCCTTGATCGTCGGCCCCTGCGTCGCCGCGCCGCTGGCGGGCGTCTTGATCTACATCGGACAGAGTGGCGACGCGCTCCTGGGCGGCGTCATCCTGTTCGTCATGGCGTTGGGCATGGGGACGCCCTTGTTGATTGTCGGCGCTTCGGCGGGCACGTGGCTGCCGCGCGCGGGCGCGTGGATGGAGGCGGTCAAGGAGGGGTTCGGTTTCCTGCTCCTGTTCTTCGCCGTCTGGCTGGTGACGCCCGTCGCGCCGCCGGTGGCGGTAATGCTCGCCTATGCCGTGTTGTCGCTGGTTGCGGCCATGCGCCTGCGCGCCCTTGACCCTCTGCCGCCGGAAGCCAGGGGCGTATCGCGCCTTTTCAAGGCGCTGGGCGCGCTCCTCTTGATCTGGGGCGCGGCGCTCTTCGTCGGCGCGCTGGCGGGAAGCCGCGATCCGCTGCAACCGCTTGCCATCCTGCGCACCTCTTCCGGGGCCGTCGCGCCGCCGGATGATGGCGCCTTGCCTTTCGAGCGCGTGCGCACAATGGCTGAACTGGAAACGCGCCTGCAAATGGCAAGAATGGCAGGCCGGCCGGTATTACTGGATTTTTACGCCGACTGGTGCGTCGCCTGCAAGGAGATGGAACGCCTCACCTTCAGCGAGATGAAAGTAAAAGACCTGATGCGAGGATTCATCCGCCTGCAAGTCGATGTCACCGCCAACAGCGCCGAAGACAAGGCGCTCCTGCGACGCTTCAGTCTTTACGGCCCGCCGGGTATACTCTTTTTTGATGCGACGGGCGCGGAAATTCCCGGTTTGCGGATCGTGGGATTCCAGGCGGCGGAGCCTTTCGCGCAAAATCTGCGCCGTGCGCTGTCGGCTGGCGCGCCATGAGCCGTCCGCCGCCTTTCTCTTTCCTCCTTGCACATCCGGCGCATTTCGTAGCGCTGGGTTGCGGCAGCGGACTCTTCCCGTGGGCGCCGGGAACGGCGGGAACGCTCTTTGCCTGGCTGATCTTTGCGCTTGTCCAACCGTTTTTTTCGTTCGCGGGCGGGCTGGTCTTTCTCGCGCTGGCTTTCGTGGGCGGCGTCCTTGCCATTCACAAGACGGGGCGTTCGCTCGATGATCCGGATCATGGCAGCATCGTCTGGGATGAAATCGTCCCTTTCTGGATCGTCCTGACCCTGACGCCGCCCGGCTGGGCGTGGCAACTCGCCGCCTTCCTGCTTTTTCGCCTCTTCGACATCGCCAAGCCGCAACCGGCGCGTTGGTTCGACGAACACATGAAAAACGGCCTGGGCGTGATGCTCGACGACGTGATCGCCGCGGGCTATGCGCTCCTGGCGCTGGCGCTCGCCCGCTTCACTCTGGATGCGTGGTGACGAGAGGGCGCGATGGTAGAATGCGAGTTTCTTGAACGTAACGCCGCCCCCATCCGGCAAAGACAAGGATTCTGATGTTTGACGTGGGATTTTCCGAACTGCTGGTCATCGGCGCGGTGGCGCTGGTGGTGATAGGCCCGGAGCGGCTGCCTGGCGTGGCGCGCACAGCCGGACGCCTGCTGGGCAGGATGCGCCGGTATGTGGAAGACGTGAAAGCGGAAATCGACCGGGAAGCGGCGCTGGACGACCTGAAGAAACTGCATGGCGAGATCGTGGATTCCGCGCGGGGACTGGAACGGGACATGCGCGCGGGCATGCGCCAGATGGAAGCGCGCCTCACGCTGGACGCCGAGCCGGAAAACGCGCCCAAAAAGGATGACGCGACCGCCGCCAACCCTTGAACCGAACGCATGGAAAATCCCGAAAAAAACCCTCCCGAAAACGGCGTTGAAGAAGGCTTCATCTCCCACTTGGTGGAACTGCGCAGCCGCCTGATCCGCAGCATCGTGCTGGTGGCGCTCCTCTTTGTCGGTTTTGCCTTCTACGCCAGGGAACTCTACGCGCTGGCGGCGCAGCCCCTGCTGACGGTATTGCAGCCTTTGGGCGGAAAGATGATCGTCACCGACGTGGCCGGGAATTTCCTAGTGCCGATGCAGGTCGCGTTCATGGCGGCCTTTCTGGTGGGGCTGCCTTATGTGCTCTACCAGCTCTGGTCTTTCGTCGCGCCGGGACTGTACGCGCATGAAAAACGCTTTGCCCTGCCGCTTTTGGTGATGAGCGTGCTGCTTTTTCTGGCGGGCATGGCGGTGGCCTATTTCCTGGTCTTTCCGGCCGTATTCTTTGTCATGTCCAGGCTGACGCCGGAAGGCGCGGCCTGGATGACCGACATCGGCAAGTATGTTTCCTTCGTCCTGGTCATTGTCACGGCTTTCGGTCTGGCCTTCGAGGTGCCGGTGGCGGTGATCCTGCTGGTCAAGGCCGGGCTGGTGGGCATCGGCCAATTGCGCGAGGTTCGTCCTTATGTCATCGTCGCCGCCTTTGTCGTCGGCGCCATTTTTACGCCGCCGGACATCATTTCCCAGTCCATGCTCGCCATTCCCATCTGCCTTCTGTACGAGGCGGGGTTGTGGGTGGCGCGCTTCATCCGCCCGTCCGGAGAGGCAAACGCCGATCTGATGAGCGACGCCGAACTGGACGCCGCCCTCCATGCCTCCGGCATCCGGGCGCGGGATTCCGAAGCGCCCAATCCGCAATGAGAACCGCCCCGGCTACTTCTCGATCCAGCCCGGCAGGGGTTCGGGATTGCCCAGCGCGGTCGAGTGCATTCCGCCGTCCACGTAGAGGATTTCGCCATTGATGCCGGAAGCCAAGTCGGAAAACAGGAAGGCGGCGGCGTTGCCGACTTCCTCTATGGTGACGTTTCGGCGCGACGGCGCATTGTGGGCGTTGTAGGCCAGCAGCTTGCTGAAATTGCCGATGCCGGAAGCGGCCAGGGTCTTGATGGGACCCGCGGAAATGGCGTTGGCGCGGATGCCCTCCGGCCCCAGGCAGAAGGCGAGATAGCGGGTCGCCGCTTCCAGACTAGCCTTGGCTAATCCCATCGTATTGTAATTGGGCATGGTGCGTTCCGCGCCCAAGTAGGTGAGCGCCACCAGCGAGGCCCTGCGCCCGCGCATCAGCGCGCGCGCGCCCTTGGCAAGCGCCGGATAGCTGTAGGATGAAATTTCATGCGCGGTGCGAAAGGCTTCGCGCGAAATGCCTTCCAGAAAATCCCCCTCGATGGCTTCGGAAGGCGCGTAGGCGATGGAGTGGAGAAACCCGTCCAGTCCATCCCAGGCGCTGCCCAGCTTGTCAAAGAGGCCATTGATGTCCGCGTCGCTGGCGACATCGCAGGGAAACACGCGGCGGCTGCCAAACCCTTCGGCAAACTTTTTGACGCGCTCCTCGAAACGCTCGTTCTGATAGGTAAAAGCGAGCTGCGCGCCCTCGCGGTGACACGCCCTGGCGACGCCATAAGCGATGGAATGCTTGGAGATGACACCCGTAATCAGGATTTTCTTGTCGGCGAGAAAGCCCATTCTCTCACTCCCGTGCTGATTAAAGCGGCGGATTATAACGGGTAATTGACGGTTTACACATTGCCTTCACGCTCAAATTGAGTGCGATTCAAACGGATAGGGCGCGTCGGACGCAAGGCAGGAGGCAGAGGACGGAGAACAGAAGAGTTACCGGCGTATCAAGCCACGGGTTGGGCATCTGGATTGCTTCGTCGCTGCGCGCCTCGCTTTTGACGGGCTTGGGCGCGTTTCGAGTCGCGCCGCGCTCGCAATGACACTCCTCGCTTCGTCATTGCGAGGGCGAAGCCCGCGGCAATCCAGCCGGACGTTCCGTTGGCTTTGGCGTGTCAGAAGACAGGAAGTCGCCAAACATGACGACGGAAAAATCACTCACTTTCCAATGCAGAAGTGGCTGAAAATCTCGCCCAGGAGGTCGTCCGGGGTGAAGGCGCCGGTGATCCCTGACAAGGCGTTTTGCGCCAGGCGCAGGTTTTCGGCGAAGAGTTCCAGCGCCGGGGCGGGGGTTTCGGCTTCCCGGCGCGCGGCGGCAAGGTGTCTTGCGGCGGCTTCCAGCGCCCTTAGATGACGTTCGCGGGCGATGAACACGTCTTCGCCGGTCTGCCAGCCCGCGATTTCCAGGAGGGACTGGCGCAGGAGATCCAGTCCCGCGCCGGATTTGACCGAGATCGAGAGAGCGATGTCCGCGCCTTCCGGGTGTCTTTCCGGCGCTTCGCCCGTAAGATCGATCTTGTTTTTCACGATGAGGCGAGGCAAATCCGGCGGCAGTTTTTCCAGGATGGCGCGATCTTCCGCCGCAAGCCCGGCGCGGGCGTCCAAAAGCATGAGGGCGAGATCGGCTTCTTCGATGGCTCGCCAAGCGCGGGCGACGCCGATTTTTTCCACTTCGTCTTCCGTTTCCCGCAGCCCCGCCGTGTCGATGATGTGAAGCGGAATCCCCTCGATCTGGATGGCGGATTTGAGCGCGTCCCGCGTGGTGCCGGGAACCGGGGTGACGATGGCAAGCTCGTCCCCGGCCAGGCGGTTCAGGAGCGAGGATTTGCCGACGTTGGGCTGGCCGATGAGGACGACATGCAACCCGGCTTGCAGGAGCTTGCCTTGCTTCGCCTTGGCTCGCACGCTTTCCAGATGCCGCTCCAGCTTCGCCAGGCGCGCGAAAACATCGGCGTCTCGCAGGAAATCCATTTCTTCTTCGGGAAAATCGAGCGTGGCCTCGACGAGCGTCCGGAGGCCGATGAGTTCTTCCACGAGCGCGCGAATGGCCTGGGAGAATTCGCCCTGCAGGGAGCGCACGGCAAAACGCGCGGCGGCGGCGCTGGAAGCGTCGATCAGGTCGGCCACGGCTTCGGCCTGGGCAAGATCGAGTTTGTCGTTCAGAAAGGCGCGGCGCGTGAATTCGCCGGGTTCGGCCAGACGCGCCCCCAATTCCAGCGTCCGGGAAAGCAGGAGATTCATCACCACCGGCCCGCCGTGCCCGTGGAGTTCCAATACGTCCTCGCCGGTAAAGGAGGCGGGGGCGGGAAAATACAGCATCAGGCCGCTGTCGATGAGGCCGCCGTCTTCGGATTTGAACCCGGCAAAGGTCGCGCGCCTGGGCAGCGGCGTTTTGCCGGTGAGCGCCTGGGCGAAGCCCCGCAAGTTCTCGCCGGATACCCGGACGATACCCACCCCGCCGCGTCCGGCGGCGGTGGCGATGGCGGCGATGGTATCGGAAGGCGCGGATTTCATGGCGCTTTCCGGCCTGGCGCGTTTCCTTCGGAATGCCAAAGCAGAGGAACAGGCGAAAACGGCGTGTTCATATTAGAATGCGAGGGTTTCCGCTTTCGATACGGCACGGCATCCACAGGCTCCTTCGACATGACCCATCCCGCACTCATCAACATCGCCACACTGAACATCGCCATCAAGGCGGCGCGGCGCGCCAGCCGGATCATCAATCGCGCGGCGCGCAACTTGGATCTGCTCGATGTCGCCAGCAAACAGCCGAACGATTTCGTCACACAGATCGATCGCGAAGCGGAAAACGCCATCGTCGAGGTCTTGCGGGAGGCCAGTCCCGACTACGGCATCCTGGCGGAAGAATCCGGGCTTTCGATCGGACGTAATCCGCAAAGCGAATGCCAGTGGGTCGTCGATCCGCTGGACGGCACCACCAATTTCATTCATGGCTTTCCCCAGTACGCGATTTCCATCGCCCTGATGAAAAATGAGCAAATTGAACAGGGCGTGATCTACGATGTCAATCGCAATGAACTGTTCGTTGCCGCCAGGGGCAAGGGCGCGTTCCTGAATGATCGTCGTCTGCGCGTTTCCGGGCGGCTCAAGTTGCAGGACGCGCTGATCGGCACGGGTTTTCCCTATCGGGATTTCCAGCATCTGAATCGTTACCTGCGAATTTTCTGGGAATTGACGCAAAAGACCGCTGGCCTGCGGCGTCCGGGCGCGGCGTCGCTGGATTTGGCCTATGTCGCCGCCGGGCGGCTGGACGGCTTCTGGGAATTCGGCCTCGCGCCCTGGGACATGGCGGCGGGCAGCCTTATGGTGACGGAAGCGGGCGGCTACGTCTGCGACCCGTTTTCCAACGCGGATTGCCTTCACAGCGGCGACATCGTCGCCGCCTCGCCGCGCATCCTCGCACAACTCCAGGCCGTCATTCAGAACGCGGACAAGACGCCCCGCGCCGCCTGATTCCTGTCCGCTCATCCTTCCTTGAACATCTGTACCAGCACGTGCAGATCGTGCGCCAGCACGCCATCCTTGGCGCGCAGGGCTTCGATGTTGCCGCAGGCGGACATGACGCTGGTGTGATCGCGGTCAAAGGCGTCGCCAATGACGGGCAGGCTAAATTGCGTGACTTGGCGGCACAGCCACATGGCCACGTGGCGCGGACGTACCACCTGTCGGTTGCGTTTTTTGGAAAGCAGCTCGGTGAGCTTGATTTTGTAATACTCGCTGACGGTTTTCTGGATGTCTTCTATGCTCACGTTGCGCGTGGCGTTGATGATGTCTTTCAGGGCTTCGCGGATGGATTCCGGCGTAATGGGTTCGTTGCGGAACGCGCAATAGGCCATCACTTTTTTCAGCGCGCCTTCCAGTTCGCGCACGTTGGATCGTAGGTATTTGGCGATAAAGAACGCGCCGTCGTCGGAAAGCCGCAGGTTTTCGGCGTCGGCTTTCTGCTTCAAGATGGCGACGCGCATGTCGAGTTCCGGCGGGTCGATCTGCACGATCAGGCCGCTGTCGAAGCGGCTGACGATGCGATCCGACAGGCCGTTGACGTTCTTGGGATAGGTGTCGCACGTAATGATGACTTGCTTTCTCGCGTCCAGCAGGGTTTTCAGGATGTTGAAGAATTCTTCCTGTCCCCGCTCCTTGGTGCCCAGGAACTGCACGTCATCGAAGAGCAGCACGTCTAGGTTGTAGTAATACTGTTTCAGCGTGTCGAACGAACTGCCGCGAAAGGCGGCAAACACGCTGGAGACATAGTCGTCGGCATGGACGTAGCGCACATGCTTTCTTGGCATTTCATCGAGGACGCGATTGCCGATAGCGTGGATCATGTGCGTCTTGCCCAGGCCTGAGCCGCCATAGATGAAGAGCGGGTTGTAGGCGCCGCCGGGCTTGGCGGCCACGCCTTCGGCGGCGGCGTAGGCCAAGCTGTTGGTCTTGCCGACCACCAGGTTTTCAAAGGAGAAAATGGAATTGAGGCGGGTTTTCTTGTCGACGGCGGCGACGGCGGGTTCCTGCCAGGTCTGCTCGTTTCCGGCGGGCTTTTTCGTGGCGGCGGTCGAGAGCGAGGCTTCTCCATTGACGGAAGCGCCGTTGTTCCTGCCGCATTTCAGGGTGATGCGCACGGGTTTTCCGAAGAACTCGTTGGCGTGCGCGTTGATCTGCGCGAGGTATTTTTCGCGCACGGTGTTCTTGATGTACAGGTTTCTCGCCTGCAGGCAAAACCCTTCTTCCGCGTCGCCCGTCAATTCTAGGGGACGAATCCAGTTATCGAAGTGCTGTTGCGGCAAGTCTTGCTTGCAACGCTGCAAACAAAATTCCCAGAAAGCCGACATGGAAAAAGCTCCCGGCCCAAAACGCCAGAACATACAAAAAAGAAAACGACCAGACCGGTTCGGCATGGACGTGGAGCGGATTTTACCAGAGGACAGCGACTGTGTTCAAAAGCAAGGTTTTTTGTCAAGGGTGAGCGAAATTTTCCTGCCAGGGCTGTCCTGATTTGCAGATGGCGTTCAAGATGGAAAGGAGCTTGTGCCTGCAG
>JAIRMN010000109.1 GCA_031258715.1 Zoogloeaceae bacterium
GCATCGATTCCCCGCTCCCTGGCGGCTTCCCGGATGGAGGCGAATTCCAGTTTCTTGCAGAAATAGCAGCGCTCCCTGGGGTTTTCCGCGACTTTCCCGTCGATCTCCATTTCTTCGACACAAACGTGCTCGATGCCGATCCGGCGGGCGAGCGCGGTCGCGGCGTCAAGCTCGCTTCGGGGCAGCATCGGGGAAACGATGGTGACGGCGATCGCCCGCGCGCTCAGGGCAGCGAAAGCGGCGTGACAGAGAAAACTGCTGTCGACGCCGCCGGAGAACGCTACCGCGACGCTCTTGCGCGCCGCGATCCGCGCAAGGAGCGCGGCATATTTTTCGTCGAGCCGCTTTTCATCGAGCCGCTCCCCTGATAAGGGGACAGGAGGAGTTGGCAGTAGTGAAATTCGAGTTCTTTGCATGATTTGCTCCGCCCCACCTCGATTCCCCCTTGTCAGAGGGGAAATCATGAGCCGCTTCCCGGCGCGCGCCTTCATAGCCTTTCACACTTGTATATTTTAAAACACAGCTTCCGAGAGGGTGTTTTCAAAAGCCGCCGACCATGACGCACCCTGGCCCATCGCTCCGCCCCTCCCCGGAACCCACCCACGGCCCCTCCCTTGTCAGAGAGGGGAGAAGAGAGACGCCCTCCCCTGACAAGGGGAGGGATGGGGAGGGGTTTATAGGGAGGACAGGAGGGGTTTGCGGCATTCCGGCGCCGCCCTCTCAATCCCTCTTGTCAGGGCGGGGCGCCAAACCCTCATGCCGGATGTCTCCCTTCCCCGTATCCCGCCTTTTCTCCCAACATGGCTCCGCTCAGGGCCACGACCAGGGATACGGCGATGCCGGCGTAGCTGAAGGCGGTATTTCCGGTCACCGCGGACAGCAAACCCAGCAGACCACCCGCGCCGACGGCGGCGCAGGCCCATGCCGGGCCGAGACGACGGCGGCGGTATGACAAAAGCCCCACGAAAACGGGCAGCACCACGCCGCAGGCGAAAATGTCGTAGGCCATCAGGAGGAATCCCAGGATGCCCTTCCCCCACAGGCTGACAAAGGCGCCCACGGCGCCAAGGAGGATGACGCATCGCCGACCGGACGCCGTATCTTTCTTTCCGAGAAGATCATGGCTGAGCACCGTGGCCGCCGTCACCAGGCAGGAATCAGCCGAGGAAACTATGGCGCTGATCAACGCGAAGGACATGACGAGGTGCATCCAGCGGGGCATTTCTCCGGCAAGAAGGGTCGCCAGCACTTCATCCTCGGGCGTCGAGGCGGGTACCAGCCCCTTGCAGGCGAGGCCCACCGCGACAATCAGGCCGGCGCAAAGAAGTATGCCGCCGGCCCCGATCATGCCGCCGAATTTCGCGGCGCGTTCATCCCGAGCGGACAACATCCTGCCGAACAGCATCGGACACACGACGTAGTTCGCTCCGACCACCACGAGAAAATAGAGCAATTTTCTGGGCGGAAAGGAAGCATTGACGGCCTGGAACACCACGCCCGTCGTCCAGGACGGGTTGCGCCACGTCAGCCAGGCCAGCAGGACGGCCAGGGCGGCCAGGATGATGGCGACCTGTATCCTGTCGACGCGCATGACCGCCGACTGGCCGCCGACGGTATGCCCGCAGATGAGCAGGAAGCCGATGCCGAGGCAGACCAGAGGGAGAAATCCGGTCAAGGGTTCGAGAATCTTCACCAGCGCCGAGAACTGGGCGGCAAGAATCGCTACCCAGGCGACGACGATGACCACGGCGATGACCGGCCGCACGGAAGGCCCCAGAAAGGTCTCGACCATGTGCGGCAAGGTATAGGCGCCGCTTTTTCTGACCTCTCCGGCAAGAAAGAACGAAAGAATCATCAACCCCGCCGCCCCGGCGCCAAGCCACCAGAAGGCTGGTGTCCCCACCGCGAAGGCCATTCCGACCATGCCCACGACCGCAGACGCGCCCACGCACGAGACGATGATGGAAAAACCCACGCTCCATGCGCCGCTTGCGCGGTTGTTGATGTAGAAAGCTTCGGCATCGCGTTTTCTGGAAGCCAGTCCCGTCCGGAGGACAAGTGCCGCATAGGCGGCCAGCAGCGCTATTTCCATTCTTCTTCTCTCACGGCCCCGAGGATGGCCGCGCTCAACACGGCGATGTCCCCATCGGAAGCCACATAGGGCGGCATGACATAGAGGAATCTGCCAAAGGGACGAATCCAGACGCCCCAGCGGTCGACGAAATATCCTTGCGCCCGCCCGGCATTGACCGGCCCGTCGAGTTCGACGACGCCTATCGCCCCGAGAACGCGCACGTCGACCACGCCTTTTTCCTCTCCGCAAGCAGCCAGACCCTGGGCAAGCCCCTGTTGCACGCGGGCGACGTCATCGGCCCAGGCGCCCTCGCTCAACAGATCCAGGCTCGCGCCGGCCACCGCGCAGGCCAGAGGATTCGCCATGAAGGTCGGCCCGTGCATCAGCGCTCCTCCGTCCCTGGAAATGCCCTCCGCCACCTCCGCGCTTGCGAGCGTCGCGGCCAGGGACATGACGCCTCCGGTCAATCCCTTTCCGATGCACAAGATATCGGGAGAGACGCCCGCGTGCTCGCAGGCGAACATCCTGCCCGTCCGCCCGAACCCAGTCGCCACCTCGTCGAGGATGAGCAGCAGACCGTTCTCCTTGCACAGCTCATGCGCGCGGCGCAGGTATTCCGGGTGGTAGAACCACATGCCTCCGGCGCATTGCGCAATGGGTTCGAGAATGAGCGCGGCAAGCGTACCGGCATGTTCCAGGACCAAACGTTCCAGTTCCTTTTCGCACCCTGGATCATAGGGAGCCTCGAAACGGCAAGCAGGGCGCGGGGCAAAAATCTGTTGCGGGATCATGCCGGAAAACAAGCGGTGCATACCGCTCTCCGGATCACACACGCTCATGGCGCCCAAGGTATCGCCGTGGTAGCCGCCCCGCACCGTCAGAAGACGCGTCCTCTGGCGGCGGCCCGCCGCCTGGTGGTATTGCAGGGCCATCTTGATGGCCACTTCCACGGATACCGAACCGGAGTCGGAAAAGAAAACATGTTCCAGGCCCGG
>JAIRMN010000106.1 GCA_031258715.1 Zoogloeaceae bacterium
TTGACCAGGTACGGCGCCAAAAGCTTCCATTGCGCTTCCGTCAGATCACTTGGGTACATCGCCTCCTCCAGTTCATTTGTCATGACCGCCTCAAGCAGTTTCCCTCAAGCAGTTTCTATACCAAATTTTTAAAACAGCTTCTGAGAATGACGGGGTGGGAGCGCGCTACGTCATTCCTCGCAATGACGAGGATTAGAGCGTTTTTCCAGACAGAGGACAGAAAACCGAGGACTGGCCTGCCCTCTGTCTTCTGTCTTCCGATCAGCTGTCCTCCGCATAGGGGTTGTGGCTGCTGTTGAACTGGATTCGCAGAGGTGTGCCTTGCAGTCTGAAGGCTTCGCGGAAGGTGTTTTCCAAGTAGCGGCGGTAGCTTTCCGGCACGTGTTCCAGGGCATTGCCGTGGATGACGATGACCGGGGGATTCATGCCGCCCTGATGGGCGTAGCGCATCTTGGGGTGGGAAGCGCCGTGGCGGGGCGGGGATTGGCGCGCGATGGCCTCTGCCAGCACGCGCGTGAGCCTTGGCGTCGCGAGTTTGGCGGCGGCGGCGGCACAGGCTTTATCGACGGATGCCAGCAGCTTGTCGATGCCAGTGTTTTCACGCGCGGAAATGAAATGCGCGCGGGCGAATTCGAGAAACCTGAGCTTTCTTTTCACCGCCGCGCGGACCTGCGTCCTAGCGTAATCATCAAGGCCATCCCATTTATTGACGGCAATCGCCAGCGCGCGGCCGGATTGCAACACGAAATCCGCAATGTGCGCGTCCTGGTCGGAAATGTCCTGACGGGCGTCGAGCACCAGGATCACCATATTCGCGCCTTCGATGGATTGCAGGGTCTTGATGACGGAAAACTTCTCCATCGTTTCGAATACTTTCCCTTTCTTTCTCAGTCCGGCGGTGTCGATCAGACTGTATTCCCGGCCATTGCGCTCGAAATCCACGGCGATGGCATCGCGCGTGGTGCCGGGATGATCGAAGGCAATTACCCGTTCTTCGCCCAAGAGGGTGTTGATCAAGGTGGATTTACCGACATTGGGACGTCCGGCGATGGCGATTTTCAGGCGCGTCGAAGGCGCTTCTTCTTCCGCCGGGGAAAATTCCGCCAGGGCGCGATCGACGAGCGAACGCACGCCTTCGCCGTGAGCGGCGGAAATCGGCCAGGGATCGCCCAGGCCGAGCACGTGGAATTCGGCGGCGGCCACATCCGCGTCCATGCCTTCGGTTTTATTGACGGCAACGAAACTCGAACGCCCCAAGCGGCGCAGCTTCCTGGCGATCTCCATGTCCTGCGGCGTGAGTCCGCCGCGTCCGTCGACAATGAACAGGATGGCGTCGGCGGCGAAAATAGCTTCTTCCGTTTGCCGCGCCATCTCGAACAGGATGCCCTCCCTGACCAGAGGCTCGAAGCCGCCGGTATCGACCACCAGAAACGGCTTGTCGCCCACGCGTCCATGCCCATAATGACGATCGCGCGTCAAGCCAGGAAAGTCGGCGACAAGGGCGTCACGACCTTTGGTCAGGCGGTTGAACAGGGTGGATTTTCCGACATTGGGCCGGCCCACCAGGACAAGGGTAGGTTTCATATTCAGAGAAGGCGGGGCACGAAAGTGATCGCAGGTTCATTCCTTCGCAAGGGAAAATGGCGAAGCGCCGGAAAACGGCGCATGGAAGTGATCGTAGCCTTGTTTGACGAGGGGCACAATTTTTCCTTCCGAATCCAGCAGTCGCGCGGAAGGCGTCGCCGCGTCCGCGCGCATCTGGCCGACGCGCCACAGGGGAATGTCCAGCTGCGCGGCAATCCGGGCGAGCGCCGGACGTTGCCGCGGGCTGGCGGTGAAAGCGAGTTCGTAGTCGTCGCCGCCGCACAGCAGGGCTTCTCGCGCGACGGCCTGTTCCACGCCTTGCGGTAGGCGGGGAAGCCGATGCAGGAAGATTTCCGCCGTCAGGCCGGAACGCTCGGCGATGTGACCGGCATCCGCCATCAGGCCGTCTGAAATGTCGATGGCGGCATGGGCGATCAGACGCAACCGTTCTCCCAGGGCGAGACGCGGTGCCGGCGCGTGCAGACGGTGAAGGCAGAGACGGCAAAGCGGCTCCGGCAGGACGATTTCACCTTGCAGATGCCGCAGGCCCAGCGCGGCCAGGCCGGGATGGCCGGAAAGCCAGAGGTCGTCGCCCGCCTGCGCCCTATCCCGGCAGAGCGCCTCGCCAGCGGGAACTTCGCCCAGCGCGGTCACGCAAAGGCTGAGCGCGCCGCGCGTGGTGTCGCCGCCGACCAGGTCGACCCCGAAGGTCCGGGCGCAGGCGTAAAACCCCTCGGAAAACGCGGCGAGCCAGTCTTCGTCGGCGGCGGGCAGGCTCATGGCTAGGAGCGCCCAGCGCGCTTTCGCGCCCATCGCGGCCAGGTCGGAAAGATTGACTGCCAATGTCTTCCAGCCCAGATTGCCAGGATCGGCGTCCGGCAGGAAGTGAACGCCACAGACCAGCATATCGCTGGTCACGGCCAGTTCCATGCCGGGCGCGGGACACAAGAGGGCGCCATCATCCCCCGGCCCCAGGCGGGTTTGCGGCGTCGGGCGGTAAAAGTGGCGGGCAACCAGGTCAAATTCGTTGTGCACATGCCCCTCGATGTTCGCCGATCCTTACGGATTGCCGCTCCTGGATTCCTGTACCCGAACGCGCCCCGCAACCTTGTCGAGCACACCATTCACGTAGCGATGGCCTTCGTTGCCGCCGAAGCGTTTGGCAAGCTCGATGGCTTCATTGATGATGACGCGGTAGGGCGTTTCTGGGCAATGGACCAGCTCGAAGACGGCGATGAGCAGGATGACGGCCTCGACCGAGGAAAGCGCGTCAAAGGCACGATCAAGGACAGGCGCGAGGCATTCCGCCAAGGCGTCGCGCTCTCGAATGACGCCGCGCACCAAGGTGAGATAGAAGCCGCCATCCACATCAGCGACTTCGGCGACGCCTGCGGCGGCGGTCTTCGGATCGCCATCGGTAAAGGCGGCCCAATGCGGCATGTGACTTTCCACGGTAGCGGCGTCCGCGCCACCGACGCGCCACTGATACAAGCCCTGCAAGGCCAGTTCGCGCGCGCGGCTGCGCGGGCTGACAAGACGAGCGGGCTGCCTGCGGGCGGATTTTCCGGCGGCGTGGGCGGGCGCGTTCATCGTTCTGCCTTGATCTCGCAAAGCAGGCGCGCCATTTCCACTGCGGCTTGGGCGCAATCGGCACCCTTTTGCCCGGTGCGGGCGATCGCCTGTTCGTCGCTTTCGCAAGTCAGGATGCCGTTGGCGATGGGGATGCCGGTTTCCAGTTGGGTTTCCATGACGCCCCGGCAGGCATCGTTGGAAACGACCTCGAAATGATAGGTTTCCCCGCGAATGACGGTGCCCAGCGCGATCATGGCATCCGGGCGAAACTTGTCGCTTTGCGCGAAGGTTTGCAGGACGATCGGGATTTCCAACGCGCCGGGGACCGTCGCCAGGCGGATGTCCGCATCGGCAACGCCAAGGCGGCGCAATTCGGCGAGGGCGGCGGCCAGCAGCTTTGCGCAGATCTCCGGGTTGAAACGGCTCATGACGACGCCAATGCGCAGTCCCTTGCCGTTGAGGTCGATGTCGTATTCGGGGATGTGTTCGTGGCGAGGCATGGGAGGATGCAAAGAAAGTGAGTTTCAGGCGTGGTCGCAGAAAGAAGCCAGGAAGCCGGTGATTTCAAGACCAAAACCGGCCATGTTGGGAATCTTGCGCGGGCTTGCCAGCACGCGCATCTTGCCGACACTGAGGTTGCGCAGGATTTGCGCGCCGACACCGGACAGACGCGCGTCCCAACGCGCCGCTGCGGACGGGCTGCCTTCACCGCTCAGGCGGGCGAGCAGTTCGCGGCCACTCTGGGGACGATAGAGCATCACGATCACCGCCGCCTCGGCTTCGGCCAGGCTGGCGAGCGCCTCGTTGACCGGGAAGGTGTGGCCGCTGCCGCTGGCGTCGAGAAAGTCGATGAACGAAATCGGCTCATGCACGCGCACCAGGGTTTCGCGTTCGGGCTGGATATCGCCGTGGTAGAGCGCGAAATGCACATCACCCGAGGTCTTGTCCTCGAACGCGGCGAGATGGAAACGGCCATGCGGTGTCTGTACTTCCTTGTCGGCGATCTTTTCCACCAAGCGTTCGGTGGCGGCGCGGTATTCGATCAGGTTAGCGATGCTGCCCACCTTGATACCGTGGATACGGGAAAATTCGAGCAAATCCGGCAATCGCGCCATCGATCCGTCTTTATTCATCACTTCGCAAATCACCGCCGCCGGTTCCAGTCCAGCCAGCCGGGTCAGGTCGCAGCCCGCCTCGGTGTGTCCGGCGCGCACCAGCACGCCGCCCTCCCTAGCCGTGATGGGGAAGATGTGGCCGGGCTGCACGATGTCGTCCGGCGTGGCGTACCTGGCGACCGCCGCCCGCACCGTGCGCGCGCGATCAAAGGCGGATATCCCGGTGGTCACGCCTTGGGCGGCCTCGATGGAAACGGTAAAGGCCGTGTTGTAGGGCGTCTTGTTGTCGCGCGTCATCTGCGCGAGACCCAGTTGCCGCGCGCGCGCTTCGGTGATGGTGAGACAGACCAAGCCCCGGCAATGCGTGACCATGAAATTGATGGCTTCCGGCGTCACGTGTTCGGCGGCGATCAGGAGATCGCCCTCGTTTTCCCGGTCTTCCTCATCGACTAGGATCACCATGCGCCCCGCCCGGATTTCGGCGATGATCGCCTCGGTCGGCGCGATCGCGGCATGAGGAACGGACGGATTCGCCAGGGAAACGATAGTGGTCATATCTTTACTCCAATTTACTTCACGGAAGCGTTGCAAAAGGAAGCGTTGCAAAAGGAAAGCTCAGGAGGCGGTTTCGTTTTCCCAGGCCAGCATCCGTTCCGTATAGCGGGCGATCAGATCGATTTCCAGATTCACCCTCCTGCCCGGCGCGAGCTGTCCCAGCGTGGTGACTTCGAGCGTGTGCGGAATGAGGTTGATGGTGAAAACATCACCCGCGACCGTGTTGGTGGTCAGGCTGCATCCATCCACCGTCACCGATCCCTTGCGGGCGATGTATTTCGAGAGTTCATGCGGCGCGCGGATTTCCAGGAGGCGGTTGTCGCCCACCGCGTCAAAGCGCAACACCTCGCCCACGCCGTCGACATGCCCGGAAACCAGATGCCCGCCCACGGGATCGCCCAGACAAAGCGCCTTCTCCAGATTGACATCTCCAGGCGCGTCCAGTCCCACGGCGCAATCCAGCGTTTCCGGCGAGACATCGACGCCATAGCCCTCGGCGTTCTTTTCCACCACGGTCAGACAGACGCCGGCATGGGCAATGGAATCGCCAAGCCCGACACAGGAAACATCCAGCGCGCCCGGCGCGACCGTCAGCCGAAAACCAACCTCACGCGGCGTCACACGCACAATACGGCCTATCGCCGCAACGATTCCTGAAAACATGGCAAAGGGAAAACGAAATGGAAAAGAAAGTATATCCTAACATGGATCGGATGGCAGAGGTCAGGAGACAGAGTACTCCCGCCTTGTCAAAAGCGCAAAAGCGCGGCGCAACTTGAAACGCTCCCAACCTCGTCATTGCGAGGAGCGAAGCCAATCCAGTCGCCCTTTGTTCGGTAGCTCCGGCCTGTCAGGAGACAGAGGACAGAGAGCGGTTGCGTTTGAATTCGACAATCCAGCCTGCCAAGGACGGCTAGGTGTTTAGTCCCGGCATTTGATGGTTTGGGTTCATGATGAACCGTGCAGGCTCCCTTGTCCAGATTTTGCAGAGATACTCATAAGGCGTCAGTCCGTTGAGCGTCTTCAGTCGGCGTGCGAAGTTGTAAGAACCTGTTTTAGAAATTGGCACAAGAAATGCTTTGACAGGAGATGATGGATGATCGACCTGGAGAACAC
>JAIRMN010000121.1 GCA_031258715.1 Zoogloeaceae bacterium
CGATCCTTCGTTGCCCGGATCGGCTGAAGGTTTCTCCATTGATGAGTATGAGTTAGACCAAGACAGTTGGTCGGAAGGGTATGTAACCGTATGAATAGAATAGAAAACCTAACTTCTCATTGCAGGAGACGGCAGCAAGCTGCCGTCCCTGAACTCCAGCGTTAGGCCGCAACCGCCCATGTTCTCCACTTCTCATCGCCCAGCCAACACGGGCTTTCGCGCTTCGCATTGGGCGTTGTTGTCTGGTTTGTCGTCTGTGGCAGGCTCCGATTTCCGTGCTTCAAATAGCAGGTTTCTGTCCGTGCGAACACAACCATTCGTGCGCTTCTCTTGTGCCGTTTCGCCCCAATTCGCGCCTCGCGGTCTCAACCACCTGTGCTCTTGCGTAGGCCATTGCCTAACATTGCGGTCAAGAGGGACGCGCCGCATGCGGCGCGCTCCTTACCTTTGACGTTAGAGCGCAACACTTATGACACCCAACGAATTTGTTTCTAGGCTGAAAACGGAGTGCCGTGATGCTGCCGTTGAAGATTGCATAGCTCTCTACAAATCTCCTCCGGGAAGAAAGCCAGATCAATCTCTAGTTGAAATTTCAAAATGGTTTAACGCACTTTCTGAACAAGATCGTGGGATGTTGCTCAAAGTAATGTCCGACGTCGCTGACAGTACATTGTTTGGAGTTCTTGCCGTGCTTGATGGCGCGCGCACCATAGAAGAACAAGGCGAAAAATCGGTGTTCCACTTGTCAGCCCACAAGGCTGTCGTTGAATCAGTTCTTTGTCCTGGGCCTCATGATCTACATGATCTCTGAGCGCTCTAACAATTCCGTCGAGAGGGACCGCCCACAAGCTGCGCTTGTGGGTTCCCTTCGCGGCTTCGCCGCTTCGGCGGCCCCTCACGTCAAACGTTAGGTCATATCGTGAAAACAACCGTTCCTCAGATTGCGAACCTCCCGCATGTCGTCAAGACTTTGGCAACCGTCTTCGATATTGACTTCTCACGTCCGATTCTTGAGTCGCTGTGGTTCAGAGTTCAGGCTTCGGAATCGTTTTCGCCGTTTGCCGGGACAGCCGCTGGTGGCGTGTTTCTGCTGGGCAGCGTCAGCGGTTCGATCCTGTATGTAACGTCCGAGGGCTAGGCCGGAATAGTTGCGACATCATTGACGGCATTCCTGCAACTCGCCCTAGCGCATCCCAATTGGTTTGACCTGCTGAAGTTTTCAGGCGGCGGACAACTCGGCGAGATGGAGCGCGTCGCGCCGTACCTCGATGAGGCGGTGTTTATTGACACAGATATTCATGAATCCCGCGACATCGTTGCCAGGGCGTTGCATCTCGCGTCCGCGCAGTCTCCCATCCCGGCGCTTTATCAGGCGGTCGCCAATCTGGGAAGCGGCGTCACTGTGCTCTCACTTGATGATGGCTCCAAGTGCGATGGACTTTTTGGTTCCTTCGTCGTTGAAAACAATCCAATGTGGTGCAATGTCTAACTGTCGCATCCCGGACGATTCGATTCAGTTTCCACGCTCCGTCGCAGGCCGTCGCCTAACCCTTCGTTCCAGCGGACTGCCTTCGGCAGCCCCTGGACTCCAACGTTAGGTACTAAAGGAGGCATCGTGCCGGATCTAGAAGACTTAATTTCACGAATGTGCTTGTCAAAACCATGTGTTAGCTCCGCCGATTCCAAGTCTTGGCATGCACATCGAGAGGCTGAACGCCTATCTGACCCAATGTTGCTTGGCGAGATAACAGCATACCTGTCAAAAAAGCGCAGCAAAGATGAGCGTAAAGCCGCTTACTTTGTGCTGGGGAAGGTGGGCAAAAACATCGGAAGCACAGAATGTTCCCACGTCCTACTTCAATACGTTTTGTCGGAGAAAAACAAATACGCGCTTTCCACTGCCTTGGACATGATTGCGGATCTACCCTTGAAAGAGAGCGAAGACATCACTCCAATTTCAAGCCTCCTTCTTAACGATAGGTGGATAGTTCGCTACTCTGCTATTCGTGCCCTTCGGTCAGCGCCGTCGCCTGAATCAGAATCAAATTTAATCGCCCTGCTCAAATGTACGCAAGATGACTACGACAAGGTGTATTGTCATTCAGCTTTGAGCGTAATTGGCACAGAGCGTTCTCTACCGGTAATTCAATCCAGCGTTTCATCGCGCAAGAAAGATGTAAAAGAATCGGCTGCTTATGCAATAGAGAATATTCAACGCAGGATTAGAGTAACCGTTAGGCCGTAAACCGCCCATGTTCTCCACTTTCCGCCGCTTTGTCAGTACCAACTTTCGCGCTTCGCATCAGCCGTTGCTGTCTGGCTTCGGTTTGCCGTTTGTGGCAAGTTCCGATTTCCGCGCTTCGAATGGCGGCGTTTTGTCCGTGCGGGCGCAACCGTTCGTGCTTTTCTCTTGCGCCGTTTCGCGCCCATTCGCAGTGTGTGTGCTCAAGCATCTGCGCTCTTGCGTAGGCCATCGCCTAACATTGCGCTCAAGAGGAACGCGCCGCAAGCGGCGCGCCCCTTACCTTTCACGTTAGGCCCATATCAATCGCCCATGATCGCTACTCTTCGCTACCATGAGTAATCGCAAGCACGTATGCTTCAAATGTCGCACCGCAGTTAGGCGCGAAGCCACTAGTGAGCATGCCGTTCTGTGCCCGTCCTGCGGTGCTGAGGCAGTAAATCTTGGCTACAAAATACCTATTCCGCCGAAATCAAAAGAAAAGGAATGGTCAGCGCTAGAAAAGCAAATTGCGCAGGAGGCCGCTCATGAAGCTGAAGCAGCAAGGCTGAAAAGAGTTCAGCGCATTCACTCTCTTGAAAAAAAGATAAAGCGGATTGAGTCTCTACCCTCAAATATCGGTAGGCAATCACTCATAAAGCAATTAAAGCAGGAGCTTGAGTGTTTTTCCGCGCTTGCCGCTCGTGAAACGGCAGAGCGGTAGCATGCCTGAAACTTTGTCTGGCTCCGGTTTGTCATCTGTGGGAAACTTCGATTTCCGTACTTCGAATGGTGTTTTGTCCGTGCAAGTACAACTGTCCATGCTCCTCTCTCGTGTCGTTCCTCGCTCTGCTCGCACCTCTCGCGGATTCAACTTCCTGCGCTCTGTTGCAGGCATCGCCTAACCTCTCGTTCCAGAGGGACGCGCTAAAGCGCGCCGGTTAATTCAAACGATAGACGCCGATGTGCTCATGGGTTTGAAAGTTGCCGGTTGTTTTGCCGCTTGCCGGCAATCGAGCGCCCACGGAACGGGAGCGTTCCTTCATCGCTTCAATTGGGCAATCCGCGGCAGGAGCTTGTCTTTCAGGACTTTCGGCGTAATCGGGCCGATGTGTTTGAAGCGGATAATGCCGTCTTTGTCGATCAGGTAGGTTTCGGGGACGCCATAGACGCCATAATCGATGCCGACCTTGCCGTCGAGATCGAGGACGGAAAGGGTGTAGGGATCGCCGCGCGCGGCAAGCCAGAGGTTTGCGCGGGCGGCGGCTTCACGTTTTTCCGCTTCCGGCGTGAGTTTCGCGGCGTCCAGGCTCAGGTCGCCGCGCACTTCCTTGTAGTTCAGTCCGACGATGGGCAGAAGGTTTTGCCGGGCGAGGTCGACCAGCAATGGGTGTTCCTCGCGGCAGGAAGCGCACCAGGAAGCCCAGACGTTCAGGAGCCAGGCATGACCTGCCATATCTTCGGGAGCAAAGGGCTGCTCGTTGTCCAGACGCGGCAAAGTGAACTCCGGTGCAGGCTTGTCGATGAGCGGCGAGGGAATCTCGCGCGGGTCGCGGGTCAGGCCAATCGCCAGTAGGACGACCAGCAAAGTAAAGGCGACAGGTATCCAGAGATAGCGGTTGTTCATACGCGGATTTCCTGTATGGGCGCGCGGCGGCGAATGCGGTAGCGGCGGTCGAGCAGGGCGAGCAGGCCGCCCAGCGCCATGAGGAACGCGCCGCCCCAAATCCAGTCTACGAGCGGCTTCACATAGATGCGCACCACCCATTCGTCATCAGGGCGCTCGCGGTCTATGGGTTCGTCGAGCACGACATAGACGTCACGCCATAATCCGGCGTCAATGGCGGCTTCAGTCATGGGCATGGCGGAACGATGATAGAAGCGTTTTTCCGGGAACAGGCGGCGTTCTACACGGTCGTTTTCCAAAAGCGCCATTTCGCCGCGCAACGCTTGGTAATTCGGGCCTTCAATCGACTGGACGCCAAGAAAGCGAAAACGGTAATGGTTGATGCCGACCGTATCTCCGGGCGCCATTTTCACGCTTTTTTCCGCCTCGTAAGCGCCTACGATGGCCACGCCCGCGACAAACACGGCCACGCCGACATGCGCTATGTGCATTCCCCAGAAATGCAGCGGTTGTTTCAGGGCGGCGGCGATGAAGCTGCCGCCGCCCTGCGTTGCCCTTACCTGCTGGATGAAATGCCTTCCGGCGGAGAGGAAAATCCAGAGGGCAAGCATAAGCGAGAGATTCAGCAAGGGACGCCTGCCGATTAACTCCACCTCAAAAAACGAATATAGTGGAATTGGCAACACAATGGCCAGCGCCAGCGTCCAGCGGAGCCGCCTGGCGATTTCCGCCGCCGAAGCCTGTTTCCAGCGCGCGAAAGGCCCGACGCCGATCAGGAAGAGGAGCGGCAGCATAATCGGCACGAAGACCGCATTGAAATACGGCGCGCCGACGGAAATCTTGCCCACGTCCAGCGCGTCGACAATCAGCGGATAGAGCGTTCCCAGAAGCACGGCGCTTGTGGCGACGACGAGCAGGAAATTGTTGGCGAGCAGGAGGGATTCGCGCGAAACGAGGGCGAACCGCCCGCCCAGTCCCATCCTGGGCGCGCGCCAGACGAAAAGCAGGAGCGACGCGCCGATGACGGCGACAAGAAAGGCGAGGATGAAGACGCCGCGCGCCGGATCGCTGGCAAAGGCATGTACCGAAGTGAGCACGCCGGAACGCACGAGAAAGGTGCCCAGAAGCGAGAGCGAAAAGGTGGAAACCGCCAAGAGCGCCGTCCAGTTCTTGAAGCTGCCGCGTTTTTCCGTCACCGTCAGCGAGTGAATGAGCGCTGTGCCCGCGAGCCAGGGCATGAAGGAAGCGTTTTCCACCGGATCCCAGAACCACCAGCCGCCCCAGCCCAGTTCGTAATAGGCCCACCACGAGCCGACGGCGATGCCCAGCGTCAGGAAAACCCAGGCGGCCAGCGTCCACGGGCGCGACCAGCGCGCCCAAGCGGCATCCAGTTGGCCGGACATCAGCGCCGCGACGGCAAAGGCATAGGCGACGGAAAAACCGACATACCCCATGTAGAGCAATGGCGGATGAATGACGAGTCCCGGATCCTGCAACATCGGATTGAGTTCACGCCCTTCCGCCGCGCCCGGAATGAGGCGCAGGAAAGGATTGGAGGTCAAGAGGATGAACAGCAGAAAGCCCGCCGCCACCAGGCAGAGCACGCCCAGTACCCGCGCCCGCAAGCCGTCCGGCAGGGCGCGCGAATAAAACCGCACCAGCGCCGCCCAGCCGGTGAGCATCAGGAGCCAGAGGAGCAGCGAACCCTCATGCCCGCCCCAGACGCCGGCAACGCGATAGACGATCGGCAACGACGAGCTGGATTGGCGCGCCACATAGAGCACCGAAAAATCATTCTGGACGAACGCCCAGGTCAGGCAGAGATAGGCCACGCCCACGAGGAAGGCCAGCGCCACGCTGCCGGGCCTGGCCAAGGCAATCCAGGCGGGTCTTCCCCGCTGCGCGCCCAAGAGGGACAGGACGCCCGTGCACAAGGCGACCGGCAGGGCAAGAATGAGCGAGAAAAGTCCAAGTTCGGGAATCATTTTTTTTCCAGGAATCCGGGATCGGAGGGATTCATCGTCCGGTTTCCGATTCCAGCCTCGTGCGCCGCTTGCAGGGCCTGGGCAGCTTCCGGCGGCATGTAGTTTTCGTCGTGCTTGGCGAGCACTTTCTGCGCGACGAACACGCCATCTTCAGCCAATCGCCCCTGTGCGACCACGCCCTTGCCTTCCGAAAAGAGGTTGGGCAGAATGCCTTTGTAATGGACGGGAACGCGCGCGATGTTGTCGGTGACGACGAAACGCACCGTCACGCCGTCTTCCTGCCGTTCGAGCGAACCGGCTTCCACCAAGCCGCCCACGCGAAAGAGTTTGTTTTCCGGCGCCTTGCCCGCCGCGATGTCGGCGGGGGAATGGAAGAAGGCCACGTTTTCCTTCAGGGCGGAAAAGACGAGCGCGACGATCAGTCCCAGCGCGGCCAGCGCGGCGAGAACCAGCAACAGGCGTTGGTGGCGCGCTTTCATGGCGTCTCCTCCGGGCGGACTTTTTCGTGTTCTTCCTGTGTTTCTTCTTTCGCGGCGGCAAGAAGCTGCCGGGTGAGGCGCTGGCGGACGGCGCGTTGCCGACGCAGGGTAAGCCAGGTCTCCAACGCCATGACAAGCGCGGTCATGCCGAAGGAGCCCCAGACATAGCGGCCATAACCGCCCATGGCGAGAAAATCGGAAAGACTGTTCCAATACATGAAGGATTCCCGAAAAATCAATGTTTGGCCCTATCCAGCAGGAGCGCCTTCACCCAGTTCGCGTGGCGTTCGCGTTCCAGGATGATGCCGCGCACCCGGATGAGCGAGACGGCGATGGCGTACATCCACATGGCAAGCGCGCAGAACAACATGCCCCAGAGCATGACGGCGGCCATGCTGGGCGATTTGGTGAGCGAAACGGACGCGCCCTGGTGCAGGGTGTTCCACCACGTCACCGAAAAATAGATGATGGGAATGTTGACCACGCCCACCAGCGCCAGCACCGCGCCCGCGCGGTCGGCGCGGCGGGGATCGTCGATGGCGCGGGTAAGCGCGATGAAGCCGATGTAGAGAAACAGCAGGATCAGCTCCGACGTGAGCCGCGCGTCCCACACCCACCACGTTCCCCACATGGGCTTGCCCCAGAGCGCGCCCGTCCACAGGGAGATAAAGGCAAAGAGCGCCCCGGTCGGCGCGAGCGCCGCCGCCATCATGCCGGAAAGCCGGGTGTTGAAGGCCAGCCCGATGGCCGACCAGAAGGCCATGATCAGGTAGAGGAACATCGACATCCAAGACGCGCCGACATGGACGAAAATGATGCGATATCCCTCGCCCTGCTGGAAATCCGTGGGCGCGACGGCAAGCCCCAGCCACAGGCCGATTGCGCCGAACAGCGCCGCCAATCCCCAGAACCAGGGGATCAGGCGTCCCGCCAGCGGATAAAACGCGGCGGGCGCGGAAAACTTGTAGAGGTGGGTGAATGAGGTCATGCGCGCATTATTTCCGTTTTTGCCTTCGAAGGGTATCGTCCGTCGTTCATGGGCGGTCATTCCAGCGCGATGCGCAGCGCCGCCGCCGCCGCCCAGGGCGCGAAGGCCAGTCCGCCGACCGCCAGCGCCGCCAAGAAGAAGAGGTGCGCGGCGGGATCCAGTCCGCCGGCGGCGGCATCGACCGCGCCCGCGCCGAAAACCAGCACGGAAATATACAGGGGCAGCACCAACAAGGAAAGCAGTACGCCGCCGCCGCGCAATCCCAGCGTAAGCGCCGCGCCAATCGCGCCAATTCCGGAAAGCGCCGGCGTGCCGATGAATACCGCGAACGCCAGTATCATCAGCGCCTCCGGCGGCAAATCGAACTGCAAGCCCAGGAGCGGCGCGATGAGCGCGAGCGGCAGGCCGGAAACCAGCCAGTGCGCCAGCGTCTTGCCCAGCACGGCCAATCCCAGCGGATAGGGCGCAAGCGCCAGTTGTTCCAGTGTGCCGTCATAAAAATCCTCGGCGAACATCCGGGGCAATGAGAGCAGGGTCGCCAAAAGCGCGCCCACCCAGATCACGCCGGGCGCGAGACGGCGCAATACTTCCGTTTCCGGCCCCACGCCCAGCGGGAACAGACTGGCGACGAGCATGAAAAAGAAGAGCGTGGAACATACGTCCGCCGGACGCCGCAAGGCCAGGCGCACATCGCGGGCGATGACATGGAGGACAACGCGCAACATGGCCTACGCGCCCAGCCGCAGACGCCGCGTCGACGCGGCGGGGATTTCCACCGCCTGGTGCGTGGTCATGACCGTAAGCCCGCCGCGCGCCAGATGCGCGCCAATCACTCCGGAAAGCCAGGCCACCGCCTGCGCGTCCAGCGCCACGAAAGGCTCGTCGAGTATCCACAACGGACGGCGTTCGCGCGCCAGCCGGGCGAGCGCCACCCGTCGTTTCTGGCCTTGCGAGAGATAACGGCAGGGCAGGTCTTCGCGTCCCGTCAGTCCCACCTGTTCCAGCGCCGCCAGCGCCGCGCCCTCGTCTATCGGCTCGTCCGCCAGGCGGGTACTGGCGCAGAGGTTTTCCAGCGGCGTCAGATCTTCCTTGATGGCGTTCTGATGGCCAAGGTAGCAAAGCTGTCCATAAAAATCCCCGCCCAGGCGACGGATCGCTTCGCCCTGCCAGCGGATTTCTCCGGCGTTTGGCGGCGTCAGGCCGCACAACATGCGAAGCAGGGTCGTCTTGCCCGCCCCGTTTTTGCCCTCCAAGAACAAGAGTTCCCCCGCCGCGAGCGCAAAGCCGATATTCCGGAAGAGGCGCCGCTCGCCGCGCAGACATTCCAGATTCAGGACGCTCAACATGGTCAGCGCTTGTAACGCTTGTGGCAATCGCGGCAACCCGCCTCCACCGGCGCGTAGGCCGCCTTGAGGCGTTCTACGGCCTGCTCCGCTTCTTCCGGCGCGTCCTGCGCGGCAAGGCGCAAGGCTTCGACGGCGCGAATGAAGGCGTCGCGCTCGGCGGCAAAACGCTCCGGCTCCCGCCACAGGCGATCATCCGACTTACTGGGCGGATACTGCGTGTCCGCCCCGAAATGGTCCCACGGCGCGTCCTTCAGTTCCGCGAGTTTTTCGGCGTGCTGCCGGAAAGTCTCCGCCCTGTACGTTTTCTCGCGCAACTGGATGCCCATCGGCTCAAAACTTTTCAACATCGCTCGAAACGCCGCCTGCCGATGCGCAACCGGCCTCCCCGGCCGCGTATCCTCCACCTCGCCACAGGCAACGAGAAGAAAAACGAAAAACAACAAAAACAGTTTGCGCAACATGACGGCCCACGAACAAGACAAAGGCGCACATGATAGCAGGGCGGGGGGAATCTGAAGACGGAGGACAGATGCCTCGTCATTACGAAGCGCAGAGCGACCCGGCGCGCGCCCAGCTCGTCATTCTCCGGAGCGAAGCGACGAAGCAATTCAGATTCGTAACCCGCGGCGCGAAGCGCCAGTAACCTTCCTTCACAGGACGGTTATTTTTGGCGGTTTTCCAATCACCTTCAATCCGGGAGCTGATTTCCTGCTTTACCATGATCTTGCCGGGCATTGAGGAATAGCCGCCTCGGCGGCTTGCGCATGAAAGGGAATCAGGCACAAGCTCGCGCATATCAGGGCGATGCCTTGAAAAGTTCCGCGATATTTGCCCACGGCGTCACGCGAGGCTCAAAATTCCACGCCGTCCGCCACGTTGCCGCCCTGCTCGGCGGCGAACTTTTCCGCGTATTCGTCTTTTTTTTCGCCCTGGTAGTGCAGGTATTCCATCAGTTGTTCGGAATCCAGTTTTTTGTTTTCTTCGCCGTACTGCATGGCTACGGATTGAAAGTCGCCGAGGTTGATGCCGAAATTTTCCAGAATCCACTGGGCGCCATCCAGCCCGTATTCATAGGCCGCGTTCCGGGCGCCGGAAAGTTCCTCGAAGAAATAGCGGTCGCTTTTGATGCGCGCCAGATTGGCGATCCCTTCCGGGGAGATATTTGCCTTGAGCGCGTCCAGTTTGGGGTGAGGCGTTTCGTCGGCAAAATACCGGCCGTAGAGGATGGATACCTGAAAGCTCGTGTCCTCGGCCATCCGCTGGGGCCAGAGGGTGTTGACCTCGTCCCAGACGGCGCGGTCTATCCCCATCGCCTCGAGTACCAGGGCTTCCTCCACGCCCTGCACGATTTTTTTTGACATCGCCGCGTAATCCTCGATGGAAATGCCGTGAATGGGTTCCAGAAAATCCTTACTCATTGCCTTCGTCTCCTTGTGTTGTCGCTGCCTCGTTATGATAGCGTTTTTCGTGATGCGCTTTTAAGTCAGGAAGCATACGGTTGAGTTCGTCGTAACGCGCCCGCAGATATTGCCGGAACAGTTCGGGCGTCCGCCCCCCGTTCTGGTACGCCTCGTAGAGGGGCGCGACCCGCTTTTCCGCCAGATCGCGGGCGATGAAGGGGAGTTCGCGGGCTTCCGATCCGGGGTCGAAGGTGTTTTGGGTGGCGCAGGCCGGGCAGGGCAGGTTGACGCTGATGAAGAACGCCCGCGCTATGGAAATGGGCGCGCCGCACTGTTTGCAGGTGAACTTTTCTCCCCCGGCGGTACAGATTTCCAGTACGCGTCGGTATTCTTCCTCCAGATTCTCCCGGCTGGTTTCGTGCAGCAGCTTGTCCCAACCCCAGAGGCACGCTTCGAATTCCTGGTAGCGTTTTTCGCAGTTCTGCCGAAACGTGTGGCCAAAGTCGAAAAACGCGTGGGTCATTTTGAATTCCTCCCTGAATTCATACCAGGTGTCGAGCACTTTTTCGTCATGGGTGTGGTAGGCCCGGTCGTGGATATTCTGGAGTTGCCCCGTCACGCCGGACAAAACCTTCTGGTAGACCCGCCGGTTGACGTCATCGGTCGCGCGGCGCAGGGCACGGAGTTCCGGCAGGGCGGCGGAACACAGCGATTCCATCCGGTCTTCCAGCTTTTCGAGGAAAGCGAACCAGCGCGTTTCAACGTCCCGCAGCCGTTCCTGCCACGCAAGCTGTGCCGCCTTGTCGGGGCCGGATTGGCGGTGGAACAGGCTGTCAAACATTTGGGGAATTGTCCGTTTTTTTCAGGTATATCCCGTCGTCCAGCGCGACCGCCAGGAAACGGCGCCCGCAGTAGGCGCAATGAGTGAGGCCATCCGCTTTTGCCCGTCCCGCCCCGCAGTGGGGACAGACCGCGGCGTCCATGACCGGCAGGGACGCCTCGCGGTAGAGGCCATAGTTCTTTTGGGTTTCCGCCGTCTTTTTCAGGTTGTCCAAAAATGACCGGATTTTGTTTTCCGTCATGTTGATCATCCAAACGCCGCCAGGACAACGGCTTTTTTCGCCTGGTACTCGTCCTCGTCGATAAGCCCTTTTTCGAAGATGGTCTTGAGCGTTTGCAGTTTCGCTTCTGTCGTCTCGCCCTGCCCCGCCGCGCCCGGCGTTACCAAGAGGGCGCCGCCGTCTCCGATGGCCTGGGCGGTTTGGAATTCGGTGTAGCGTTTCATGTCGCCGACCATGTTCATGCGGCTGATGTTGTCGAAATGGGCAGCCACTTCGTCGGGGAGCGTGACGCTGGTGATGATGAAGCGGATCAGGCGGACGCCCAGTTGATCGAAATAGGGAACGATGAAAGGATGCACCTTTTCGCCCAGGGCGCTCATGCTGCCCGCCATCTCCATGAGGGGGATTTTTTCGTTTGCCAGGATTTCGCCGAACCTTGGCGCGATCACGTCGCGGAGCTGTTGCTGCAATTCAAAAATCGTGAGCTGGCCGTAAGAAGCTGTTTTAAAAATTTGGTATAGAAACTGCTTGAGGCGGTCATGACAAATGAACTGGAGGAGGCGATGTACCCAAGTGATCTGACGGAAGCGCAATGGAAGCTTTTGGCGCCGT
>JAIRMN010000148.1 GCA_031258715.1 Zoogloeaceae bacterium
ATCTTCCGTTCGGGCAGCCACCTGATCCTGACCTGGGGCGAATCGGACAGCGTGACGATTCAGTACCATTACAGCAGCGTCCACTACCAACTGGATCGTTACGAATTCGCCGACGGCAAGACGCTCACCCTCGCCGATTTGCAGGAGATTTACCCGATACAGGTTTCCGGCGGCTACGGATTTGGCAACGAGGACGACAATATCCTCGGCCTCGATACGAACGACTCGATTTCGGGCGGCAATGGCAACGATACGCTCCGGGGCGGGGCGGGCAGCGACGCCCTCTATGGCAACAACGACAACGATACGCTGGACGGCGGAACCGGCAACGACTACATGGAAGGGAACGCGGGCGATGACGCCTATGTCGTGCGCAAAGGCTCCGGACAGGACAACATCAACAATTACGACACGTCATCCACGGCCATCGACACGCTCCGGTTCGAGGACGTGAATTCGGACGAACTGACCGGCATCTTCCGTTCGGGCAACCACCTGATCCTCACCTGGGGCGAATCGGACAGCGTGACGATTCAATACCATTACAACAGCGTCCACTACCAACTGGATCGCTACGAATTCGCCGATGGTAAAACCCTTACGCTCGCCGATTTGCAGGAGATTTACCCGATACAGCTTTCCGGCAGCTACGGGTTTGGCAACGAGGACGACAATATCCTCGGTCTCGATACGAACGACACGATTTCGGGCGGCAACGGCAACGACACCATACGAGGCGGCGCGGGAAGCGACGTCCTCTACGGCAACAACGGCGACGATGTCCTGGAAGGCGGGATTGGCAACGACCGTCTGGAAGGCGGGGCGGGGGATGATGTCTACCTGTTCTCGCGCGGGGATGGCGGTGATGTCATCCTGGATACCGCGGGTTCGGACGTGGTGCGGTTCGGGGAAGGCATTACGGCGGAGCAACTGTGGTTCAGCCGGCAAGGCCAAAACCTGGAAGTCGCCATCCTGGGAACGGACGACAAGCTCACGCTGGCGTACTGGTACAACCACGCGAGCTACCAGGTGGAACAGTTCAGGCTGGATAACGGCGCCGTCCTGAAGAACACCCAGGCGCAGGCGCTGGTCGATGCCATGCGGGAGGCAAGGCCGCCGGATGCCGGCGCCGTCAGTCCTTCCGAAGACCTGCTTCAAATCATCGGCATCCAATGGGAAACGCCGGAAGGTGAAGCCTTGCTGTAAAGCCATGACATGACCGGGGAAACCGGTCATGCGGCGCCCAAACGAATTTCCCCTCAGCGAATGCCGCCGGTTTGAGGCCGGGTTTCCAGCCAGGCGTTGAAACGCCCCATTTCAACCGCGTCGAGACAGCCAACCCGCGACAAGCGTTTCAGCCGCGCCAAGATGCGCGAGGCCGAAAATGTATTCTTCACAAGAAAGGTTGGTTATGTACGTAGCGGAAAGCGGCACAGGTTCTGACGATCGACGGGACGAATCTCAATTTTCCCGCGAGTGGCCCGCTGCAGAGGCCCGGTGCAGATCACGGGCAAGGACATCGGCCTGAACTGAGGAACGACCGTGGAATTCGTGAATCCGACGCCATTTGCCGCGCAGCCTTTCAGCGGCCACGACGTAAAGGATCGGGAATACCGCATCGTGGTGATGCGGGTGGGTTACGAACTGGTTGGCGTGGGGAATACGGGATTGTTCAAGGGCCGGGTACCGGATCGAGCCTTTTGCAAAACGTTTCCCCAAAACAGTTACTGACGCCCGGTCGCGAGTGTTGGAAGGACGATTTTGCTTCAACGCGCCTGCTCAAGCGATCCACGCTCAGAAGCTGTCTCAAGAAATGGTGAGAGTGGCCGATGAATGAGGCACATCGAGCGCCGAGAAGGAGGAAACGATGTGCCCCAGCGATCTGGGCGAAGAGCGATGGGTTCTGTTGAAGCCCGCGCGCAGTCAAGCCATTGTCCGTTGTACGAGGCAAGGGTCGGCTGCCCAGACAGGATTTTCGCGCCGAGATCAACGGCATGCCGTATGTCCTCAGGACAGGCTGCCAATGGCGCATCTTGCCCAGGGACTTTCCGCCGTGGAAGACGGTGTATGGATCTGCGGCGCTGGCGTCTGGACGGCGCCATCGCCCATCCGCGGAAGATGTCAATCCAAGGCCATGATCAAACTCGCCATGGTCCATCTGCTGGTCAAACGCATCGCATGACATTTCTTGAGACAGCGAGACAGCTTCTGAGGGGATTCGCCGCCCTTCACCACGCATCACAAGCCCCCAAATGAAAAGACCGGTGCTCCTCCTCTATGCCTGCGCCATCCTGGTCTTGTTTACGCTCTATGCCGCGCAGCCGATCCAGCCGTTGTTCAAGGAACAATTCGCCCTGAGCGATCTCCAGGCCGTGATTTTTACCACGGTCATCATGCTTCCCCTGGGGGTCGCGCCGATCCTCTATGGCTATATCCTGGAGAATTTCTCGCAAAAGCGGATGCTGCGGATGTCGATCTTCCTCCTTGGCATACTGGAGATCGCTTTCGCGTTCAGCGATTCCTATGGCGCGCTGATCGGCATTCGCGCCGTGCAGGGGTTACTGATTCCCGCGGCGTTGACTTCCCTGATCAGCCGTGTTTCCGTTTCATCGTCCGCCGCCGATATGCAAAGCGCGCTGGGCAACTATGTAGGCATCACGATAGCGGGCGGATTCCTGGGGCGCTTCTTGTCCGGGCTTTCGTCCGAATATTTCGGCTGGCGGGCCTTTTTCCTGTTGATTGGCGCGGGGCTTGTCGGGTTGTCCTTTTTTGTCGCCAGAATCGGCGACGACGGCAAATCCGGATTCGGAAAGCCCACGGGAAGGGAAATCGCGGCCATTCTCCGCGTCCGGCACAACGCGCTGATCTGCGCCGCCATCCTGTGCGTGTTCTTCGTCTTCCAGGGACTGCTCAATTTCCTGCCGTTCGAACTCAAAAACATCGACGCCACCACCAGCGGCGGCAAAACGGGACTCATGTACGCGGGTTACGTCATCGGCATTGTCACGGCGCTCAATGTGACAAGGGTCATCCGCTTTTTCGGAAGCGAGTCGCGGGCAATGATCGCCGGTATACTGATCTACATCGCCGGACTGCAAATATTCCACATCCGGTCATTTACCATCATGTTCTTTTCCATGTTCGTCTTTTGCCTGGGCATGTTCATGGTGCATTCGCTGGCGGCGGGCTACATCAACAAATTGGCGGGAACGCGCAAAAGCATCACCAACGGCTTGTACCTCTCGTTTTATTACGCGGGCGGAACGCTCGGCACCTTCCTGCCTGGCATTTTTTATCACCGCTGGGGATGGCGCGCGTTCGTAGCCGTCCTGACCTTCGCCCTGCTGCTGGCGCTCGCCTTCATCACGCGGCTGGCGGGAGCAGAGGACAGAAAACAGAAGACAGAAGACTGAGGGGTGTTTTCAGTGCCCAGTAAAAAACCGCGCCAACTGACGACTGAACATAAAACGAGCTGTCTTCTGTCGTGTGTGATTCAAACGGATGGGGTGTTTCGTTTCATGAACTGGCAAAAGACCATAGGCCATGCTTCCTGCATCGTCATTCTCCGGGGGCGGGAGAGCGGGAGACAGAGAGGATAGAGGACAGAAAAATTACCGGCGTCTCAAGCCGCAGGATTTGGCTCTCCCGGACGGCGGTTGGTCAAGGCAAATTTCGCGAGCGGGGCGATCGGTTCGGACGGGGGGCAGATCTTGCTCCGGAAAGCCAAGCTCGAACGGAAATATGAATTCCCCGCCAACGGACTACAGATCCCCTTCGCCTCCCGCCATCCCCCGCGCCCTGTCTTCCTCCTGCCGCCCAGCCGGGTGCATTCCCGACATGTTGACACTTTTGGGGGCGTTGCCTCCTACAACCGGCAATTTGCCTGTTTATTGGAAAATTCCACACCGTCTCTACGCTGCCCGAACTATATGTATGGCATGAAAACCACCGCTCCGGTGGAATATTCGGGTTAAAGGCCAGAAAATATCTAACTCATTGAATTCAAAAATAAAAATAACTCTAGTTCAGGTCAGATGCTTGTCATATCAGGCCATATTGTTATAAAAAATATTTCGTTCTCAAAAGCCGGGGGTACTTTTATCTTTCTTTCTTGCGGGGAACAGGCTCCGCTATAGCCAAGGAGAAAAAAGTGCTCACGAACAAGACAATGCTCGGTTTGTTTTTCGCGTTATCGGCAAGTGTCGCGCAGGCGGAAACGATCAAGATCGCCATCGGACACCAAAGCATGTGCACCGATACCTATACCGCAGGCATCGTGGTCAAGGAGAGGAAGCTGCTGGAGAAATACCTGCCGAAAACAGGCCGGTATGCCGACGCGCAATACGAGATTTCCTGGAATGACTACAGTTCGGGCGGCCCCATCACCAACCAGATGCTGGCCAACAAGCTGCAATTCGGCATCATGGGCGATTATCCATTGATCGTGAACGGCGCCAAGTTCCAGGCCGCCGAGGCGCGCACCGTGTATGTTGCCGGCACGGGCTACAACCTCAACGGTTCGGGCAACGCCATTGTGGTTCCCATCAATTCGGGCATCCATGAATTATCCGATCTCAAGGGAAAGGAAGTTTCCACCCCGGTTGGCTCCGCGGCCTGGGGGATGCTGCTCAAGGCTTTTCAGGATGCTGGCATCAGGACCAACGAATATACCTTGAAGAACCAGAGTCCGGCGGTCGGCGCTGGTAACATCGCGGCAAACAAGATTGACGCCCATTCCGATTTTTGCCCGTGGTCGGAAATCATGGAATTCCGTGGCACTGGCCGTAAAATTTTCGATGGTTTTGAAGCCGGCGTGCCTTATCTGCACGGCGTTGTCGTGCGCAAGGACTTCGCCGACAAATATCCCGAAATCGTGATCGCCCTGATCAAGGCCACCTATGAAGCCGGCAAATGGATCGAGGCCAATCCTCTGGAAGCGGTCGAATCGCTCGAAAAATGGACCGGCGTGGAAAAAGAAGTGCTCTACATTTACTTTTCGAAAGGCGGACACCTGACTCTGGATCCGACCATCAAGACGAAATGGATCGATACCCTAAAGTTCGACCATCAGGTGCTGACCCGGGAACAAGCCATTCCGCCGCTCGATTTCGATGCCTGGATCGACGAAAACTACATCCGGAAAGCCTATGCTGAACTCGGTGTCGATTACAATGTCGAAAAAGCCAGACTGGTCGACCCGAAAGTGGCCAATGTCAATCTGCCCGGAGAGATATGGCATGCCCGCGACGGCATTTCGACCTACGCCAAAACAGCCGATCTGCTCAAGGCCGTGGCAGCGGCGCGCGCCACCGGCGCCAAACTCAACGCCACTTATGTCTATGACCGCGAAAGTGGCCTGAAATTGTTTGGCAAGACAGCCTATTATGTTGCTGAACCGAACGGTGAATTTTCCACTTTCCTGCGCAGGGGCGACGCGGAAAAGCGCGCGAGCAAGATCAATGGCAAGCCGATCAGCTACGATGAGGCCGTGACCTTGGTCACGACGCCTCAATCCTGATTCGACGACATCGGCATGCGACCACCAGTCATATGGCGGCAGGTCGCTCCGTTCCATAGTCCGTTCCATAGGCTAGGACTCATGTCTTCCCCAATTACCGCGACGCCAATCCGGCCCGGCGTGGCATCAAGATTGCGCGATTTGCGCGATGTCGGTTTGGCAATCTCCATGAATCGCGTCTTCATCATGAAGATCAAACGTTGGCTGCCGCGCCTGTTGACCCTGGTATTGGGCCTCGTATTCTGGCATCTGGCGACCCGATACCGTCTCGACGCCTATATCCGTTTCGAGAACGTTCCTTCGCCATCGCAAGTCGGCGCGGCGCTGTGGACGCATCTTGGCGACTCGCGGTTTTATGTGCATATCGGCGTCAGTCTGCGTCGCATCTTCATCGGTTACATACTGGCCACGCTGCTGGGCATCGTCATCGGTCTGGCAATGGGGCGTTTCTGGCTGGCGCGTTCGCTGATCGATCCTTACATCGAATTCCTGCGGCCGATCCCGGCTGTGGGCTGGATTCCGCTCGCCATCCTGATGTGGCCGACGGAAGAATCCTCGATCATCTACATCACCTTCCTCGGCGCGCTGTTTCCCATCGTCCTCAATACGGTACACGGGGTTGAGCAAACGCCCGAAGTGCTGGTGCGCGCGGCGCGCTCGCTTGGCGCTTCGCGCTTGCAGATATTTACGCACATCGTCATTCCTTCGGCACTGCCGTCGATCGCCACCGGTCTTGCCATCGGCATGGGCGTCTCGTGGTTCTCGCTGTTGGCTGGCGAGATCATCAGCGGCCAATACGGCATCGGCTACTTTACCTGGTCGGCCTATTCGCTCATCAACTACCCGGACATTGTCGTCGGCATGTTGGTCATCGGCGCGCTCGGCGCTTTTTCCACCTGGGCCGTGCGCGCACTACTGTTTCCCCTGCTGGCATGGCAAAAGGCGTCTCGGTAGACCTCCATTGTCCACGCGATTGTTCCTTCGGCGCCTGGAGTCCGTACCGTGCTTGAACGCTTGCTTCAACGCTCCCGCGTCGCGTGGCATTCCCCCTTGACAACCGGCGTCGCAAGGGCAAGGGGCGAAGTCGGCATCGAAAAACTTGACGTCGCCTTCGGTCAGGAGAACGAAGCGCATGTCGTTGTGACCGGCATCACGCTTCATATCGCCGCTGGGGAATTCGTCTGTCTGCTTGGCCCTTCCGGTTGCGGCAAATCTACCGTACTCAACAGTATTGCGGGCTTCGTCGAACCGACGCGCGGGCGCGTGCTGATCGATGGACAGGCGGTTGCCGGCCCCGGACCGGGACAAGGCATGGTCTTCCAGCAATACTCGCTGTTTCCGTGGAAGACGGTGATCGACAATGTCGCTTTCGGTCCTTGCATGCACGGTCATTCCCGCGCAAAATCCCGCAAGCTGGCAGGCGAATACCTTGATCTGGTGGGACTTTCCAACGTCGCCCAACGATATCCGGCGACACTTTCGGGCGGAATGCAGCAGCGCGTCGGCATTGCCCGCGCGTTGGTCAACCAGCCGCGCCTGCTGCTCATGGACGAACCTTTCGGCGCGCTCGACGCCCAGACGCGCGCCATCATGCAGGAAAACCTGCTGCACATCTGGAGCCGCATCGGCACCACGGTGGTTTTCGTGACGCACGACATCGACGAGGCAGTCTTCATGGCCGACCGCGTCCTGGTGATGAGCGCCAGCCCAGGTCGAATCATCGCGGACATCGCCATCGATCTTCCCCGGCCACGACATCGCGGCATCACCATCAAGGAGGGGTTCATCCACCTCAAGCGGCAATGCCTCGACATCATCAGCGCGGAAAGCTGCAAGGCTTTCGAACAGCAGAATCACTGAAAGCGCCTTGTTATTTTCCCGGTACATTGCCTCCAATCAGCGGCAGGCGAGTTTCTTTCTGCAGGCCATGCGCGAGCGAGAGCAGATATTGGTCGGTAAATGCCCGGCCAAAGAGGGTGACTCCGGAGGGCAGGCCGTTTTGGAAAAAGCCGGCGGGAACGGCAACGGCGGCATAATCGAGCAGGTTGATGAAACTGGAATAGTATCCCAGGTCCAGATTGCGCTGGATCGGTTCAGCGTGGAGTTCGGCGAGCGTCGCCGGGCGTGGATACGCGGGCGTGAGAACGCAATCGAGCCCCGTCATGAGGCGGTCGCATTGCGCTTTCAATTCCTGCAGGCGATGCAGCGCGCGGAAAGTGGCAACGCCCGTAATTTCGCGGGCAGGAGCCAGTACTTCGCGGATCACCGGAAGCAAGGCTTCCGGATTGTTTTCCATGAACGCGCCAAGGCTGCCGCTATACCGTTCCGCCAACCACGGACCGCCGAACAGCAGGCGCGTGGTTTCCAGGAAAGGGGCGAAGTCGATTTCGACGGGCGTTCCGCCAATGGCTTGCAGATGCGCCACCGTGCGCGCGAAGATCGCGGCGCTTTCGGCGCAACCCATGAATTCGGGCTTTTGGGGGAGACCAAAACGGAAAGCCTTGGGTGTGGCTTCGAAGTCCTTGCCGTCATTCCACGCCGGATTGGCGCGGCTGTACGCATCCGCCGGATCGGGCGCGGCAAGCGCGGTCAGCGCGAGCAAGCGACTCGCCTCGACGGCGGTGCTCGTAAAATAGGTAATGCATTGCAGCGAGCGGCAAATGGGGACATGACCGGCATCTGAAATGATTCCTCTGCTCGTTTTCAGTCCTACCAGATTGTTCAGCGCGGCGGGCACCCTGCCGCTGCCGCCGACATCGGTGCCCAACGCGAAGCTGGAGAGGCCCAGAGCGACCGCCAACGCGGAACCGGAACTCGACCCGCCGGCGGGATAATCCGGATGAACGCTGTTCCTGCATTCGCCATAGGGCGAACGCGTGCCATTCACCCCGGTGCCGAATTGGTCAAGATTGGTTTTCCCCAGGGGTATCGCGCCCAATTCAACAAGCTGGCGCACGATCGTGGCGGAAACCTTTGGCGTGTAAGCGAAAGCTGGACAAGCGGCAGTGGTGGGAACGGCAGCGAGGTCGATGCTGTCCTTGATGGCGAAAGGAATGCCGTAGAGCGGCAGATCGTCAGGATGACGGCCCTCCAGTGCGGCAAGATAAGGCTCCAACTCCTCCAGACTCAAGAGATGGATAAAAGCATGGTATTCGTCATTGAGACTGAGCGCCCTCTCGCGCAGTCGGGCCACAAGCCGTCGGGGCGTGGCATCGCCCGCACGATAGCGGCGGGCAAGGATTCCAAGGCGTAAGTCGAAGGAGGCGTTCATGGTAGTTTTCATCCCAAGCCATCAAGTCAGTGCGTTCCGGCGGCATGGCTGTTTTCGGCGCCATACCAGGGCAGGAATTTTCGCAATCCGCAAACGAATGCGTAATCAAAGAGGAAACCCAGAAGCCCCAGCGTGATCAGCCCGACGAACATATGATCCACGCGGAAAACCTGTTGCGACAATTGAATCAGGTACCCCACACCGAATTGCGCGCCCGTCAGTTCCGAGGCCACGAGCAGCACCAGCGCGCTGCCGAGTGCAATCCGAACGCCAGCGATGATGAACGGAAATGCGGAAGGCATGATTAGAAAGATCAGCATCCGCCAGCCGCGCGCTCCCAAGCTGGCGGCGGCTCGAATGAACAGGGGATTCGTATCGCGCGTGCCAAGGTAGGAGTTGACCCAGACCGGGAAAAAAACACCGAATGCGATAAGAACGATCTTGGAAATCTCTCCAATCCCGAACCAGAAGATCGCCAGCGGCACAAAAGCCAGCGATGGAATGGCGCGAAATATCTGCACCAGCGGATTCAAGAACCCATGAAGTCTGGGCAGGCGCGCCATGGCGACGCCCAGCAAAAGCCCCAGCAGGGAACCAATGGCGAAACCCAGGAAGGCGCGCCACAAACTACTGAGCACGTGGCGTATCAATTCGCCGCTGGCGATCAGGTCAACAGCCGAACGGACAACTACGGAAGGCGCGGGCAACATGACGGGATTGATCCAGCCGCTACGGCTGACGCTTTCCCAAAGAAGGACGAAGGCCAACAAACCCAAGGCGCCAAGCTGGGTATTCTCTCCAAAAATTCGCTTGTTCAGTGTTTGCGTCCTTGCTTTCAGCGTATTCAATGCAATTGTGTTCATTCTGTTCCCTCCACGCCAATGGCTTGGGCCAGGCGCTCATAAAGCCTATTGAACTCCGGCGACGTGCGTTTTCTTGGCTGGAAATCCGCCCATGGCCGGAAATCCTCCACGATGCGCCCCGGTCTTGAAGACAGCACGACAATGCGCGAAGCAAGGAAAATCGCTTCACTGATATTGTGGGTCACGAATAAAATGGTTTTTTGAGTACGCGCCTTTATGTCGAGCAATTGCCGTTGCAAGCTTTCGCGCGTCAATGCGTCCAGGGCGGCGAACGGCTCATCCATGAGCAGCACCGACGGATCGGTGGCCAGGGCGCGAGCGATCGCCACACGCTGCTTCATGCCGCCGGAAAGCTCAAAGGGATATTGCGCGCCGATATGCGGCAAACCCACGAGATCAAGAAGCGCCCCGACCGCGGCCTTGCGCCTTGCTGCCGACATGCCCGTCATGCGCAGGCCGTAGGCGATGTTGCTTTCTACGGTCAGCCACGGAAAGAGCGAATAATCCTGGAACACGACGCCGCGATCCGGATCGGGACCGCAGATGTCTTCGCCGTTCAGTCGCAATGTTCCAGCGGTCGGCGCCAGAAAACCCGCTATCATGTTGAGCAGGGTCGTTTTGCCGCAACCGCTTGGACCCAGCAGACAGACAAATTCACTGGCATCGATGGAAAGCGTGATATCCGCGATAGCTGTGATTTGCGTACCCAGCCGCGTGTGATAGGTATGCGCCAGATCCCGGCATTCGATCAAAGGACATTCCGTCTCGGCGACAGTACGCGCCGTGGCTGTGTCCGGCGAAGTGCGGCGATACGTTCTTTTCGGGGTTCCGATCCGGCCATCCTTGGCGCGCTGGCTTGGAGAATGGTTCGGAAACAGTTGTCCAAATCTAGAAGCGGAATCGTCTTCTGTTGGCGTGAAGGCAATCAAGGCGGCTTCGGACGTCATGATCAGCGCCTGGCGGGAAGAAAGCCTTCAACGACGACCTGATTGAAATCGGGGAATCTGGCGTCGGATCGCACCAATTTGTTTTCTATCGCCCATTTGGCTTGGCTTTCCAGTTCACGCACGATCGCCGCCTTGTCCAGTCCCAGTCCCAGATTCAGTTTGGGCCAGTAATCCCTGGCCAACGCCAGGTCGAAGTTGAGGCGAGTGGAAACGGTCTGGATGGATTTTTCGGGATTCGCCAGGATTTCCGCGTCGGCCGCGGCCAATGCCCGCAAACCCTTGCGCAGAAGATCGGGCTTCTCGTCGATCGTCGATTGCAGCGTAATGACAGCGGAAATGCTCTGGTAAAGGCCGGGAGATTCAACGGCGTGCAATGTCCCCTTGCTCAAAGCGATCGCTTGTGAAGCGAAAGGCTCCGTCCAGATGAAGCCGTCGAGTGTGCCGGTAACTGCGGCGCTGATGAAATCCGAAGGCGTAAGGCTGGTTGCCTGAATGTCGGAAAACTTCAGACCGACTGTATCCAGTAGCTTGGCAAGGTAATAATGCCCGTTCGTGCCTTGTGAATAGCCGATGCGTTTCCCCTTGATGTCTTTTGCGGACTGGATGCTCTGGTTGGCGACCAGCGCGAAAGGTTCATGGGGTTTGCCACCGCCGTTTTGCAGCGTGGCGATGATGCGAACAGGCAGACCATTGAGTGTGGAGAAGACGACCGGCGTTTCAGCCGCCGTGCCAAAGGCGACGCGGCCGCCGACGACCGCGTCCAGCACCAGGCGTCCGCTCGGGAAAATCACGGAACTGGCCTCCAGCCCCTGTTTTTCCCAAAGCTTTTCGGCGTCGGCGATGAAAAATTGCGCCCAACCAACCGACAACCCCGCGCCGATGACGACAGGTTCGGCAAGGGCGACGGAAACGGTTAGCAGGCTCGCCAGGACGAAACCGGCAACGACGCCGAACCCGCGGCGAAACGATTGACGTGAAAACACGGAAAGAAGAGATGACATGAAATGGTCCTCCATGGAAAAATTGAATGCCAATCAACGCACCGTACCGGGTATGATGAACGGAATCCGGCGCTCATAAGCGCGCGCAGCGCGCAGTACCAGATCGTCCCGGTAACGCGCGCCGACGATCTGTAGGCCGACGGGCAATCCGTTCGCGGTGAATCCGATAGGCGCCGAAGCGGCGGGTTGCCGCGTCAGGTTGAACGGATAGGTGAACGGCGAAGTCGCCGAGCGCGGGGCGAGGGCGCCTTGCTCGACGGGGGGAGCCGGCGCGGCCGTCGTCGGCGTCAACAGGAGATCCCATTTTTCGAAAAACAGGTTCAGCGTGCGTGTAAAAGCTTCGCGGGCCTGCACGGCGGCGAGGTAACGCGTCGCGCCGATTTGCCGTCCCTGTTCGGCGGATTCCTGTAAACCGCGTTCGGCCAGGGAAAGACGCTCTTGCGGCAAGGTTTCAAAAAGCCGCGCCGCGGCGACGGCGGAGAGGACGCGATGAATGTCGCGCAAGGCATCCTCGATGGGCGGCGCGGCTTGTTCGACGTTTGCCCCCAGTTCGCCAAAAACCTTTACTGCCCTGGCGACGAGTTCGGCGACTTCCGGATCAACCTTGGCATGACCCAGGTCGGGGCTGTAGGCGATACGCAAACCCGTGACGCCTCGTTCGATGCTGGCGCGCCAATCCCGATCCTCTGGAGGAAGCGCGAGAGGGTCGCGCGCATCGGGCCGGGCGATCGCATTCAACAGCAAGGCGGCGTCGCGTACCGTGCGCGCCATCGGCGAGACGTGGAAAAGCGTACCGTTGCGCGCAGCGGGATAACAAGCCACTCGGCCAAATGAAGGTTTGAATCCGAAAACGCCGCTAAAGGCGGCAGGTTGCCGGACGGAACCGCCGCCGTCGGAGGCGACGTGCAGCGGCCCAAAACCAATGGCAGCCGCCGCCGCCGCGCCGCCGCTGCTTCCTCCCGGCGTATGCGCCGGATTCCAGGGATTGCGCGTGATGCCGGTGAGCGGACTATCGCCAAAACCTTTCCAGCCAAATTCGGCAGTCGTTGTCTTGCCCAGCAGAACAGCGCCGTGTTCCCGCAAACGCGCGACGGCGGGCGAATCCTCATTCCAGTCCTGGCCCGGATCGACGACACGGCTGCCGTGCAAGGTGGGCCAGCCCTTGGCCAAAAGCAAATCCTTGACGGTCACGGGAATTCCATCCAATTCGCTCCACTGCGCGCCGTCATGCCAGCGCTGTTCGGATCGGCGCGCGGCGGCAAGCGCCGCGTCGGCGTCCAGATAGGCAAAGGCATTCAAGACAGGATCGTGGACTTTGATGTGTTCCAGAACGGCCTCCACAACTTCCACTGGAGAAACCCTGCGCTGGCGGTAAAGCGCGATAAGCTCTTCGGCGCTGTATTGGCTCAGAACGGTATCTGTGGCGCGTTTGCTTGCATTCATTTCCGTGTATCCATCCTTTGAGGAGGCGCGACAGGCCGAAAACCGCCGCTGATGACATGGCAAAACTAACAAGGATGAAACAAACGGCAAACGAAATAGATTTGATATGCTTACGCCCTGTTATGACAACATGACAACCTTGGTTTCATGTTGTTCCAATTCCTGGCAACCGTCTCTTCGCGGCACAAATCCTCGCTTCAGCCACGCCCCGTGATGCGCCGGAATTTTTCCTGAAGCGCTTCCCGTGTTTCCCGATGATCGGGATGGACGAAAATACATTCAACCGGGCAGACAAGTTCGCATTGATGCTCGGTGTAATGTCCGACGCATTCGGTGCAAAGGTCCGGGTTGATCTCGAAAATCTCCGGCCCCTGGGTAATGGCGCCGTTCGGGCATTCCGCCTCGCATACGTCGCAGTTGATGCATTCATCGGTAATCATCAGGGCCATGATGGTTGTCTCATGTGAAGTCAATCGGGTTCTGTCAAGCCGGGATCGGCGCGAATTGATAGGCGGCGGCCAGCAATCCGGCCACGGCGGCAAACGGCGGCAAGACGAATGTCTGGCGTTCCAAATGACGACGCCAGTAACGCAACAGCCGTTGCGCGATTGAAAAGCTCCAGGCCAACCCAGTCACTATGCCGGCCAGCCGCAGCCAGGGCAGGATGCTCCAGGCGATAACGCCATTGTCCGCCAAGATGGATAGCGAATATTCCACGGCGCCCAGCGCCAGCCCGATGCCGGCCAGCGGAATCAAGGCATAGGCCAGCGCGCCGGCCAGCTTTTTCTGCCCATGCGCCGCGAGCCACAAGCCGACGCCAACCAGCGCGCCCAGCGTGAGCGTCATGCCGATGATGCTCGACAGGGCGGCGACGGCGCCGATCAGATCGGTACGCGCCCCCGCATGAGAGAATATCCAACGCGGAGCCTCGGCCTGCCAAAATGCCGCGTCCCCAAGCCAATGCCGTAATGCCGCCGACAGTTGCTGGTGCCATGCGCTGCCAGACCAATGCGCTACCGCGTAAAGCAGGCCGATCAAAACGAACAGGATGCCTATCACTTCCCATCTCCGCACATCGTCCGGCGTGAGCGTAGCGATCTCCTCCCCCGGCGCGCGCAGGGATAGGGCAACCGCTTGACGATGGCCGCTGCAACGGCCGCACATGTTGCATTTTTCGTTGCTTTTCAGACGGCGCACGTCCAATAAGGGCGGACAATCCACGCCGCCAGAGGCGGGTCGGGGCGCCGCGTCCCAGGCAACGCGGTCAACCTTGAAGTGCAATACGGCGCAGCGCGCCAACAGCGAGAAGATGCTGGCTCCGGGACAGACGAAGCGGCACCAGACCCGCTTGCCCTGGCCAAAGATCAGTCCCGTGCAGAGCGAGGCCAGCGAGGTTCCGCCGATGATCAACAGGGTTATCTGCGCCGAACGAAAAGCATCGATCAGATGCTCGTAAAAGGTGATGAGGGAAAAAAGCAGCAAGGGCAGCGCCGGTTTCCGCAGCCAGCCCGGCGCTTTCAGACCCCGCCCGTGGCGGCTGGCGAATTCGGTGATCGTGCCGTCGGGGCACAAGATGCCGCACCAGAACTGGCCAAATATCAACATGCTCAGGATCACGGCAGGCCACCAAAGCCCCCAGAAGATCGCTTCCGCGAAGCGGGCCAGACTGTCGAACACGCCCGTGCGCGCCTCAGCTTCCGGCAGGCAGGCCGGAGTCACCAGGAGGAAAAGATAAACCGCGACGATGCCCCATTGCAGCTTGCGAATGCGATCCTGCCGACGTTGCAACAGGTCTCCGAACGCCTTGACGCGCTCCGGCGCGAAAACGTTGCCGCCATGCAGGGGAAAGAAGATGACCCGCTCGTGTTCCATGCGCGGATTCAAGGTTTTACCCGCCAGGCATTTACGATGCGTCGCGCCGTCTTGCGCACATCGATATCCGGGTCGTCTGTCGCCAGTTTTTGCAGCGCTGGCAACGCGGATGGGTCGCCAATCAACCCCAGGGCGTTCGCCGCTTCCTTGCGCAGATTGCTCATCGCGTGATCGAGCGCTTGCAAGAGCGCCGGAACGGCGGCCCGCGCCTTGATTTGTCCCAAGGCATGGGCGGCCTTGAGGCGGACTTGCCAGTATTCATCCAGTAAAAGCGCCGCGATCAGCCCTTCGGCGCTCCCTGGATCGAGCAGCTTGCCGAGCGTTGCCGCCGCCGCCTCGCGCGTTTCCCAGTCTTTGTCCCCTCCCCTCTCCCGCAAGGCAAAAAGCAATGCCTGGCGCGCGACAGGCAAGGCGTCGGCCTGCGCGAAGCCCAACGCGCCCGCCGCCGCCCGGCGCACTTCCGGCGACGGGTCGGCAATTCGTCCGGCAATCGCCGCGATGGCCCGCGCGTCACGCAAATACGCCAGTACGCCGATAGCCTCGCGCCGCGCCAGGGGCAGCGGATCATCCAGCGCGGCAATCGCCGCCGCCAGCGCCGTCGGCTCGCGCAACTCGCGCAAGCCGCGCAGGATCGCTGCGCGCGAGGCGCCTTCGGCGGATGCCAATGCCGCCGCCAGCGGAGGCCCAGCCTCGCCATCGCGCAATTCGGCCAAAGACAGGGCTGCGGCCTGACGTACATCGGCATTGGCATCGCCGAGAAGCGCCAGCAGGCTTTCCACCGCCGGGAGTGCGCCAATGCCTTCGAGCGCCCGCGCCGCCTCTAGCCGCACTTCGGCGGCCAGGTCACGCGATGCGCGCAGGTAAACGGCAAGTCCTGCGCTGTCGAATTCGTCGCTTGTCTCACGCACCGCGATTCTGCGCACCGCCGGATCGTCGTCGGTAAGTCGCGCCCGCAGTTGGAAAGGCAGATCGAAATCCAGTTCCACGTCGGCCATGACGTCAGCGCACAAGGTAAGGCATTTCGACGCGAATCGCCTTGGTCGGACAATCCTGCTGGCACGGCAGGCAATACCAACATTCGTCATAGCTCATCACCACCTTGCCGTTTTCGTCGAGTTTCAGGGCGTCGGTCGGACAAACGTCGATACAGGTGCGGCACCCCTTGCTGGCGATGCATTTGTCGTGATCGACGAGAATCGACACAGCAAAATCCGGGTCATTCCTGGTCAGGCTCATATCGAGTCTCCTCATGTACGCGCGGCTTCGCAGCGCAACTCGTGGTAAGCGTTCATTTCGGCGTCGCCGATGGACACAATGTAATCGGGAACCGGGCGGGTAAAGAACGCGGGCTTCCCTTCCGAGGTTTTGCGCGCTTCGACGAAACAGTTCCAGCGCGCGTCGTCGCGTTCTGGAAAATCGGTTCGATAGTGATACAGGCCCCAACGGCTTTCGGTGCGATACAGCGACGCCAGGGCGGCCAGCTCGGCGCAATCGAGAATGGCGAAGACTTCCATGGCGCGCATCAGTTCATGCGGATTCCCGGCCTTGACGTGCTGGAGATCCTCGCGAATTTCGGCAAAACGCCGAAGGCCGATTTCCATCTTGCGCGTGACCTTGGGCGGTTGCAGGTAATCGTTGACCAAGCGCCGCAGCTTGTACTCGATCTTGCTCGCCTGAAGACCGTTTTGCCGTTGGAGCGGAGCCAGAATACGCGCCCGCTCGCGTTCCACTTGCTCCGCGTCATGGTCGGGAAGCGACAATCCTTCCAGATAATCGACCGCGTCCTCGCCAGCGATCTGCCCAAACACCATCGCGCCGAGCATGTAATTGTGCGCCACGTTGCACAGATCGCCCGCCGCGTAGAGACCCGGCACCGTCGTGCGCGCGTGTTCGTCCACCCACACGCCCGATGCGCTGTGACCGCCGCACAAGCCGATCTCGGAGATATACATTTCGACCAGGTCCTTGCGGTAATTGGTGCCGCGTCCCTGGTGGAACAATCCGCGCGAGGGCCGCTCGGTGATGTGCAATACGTTTTCGATACGCTGGACGGTCTCGCCGGCGAGATGATCGAGCTTGAGGAAGACCGGGCCGTTGCCGCTCTCCAGTTCGCGCCAGAACTCAAACATCATCTGGCCGCTCCAGTAATCGCTTTTGATGAAGCGCTCCCCCCTAGCATTGACCGTATAGCCGCCGAAGGGTCCGGTCACGTAGGCGCACGCCGGGCCGTTGTAGTCCTTGATCAGCGGATTGATCTGGAAGCACTCCAGCCCGGAAAGTTCCGCGCCCGCGTGGTAGGCCATGCTGTAGCCATCGCCCGCGTTGGTCGGATTCTCATAAGTGCCGAATAGATACCCCGACGCCGGCAAGCCCAGGCGTCCCGCCGCGCCGGTGCACAACACCACCGCGCGCGCGCGAATCACCACGATATCTCCGGAACGCGAATCGAGCGCGATGGCGCCGGCGATGCGGCCATCCTTTGCGGTCAGCAGGCGCGTAGCGGTCAGGCGATTGGAAATCTCGACGCCCAGGCGCTTGATCTGCCGGAAAATCACTTTCTTGACGTTGTACCCTTCTGGCATGGGCAGGACATACGATCCCAGGTGATGCACCTTCTTGACCGCGTAGTCGCCGGTTTCGTCCTTCTCGAACCTGACGCCCCATTCATCCAGCTCGCGGATCATTCCGTAGCTGCGTGTGGCATACGCCATGATCGTATGCTGATTGACGATGCCATCGTTGGCGATGGTGATTTCCCGAACATATTGTTCCGGCGTCGCGCAACCGGGGATGATGGCGTTATTCACGCTATCCATTCCTTCGGTGATCGCGCCACAGCGCTTCACGTTGGCCTTGTCCAGCAGCAATACACGCAAATTCGGCGCCTTGGCCTTGGCCTTGATCGCGGCGATTGGCCCAGCCGTGCCGCCGCCAATCACCAGGATGTCGGTTTCGATGTTTCGGGTTTCCATTGACGTCGTCCTATTCCTTCAATGGCTCGACGCGGTCTTTGATCAACCCATTCTCGAAACTCGCCGCCAGCCAATCGTTGAACGACTGCCGATAGACAGCATCAAACTCGATATGCACGTCGCCGACATCTTTCACGCCCTTGAACAAGGGATTCTGGGCGGAAAGCGTCTTGACGATTTCAGGCGAGAGGCGCAGACGCTCGCCGAACCATTTGGCCGCCTGATCCTCGTTGCGTGTGATGTAGACCACCGTTTCGCATAGCGCATCAAGCAGGCGTTCTTTTGCGGCCGGCTGACGCGCCAGGAAATCGCTACTGGCAATAACCAGAAAATAATGAGGCCAGGTCTGTATGTTGCGCAGCCCGAACTCCTTTTCGAGCCGCGTCACTTGTGGCTGACGGATCAGCGCGGCTTCGGCAAAGCCTTGACTGAGCGCAAGATTCAGTTCATTGGGCGCCATGTTCAGCAGCTTGAAATCACTCGCGGGATTGAGACCCTGATTGCGGATGGAACGCAACAGATCAAGGTGGGAATCGGATCCGAACGAAAGCGCAATGCGCTTCCCCTTCAGGTCGGCCAGCGATTTTTCACTTGCTCCCTTCGGTACCAGCAGGGAATAACTGGCGTGACCAAGATTGGCAACTGGAACCGCCTTGTTGGGTTGCTTGGATATGAAAGTGGCAAATGGCTGGTAGCTTGACACCACGACGTCTACGCTTCCCGCAGCCAATGCTTCCATCATTGGAGGGCCGTTTTGAAAGAAGGTGTATTCGGCATCGAGTCCCTTGCTTTTGGCAATGCCGGACTTATCCAGCGCCAATGGAATCTGGCCGTTGAGCGCCTGTGGATAGGCAATACGGATCGGTATTGCTGTATCGGCATAATCAGATGAAGCCAGGGCGATGCCAGCGTTCAGCAATAAACTGCACAACAGGAGATGACGCAAGAAATGGGAAATGGACATGGGATTGTCTCCAGGGTTATTGCCGTTGGTGTTTCCAGGGCAGAATGAATTTTTCGCACCAGCCAAGCGCGGTGGTCATGAGCGCGCCAAGCACGCCGATAACGATCATTCCCGTCAATACGTGCCGGGTCTCCAGATTGATGCGGTTGGCCTGGATCATGTAGCCAAGGCCAGACTGCGCGGCGATCAATTCAGCGGTAACAACGGCCATCCAACTTTGGCCGAGACCAATGCGCAGTCCGGTCCAGATATGAGGCAGCGCCGACATCAGATAAATGTGTCGCACCATCCGCCAACGCCCGGCGCCAAGGAATCGGGCGGCGTACACATGCCTTGGATCGACATCGGCGGCGCCGGCAAAAGCATTGAGGAAAATCGGAAAAAAGGCGGCGAGCGCCGTGATGAAATAACTCGGTTTGTCGCCGAGACCGAACCAGAGAATTGCCAGTGGAATCCAGGCAATCGGCGGAATCGGTCGCAACACGGTCACCAGCGGCAAAAACAACCTGCGCAACGGAAGGAAACAGGCCATCAGCAAGGCCAGCGGGACAGCCAGCGTCGAAGCGATGAAAAAGCCCGTAAATACTCGCCGCAGACTGGCCATGATGTCGGTGGCGAGACTGCCGTCGCCGAAAAGTTCCAGAACACTCGCGGCGACCTGATTCGGCGCAGGCAGCAACACCGGATTGGCGACGCCCTCGGCGGCCAACCACCATACGAGAAGCGGCCCTGACAGGCCAAACAGAAACCACAAGAGCGAAACAAGAAATGCAAGAAAGGCTGGATGCTTCATCATCGTCCTCCATCCGGACGATTGAAAACCTTGAGCGTTTCCTCACGTATCTGTGTCAGGATATGTTGCCGCAGCTTGCGATATTTCCCATTGCGCAGGACGTCCGTCTCGTGGCGGAATTCACCGTCCAGGGTAATTTCTTCCTTCAGCCCGCCCGGCATGGCGCGCATCACGAAAATCCGGTCGGAGAGCAGCAGCGCTTCGTCTACGTCGTGCGTGACGAAGATTACTGTCGGCGCAATATCGCGGCGCAGCTTCAGCAGTTCTTCCTGCATGATGCTGCGGGTCTGCGCATCCAGGGCGCCAAAGGGTTCGTCCATCAGCAGTACGCTCGGCGCGGTGGCCAGGGCGCGGGCGATGGCCACCCGTTGCTGCATTCCCCCCGAAAGGGCAGCCGGATAGGCGTCGGCATGGTTATCCAGTCCAACCAGACGGAGAAAACGCATGGCCTCGCCGCGCGGATCGGGATGTCCCATCGCGCGAGGGCCGAAAGCAACGTTGTCTATTGCGCGCATCCATCCGAAGAGCGAATGTTGCTGAAATACAATGTTGCATACCGGCGTCGGTTCGGTGACCAGCGCGCCGTCGATGTGAACCTTTCCTGTCGTGGGCCTGATCATTCCGCCGATGAGGTTGAGCAAAGTCGTCTTGCCACAACCTGAAGGGCCAAGGAAGGTCACGAATTCACCGGGCAGGATGGTCAGGCTGACGCCCGAAACCACGGTCACTGAACGATCGGAAAAGAATGAAACGCTTATGTCATCCAGCGCCACCGCGCCGGTTGCGCAATGACGCCGCAACCGGCCTGCCGCAATGTCGCGCAAGCGTTGTCCGGCTTCGAAACGACGGTTTGCAGTCATCAGGATTTCTCCTAGACGCGGCAGAATTGTCGTCATGGCGCACATATTCAGAGCACCACCTTGTTCGACACGTAACGCCGTTTTATGCCGAAATAATACTTCCATTTGTGCCAGGCGCGTTGCCCGGCAATCATTTCCTCGTCCGGATCACCCAAAGGAAAATGTTCCGGCGCACTTTCAGGATTCCACAAACCAGCCTGTCGGCGCGCTTCGCGCTGATCGGCCAGCCAATCGTTGTAGCTCTCATAGACGATGTGTCCGTCTGACGCATCGAGTGAGGCTGCACGATAGCGTCCGTCCAGTTCCAGGTAGCGTTCGATCGCTTCCCTGTCAAGTTCAAGCGGCTCGACATCCGCCGGATAGCCGGAATCCTCCAATTCCTTTCCCGCCACCCAGGCAAAGATGCGCTGATCGCGCAGGCTCAACAGATTCTTGTGGATGCCGATATAGGCCGGATTCGCCGGGCCACCCAGTGGCGCGTGATCGCGTGTCTGGCCGCGGCGTCTGGCGATCTCGCCCTGGTGAAATTCGAGCATCCGGGGGTCGTAGTCTTCGGCGAGGAATCGAGCGACACGACGCAGAACAGCCTCCGGTTGTCGCGCCAGATCCTCGTAAGAAATGTCGAACCACTGATCGATGCGCAGGTTTGCGCGAGACGCCCTTACGGCATTTTGCGCTCGTTTCCAGGCATGGGCGGCCGCATAGATGTTGGTCGGCCCGAATGAAGATTCCAGATAGTCGGCGCAGGCGTCACGACCATCGCGCGTAATGAAGACAAACTGCGCGTTTGGAAAGTCCTCCAGAATCTCTTTTACAAAATAGAGATTGTGCGGTGTCTTTTCTCCCCAGCGCGGTTTGCCTTCGTGTTCCGCGTACTTTTCGATCATCGCGGCGAAGACGCCAGCAAAGCTCTGCTCCGGCGCGCGCGCGACGATCTCGTCGACAATCGTCGCGGGATTGACCGGCATACCCCAGAACGGCGTTTTCAGCCCGAAAACCATTTCTTCGGCGAGCGTTCGAAAGTTTTCCGGCCGCGACAAATCGCCATAGGTGTGCAGGTAGGGACGGAAACGCGGGTAGTACCAGACGACCTCTGGAACGGAAATGCGCTTGTGCTGACCAAGCATGGCCATGAGCAGCGTCGTTCCAGAACGCTCGGCGCCAAGGACGAAAATGGGACGCTCCTTGCTTTTGATGGACATGTCTTGGTTTTCTCCTGAATTGGATCAGCCTTGGTTGCTTATCCTCGTTCCGCGCGCAGATCGAAGCGGAACGAATCGCCCCGGTAATAGATGTGTTCAAAATCGATCGCCTGTCCGTCTTTTGTCCAGGCCAGCCGCTCGACTTTCAGAATGGGCGCTCCAGTCGTGACGTTGAGCTGTCGCGCCAGCGCCTCGCCCGCAATGTCCGCCTTGACCATCAGATCGGCGTGGTCAAGCGGCATGGCGTAATCGTTTTCGATGATCAAAAAGATGTCGCGCTTCACCAGATCCTCGCGCGCAAGGCGCTCGCCGAGCGCGCGGCGCACATAGGTCACGTCGAACGAAATGGGATTGCCATCAGCATATCGCACACGGCGTATCTCGATCAGCGGGCTGCCCTCAGAAACTTGCAGGCGCGCGGCCACATCCGGTGGGGCGGCAATGGAAAGAAAGCTCACCACCCGATTGATAACCGTAATCCCCAGATTCCGCATGGCTTCGCCGAACCCCTGAAGGCGTTCGCTTTTCTGGAAGGGGCGCGGTTTGGCCACGAAAGCGCCTTTCCCGGCAACCTTGAAGATCAGTTGTTCATTCTCCAGATCGCTCAAGGCGCGGCGCACTGTGATGCGGCTGGCCTTGTAGCGCCTGCCCAATTCGCTTTCCGACGGAATACGCTCGTGCTGTCTCAGCTTGCCGTTGCATATTTCTTCGCGCAAGGCGTCCTTGATCTGGGCGTAAAGCGGCCAGGGCTGCTGCCTGCGAGACACCAATGGCCATTCAGGGTGACCGATCATGACAATCTGCTCTCCAGAGAGATTTCCAAGGAAGGTCGGCAGACTAGCGTATGCTTCCTGGCGCTGGAACGAAGTTATTCCAATATTGATATACCCTGTCATAACAGGCAGTCATGCGCGATGGTCTGCAAGGCATGCCGATCCCGTAAAAAGGCGCGTTATCTGACCAAAGCTCCCGACAACATCAAGAACAAGCTGGAACTCGCGCCCGGATATCCATCGGAGAGTGCGGGTCTATGTATTTTTTGGCGAGGGTAGGCAAATATTGGATTTGGCGAGGAACGCTTAAAGGGAATGTTTTTCGCGCGGCGGATGCGGAAGAGCGCGCGATCCAGAAGATCAGGGCGTTGGGACAGGAAGTGTTGCGGGACTGGGTGTGGCGTCTGGCGGTAGAAACGAGTGTGGCAGGAAGGCGCGGGGAAAATTCGCGGTAACGGCTCTACTGGCACAGCAGCCTTGGAGAAGTAGAAGTTCTGGGGACCTGCCATCGAGATCGATTGCCGAAGCGGACGGCAGCATGATCCCGGCGGCGCGATGGCCTGTCCGCGCTCAAGGCCAGGCTGCCCATCGGTTCCGGCGAAGTCGAAAGCGCCCATCGTTTCCCCATCCAGAAACGCCTCAAACGCCCCGGCGCATGGTGGAAACCCGGCAACGCCCAAGCCATCCTCACCCTCCGAACCCTGCGCGCAAACCAACAATGGAACTGCTATTGGCGGTCTTTGTAAGATTGAAAAGGGACGCTTTTGATTGCGGCCTCCGTCCTCCGCTTGCATTCCCTGTCCTCGCGCTTATACTACGTCCCCGCCCGTTCCGGAGTGTTGCGCGGGCATCGCGGCGAGGTAAACCGGCGTCATGCCCGCTGAAAATCCGAAAGCGAAATCATGAAATTCCATTTTCCCATCATCATCATCGACGAGGATTTTCGCTCCGAGAACGCTTCCGGTTCCGGCATTCGCGTGCTGGCGGAAGCCATCGAAAAGGAAGGCATGGACGTGCTGGGGGTGACGAGCTATGGCGACATGACTTCCTTCGCCCAGCAGCAAAGCCGGGGATCGGCCTTCATCCTCTCCGTAGACGACGAGGAACTCCTGCAAAAACCGGAAGAAACCATCGCCGGACTGCGCGCCTTCGTGCAGGAAATCCGCCTGAAGAACACCGACATTCCCATCTTCCTGCACGGCGAGACGCGCACCTCGCGCCACATCCCGCACGACGTGCTCAGGGAGCTGCACGGCTTCATCCACATGTATGAGGACACGCCGGAATTCATCGCCCGCTATGTGGTGCGCGAGGCAAAAGCCTATCTCGATTCCCTGCCGCCGCCCTTTTTCCGGGCGCTTACCCATTACGCGGCGGACGGTTCCTATTCCTGGCACTGCCCCGGACATTCGGGCGGCGTCGCTTTCCTGAAAAGTCCGGTCGGGCGGATGTTCCATCAGTTTTTCGGCGAGAACATGCTGCGCGCCGATGTCTGCAACGCCGTGGAGGAACTGGGGCAACTCCTCGACCATACCGGCCCCGTGGCGGCTTCCGAGCGGAACGCGGCGCGCATCTACAATTGCGACCATCTCTACTTCGTCACCAACGGCACTTCCACTTCCAACAAGATCGTCTGGCATTCCACCGTCGCGCCCGGCGACATCGTGATCGTTGACCGTAACTGCCACAAGTCCATCCTCCATTCAATCATCATGACCGGGGCGATCCCGGTCTTCCTGATGCCAACCCGCAACCATTACGGCATCATCGGCCCGATTCCGAAAGAGGCGTTTCGCTGGGAGAACATCGAAAAGAAAATCGCCGCGCATCCCTTTGCCCGCGAAGCCAAAGGGAAGCCCAGGGCGCTCGCCATTACCCAATCGACCTATGACGGCATCCTCTACAACGTGGAAGCCATCAAAGCGGAACTGGACGGCAAGGTGGACGCCCTGCATTTCGATGAAGCCTGGCTGCCGCACGCCGCCTTTCACGATTTTTACGGCGACTACCACGCCATCGGCGCGGATCGTCCGCGCTGCGAACATTCGATGGTGTTTTCCACGCAATCCACGCACAAGCTCCTGGCCGGGCTTTCGCAAGCCTCGCAAATCCTGGTGCAGAACGCCCGGCAGAGCCAGCTCGACCGCAACGTCTTCAATGAAGCCTACCTGATGCACACCTCCACCTCGCCGCAGTATTCGATCATCGCTTCCTGCGACGTGGCGGCGGCGATGATGGAAGCGCCGGGCGGCGCGGCGCTGGTCGAGGAATCCATCGCCGAGGCGCTGAATTTCCGCCGCGCCATGAGGAAGGTGGAACAGGACTGGGCGAAAAACCAGGACAAGCCCTGGTGGTTCAAGGTCTGGGGGCCGAACGATCTTTCCGAGGAAGGCATCGAGGAGCGCGAAGCCTGGATGCTGAAGCCCGGCGAACGCTGGCACGGCTTCGGCGATCTCGCGCCCGGCTTCAACATGCTCGACCCGATCAAGGCCACCATCATCACGCCGGGACTCGATGTTTCCGGCGAATTCGCCGAACACGGCATCCCCGCCGCCATCGTCACCAAATACCTGGCCGAGCACGGCGTCATCGTGGAGAAGTGCGGACTTTATTCCTTCTTCATCATGTTTACCATCGGCATCACCAAGGGACGCTGGAACACGCTCGTCACCGCCTTGCAGCAGTTCAAGGACGACTACGACAGGAATCACCCGCTCTGGAAGGCGCTGCCGGAATTCGTCGGCAAATGCCCGCGCTACGAGCGCGTGGGGCTGAAGGACTTCTGCGGGAAAATCCACACGGTCTACAAGGAAAACGACGTGGCGCGGCTCACCACGGAGATGTATCTTTCCGACATGGAACCCGCCATGCGCCCGGCGGAGGCCTTCGCCCGGATGGCGCACCGGGAAATCGAACGGGTGCTGATCAACGACCTGGAAAACCGCGTCACCGCCGTATTGCTCACGCCCTATCCGCCAGGCATTCCGCTCCTGATACCCGGCGAACGCTTCAACCGCACCATCGTCCGCTACCTGCAATTCGCCCGCGACTTCAACCGCGCCTTCACCGGCTTCGAGACCGACGTGCACGGCTTGGTCAAGGGCGAGGACGGACGCTATTATGTGGATTGCGTGATTTGATGAAGCCATTGAAACCCTATGGCAGCGATTAAAGACCTTCTGCGGCAAATCACCGACCCGACGCTGCGCGAGCGGCTAACGGAGGAAGTGAGCCGCTTGAGCAAAAACAAGAAGTTCGGTCTGGTATTCGAGGAACACATTCCCGAATGCACGCCGCTTTACGGCATACCTATAAAGCGTGGCCGCGCTGTTGCCCGCAAGACCGGCAAGATGAAGCAAATCTTCTCGGTCAAGAAAATAACCGGCAAGTCCGCCGTGTGCATGGACAAGGCGACCCTTGTCACAGAGATCATACCGCTTGCGGAACTTGTGTCTGTGGCGAAGTTCGGCGAGTCGATTTTCCCGTCGCTTGAGCCTATCGCCAAGGTGCGGAACGCGCCGGACGACAGCCTTTGGCATACACTCATTGAAGCCGACAACTACCACGCGCTCCAGCTTTTGGAGTACCTTTACGAAGGGCAAGTGGATTGCATCTACATCGACCCGCCTTATAACAACCGCGAAAAAGACTGGAAATACAACAACGATTATGTTGACCCAAGTGACGCTTGGAGGCATAGCAAGTGGCTTTCAATGATGCAGAAGCGCCTGAAGATTGCTGCCCGCATTCTTAATCCTCAAACCGGCGTATTAGTTGTGACCATAGACGAAAACGAAGTTGCCCATTTGAGAACATTGCTTGATGAGATGTTTCCGCAAGCATACATTCAGATGGTCACTATCGTTACTAACCCAAAGGGTAATACCCGTGGTCGCTTTTCCAGAGTCGAGGAATACGCAATATTTTGCTTTATGGCCAGTGCGTATGTCATTGCGGGGAGCGATTCTCTCCTCGGAGAAGTTACGCAAGCCAAAAAGCCCCGCTGGAAGGGCTTGCTACGTTCGGGTGCGGATTCGCGCCGTGAAGACAGTAAAAACTTGTTCTATCCGATTCTCATTGATGCAAAGAAAGGTCGCATCATTAGGGCTTTAGATGCATTACCGTGGCCTGAAAAGCCTGACATCGAAGCGAAAATCGACGGATATGAAGTGGTTTGGCCTATCAGGAGCGACCTGACCGAAGGTAGATGGATGTTAAGCACCACTACTTTCAATATGCTTCTGGAAAAAGGTTATATTTCACTCGGAAGATTTGATTCTAAAAGAAAGACATGGGGCATTTCTTATCTGAGTCAGAGTCTGCAACGGCAGATTGAAACTGGAGAAGTCGTTATAGTCTCGCGTGACGAGATTCGGAATGTAGTCGATGTGGAGTTCGCTTCTGAACAGTCGAAACAAATAATGACCGTATGGCATAGAAGCCTTCACGATGCAGGAGCGCAAGGGTCTGATTTAGTCTCGGACATCATTGGACAGACAAGAGCGTTTTCTTTTCCAAAAGCTCTTTACTCGACAAAAGATGCCATTGCCGCAATTGTACGCAACAACAAAGAGGCTCTTGTAGTAGATTTCTTTGCTGGGAGTGGAACAACACTTCATGCCGTTAATCTTCTTAACGCAGAGGACGAAGGCAAACGTAGATGTATCCTCGTAACTAACAACGAAGCGTCTGCTTCCGAACAGACCGATTTAAAAGATTCGGGCTACCAACCGGGCGACCCTGAATGGGAAAGTCACGGCATATGTCGCTCAGTCACCTGGCCGCGCACAGAATACAGCATCCTTGGCAAACGCGCCGACGGCACAGTGCTTGCGGGCGAGTATTTCACAAGCCAGACGGTAACGAAGGAAGTCAACCGATCGTTCTATCAGCTTGGCTTTATTGAAACCCCCGCTTCGCTTACCCCAGCCGCCAAAAAGCAAATTGTCGCGCTTTTCGGCAAAGGCGTACTGCCACAATCGCTGATAGAGCCAGACAGCCGCTTTGTCGTTTCGGAGAAGCACACTGCTTCCGTGCTTTTTGACCCCGAAGCCGCCGATGACTGGCTTGCTGACCTTGAGGAGCAGGAACACATAACGGATTTTTATATCGTGGCGAGAGATACCCGCATGTTCAACGACATCAAAGGGAAGGTTGTCGATTTGCTCGGCACGGTCACGGTTACAGAACCGTTAAAACGCCCCATGAGCGAAGGTTTCCCCGCAAACGTGGAATACTTCAAACTCGGCTTCCTCGATAAGAACAGCGTTTCGCTCGGTCAACAGTTTGCGGAAATTCTGCCGCTGCTATGGCTGAAAGCCGGAGCGGTCGGCGAGCGCCCGGAACTTGACGGTGAGGACTTGCCAGAGATGCTGATTCTGCCGCTAAACTCGTTCGCCGTCCTCTTGAATGAAAACCGTCATGGCGAGTTTGCGGAGAAGCTGGCCGAAATTGACGGTATCGACACAGTTTACTTTGTCACGAACTCCGAAGAGGCGTTCAGGGAAATGTCGGACGGCATCGGGATAGAACGGACCTACCAGTTGTACCGCGACTATATCGATAATTTCGTGCTTGGCGCAAGGAAGAATTCACTATGAGAGCAACCTTATTCCCGTTCCAGGAAACGGCGCTCGCCGACTTGCACGGCAAGATTCAAAAGGCGCACACCATGTGGAGCGAAAAAGACCCGCAGGTCATTTCCCTTTCCGCGCCCACCGGCGCGGGCAAGACCATCATCATGACCGCGCTGTTCGAGGACATTATCTTCGGTCACGCCTGCGGCGTGGCGGAGCCGGATTCTGTTTTCGTCTGGCTCTCCGATATGCCCGAACTTAACGAGCAGACCCGCCTGAAAATAGAAAGCAAGTCCGACAAGTTCCGCACGAGGGACATCAAGGTTATCGACTCGTCCTTTGACGCGGAGTATTTCACCCCCGGCACGATAAACTTCCTGAACACGCAGAAACTCGGCACGGACAAACTGCTGACCGGCACGGGCGACGACCGCCAATACACGATATGGCAGACCCTCGCCAACACCGCGAAACGACAGCCAAAGTCTTTCTACGTTGTCATCGACGAGGCGCATCGCGGCACCTCCACGCCGCAAGCCGAGAACAAGGCGCAGTCGATTATGCAAAAGTTCATCCGTGGCGGCGAGGAGGACGAACTTCCCATCATGCCGCTCGTCATCGGCGTGACCGCCACGCCGCAACGTTTCCAGAAACTCGTGGAGAATTCATCTTCGACCGTGCAGAAGGTCATCGTGCCGCCGGAAAATGTTATCGAATCGGGGCTTTTGAAGGACAGGATCATCATCCACTTTCCCGAACTGGCTCTCGGCGCGGATATGACGATGTTCAAAGAGGCGGTCGTCAACTGGAAAAAGAAGCGCGAACATTGGGCGGCGTATTGTGCCCACGAGGACATTAAAAACGCTGTTCGCCCCATCCTCGTCGTGCAGGTTGAGGACGGCAGCGAGCGCGAGGCCACGCAGACCGACTTGGCGTCCTGCATCGTCACGCTTGAAGAACTGATCGGACGGAAGCTAAAACCCGGCGAAGCCGTGCATACCTTTGACAGGCATGAAACCGTAAGCGTAAACGACTTGGAAATCCACAGTATCGGCGCTTCCCGCATCGAGAAAGACGAAAACGCCATGGTCGTGTTCTTCAAGATGAACCTTTCCACTGGCTGGGACTGTCCGCGCGCAGAAACGATGATGTCATTTCGTCGCGCAAGCGACTCTACCTATATCGCCCAGCTTCTTGGGCGCATGATACGCACACCGCTTGCCCGCCGCGTGGAATCCGACGCCGAACTGAACAACGTGGCGCTTTACCTTCCGTTCTTTGACGAGGCAACTGTCAAAACGGTGGAGCAAGCCCTCCGCGACAGCGAGGCGGCCATTCCCGCTGAAACAGGCACGCACAAATCGCTTATCACGTTGAAGCGCGACCCGTCGTTCGCCGACGTGTTCAGCGCCATGGATTTGATGACCTACCGCGTGGACGCGGCGAGAAAGCAACCCGCTCTGCGCAGGCTCATGGCGCTTGCCCGCGCGCTTACGCAGGATAGGATTGCGCCGGACACGCGCCCTGCCACGCTAAAAAAGGTGTTGGACGAGTTTGACAAAGAAATCGCCGCAATCAAGGCATCCGGCAAATTCGATGGAACCGCCAAGGCGGTCACGGCGCTCGCGCTCAAGACGCTGACGATTGATTACGGCGCGGATACCGCAAGTACAGCCGATTCAGAAACGGTGGCGTTGTCCGAATTCGACCTTATGAACCTATTCGAGCGGGCGGGCAAAGTCCTCGGCGGCGGTTTGCATATGGAGTATTGGGGACGCCATGCCAGCCGCGACCACGAAGACGTCAAGATTGAGATTATCGTAATGACGGGCGACACGGGCATCATGGAGCGGCTGGAAACCTTCGCCGACAAACTGTTCAACGAACTCTATGACGACCACAAAGGCGCGCTCAAAAAGCTGAAAGAGGAGCGCAAGGAAGTCTATAAGAAGCTGGCTCTGTCGTCGGCCATACCTATCGCGCTGACGTGGGATTTACCGCAAACTATCGACTTCTCGCTCGGAGACGATGCGCAGGCCCTTGATCGCCATCTCTTCATCCCGATAGAAGGCGGCGATTTCAAGGTCAGCCTGAATGACTGGGAAACCGGCGTGGTCAAAGAGGAACTGAAGAATGGGGCAGTGGCGTGGCTTCGTAACCTTGACCGCAAGAAGTGGTCTCTGGAAATCCCTTATGAAGTTGCCGGTGTGACAACATCAATGTTCCCCGACTTGGTCGTCGTCCGCTCCGGCAACTACGGAAACGAGTTTGACGTGCTTGAGCCGCACGACCCCAGCCGCAAGGATAACTATCCCAAGGCGGTCGGTTTGGCGAAGTTCGCCGAAAAACACGGCGAGAAATTCGGACGCATCCAGCTTATCCGAAAGGCTCACAAATTCGGGCGGGACATTTTTTACCGTCTTGACATGAACAGGACAGAGATTCGCAATAAAGTGCGCGGCGTGACATCGAACGAGGAACTCGACAGGCTGTTCGATGAATTAGCCGCCGTGGCTGAGGAATGATTGCGCGGCAGCCAACCAAGGCTGCCATCAATTTTCCGGTCGCTGGCCAGAAAATTGGAGAAGCGTCATCCGCCGAAATGGCGCGGGGATTGATTGATGCCGACCTGGGCGGCGACGTGGTAAAGAAACGCCTGACGCTTCCCGAACAACGCCGCATCGCCGCCGAAAGCGCCGCGCAAATTCTATTTCGACGGCGGCCATGTGAAAATCGATACCGAACTGGTCTACGAACTCGACGCCAACGGCAGGCAACTGCGCGTCGTCAAGCTCGCCGACTACACCGCCGAAAACGTGCGCGTCCTCTGCGCCAGCCCGGACGACCTGCGCGCCCGCTGGAGCGACGCCCTGCAACGCGCCGAAATCATCCGCCAACTCGACGCGCGCGGCATCGGCTTCATGTCGCTCGCTGAGCAGGCCGGACGCCCCGACGCGGACCCCTTCGACCTGCTCTGTCATCTCGCGTACAATGCCCCCATCCTCACCCGCCGCCAGCGCGCCGACCGGGTGAAAAGGAAAGAAGCCGCCTTTTTCAGCGGCCTTGCCCCGGAAGCGCGGGAGATTCTGGGCGAGGTGCTGGAAAAATACGCGATGGACGGCGAACTCCAGTTTACGCTCCCCGACATGCTGAAAATCGCGCCCATCAACCGGCACGGCAACGTGACGGAGATTGCCGGAAAATTCGGCGGAGCGGAGCGGCTTCGCGCCGCCGTCAATCAACTGCAAACGCTGCTGTACGCGGCGTAGTTTCAATGGGGAGTGTCGCATGGAACGACTGGATCGCATTACCCAACAGCCCGGAATCATGGGCGGCAAAGCCTGCCTTCGCGGAATGCGCGTGACGGTCGGCACGATTATCGGACAGATTGGCGCGGGGCGCGGCGTCGATGACATCCTTGCCGACTACCCTTACCTTGAGCGCGAAGACATCCTGCAGGCGCTGCGCTACGCGGCGTGGCGCGCCGAAGAACGCGAGGTTGTGCTGGCTACCGCATGAAGCTGCTGATCGATATGAATCTGTCGCCGCGTTGGACGGACATTCTGACCAGCGCCGGCATCGAGGCTGCGCATTGTCTGAATTGGGCGCGCATGATGCGTCAGACGCGCAAATCATGACCTATGCCCGCGTAAACGACTATGTGGTGCTGACGCACGACCTGGATTTCAGCGCGATTCTCGCGGTAACGCATGGCGAAAAACCGAGCGTCGTGCAAATTCGCGCGGAAAATGTCAATCCAGACGCCATTTGCCAATATGTCATTCTTGCGCTGCGGCAGATGGCGACCGAACTGGAAGCGGGCGCATTGTTGACCATTGAACCGAAGCGTACCCGCTTGCGTGTGCTTCCCCTGCAATCGGAAGAATGACGGATGGCAAAGAACGCTCCCGCCCTCACCCGCCGCCAGCGCGCCGACCGGGTAAAAAGGGAAGAAGCCGCCTTTTTCAATGAGATGCGGGAGAAGTGCGCCACAAACGGCGAACTTCAATTTATACTGCCCGCCATCCTGCAAATTTTGCCTATCGACCGGGAGTGATTCAAACGGATGTGCCGGAATATTGGAAATTCAAGGCATCCATCGCTGCCCCCGCTTCGTCATTGCGAGGCGCGTAGCGCCGTGGCAATCCAGACGGTGTTGCGCTGGCTATTGCATGAGCGGTTATATGCAGAATGAGTCAAGAGTTATTTTTGGAGATGCGAACATGAATGCAGAATTACTGGAACAGGCGAAAAATTCTCTTGGACGAATTCAGTCTTTCGACTCGAAGACTCTTCCGAGGGAAGATGTACTTGGGACACTAAGTTTTACAGAAGCTGTCGAACCAGCAGATCAATTAATTGACCTCTACAAACAGCTTTCAATTGATGTACTGGAACAATTGCCGGACAGTTATTTACAGACAATCAAGGATCAAGCTGATAGCAGCTTTAATGTACTCAAATCAATCCTTGACTTTAACCTAGATACAGGAAACAACCCAAAGGCACAACGAGACTATTTATTGGGTGCTCTCAGAGAAAATTATGCGCCAGTATTTGAGAGTCTTCATCCTCTTATCTCTTATTCTGTTCGCAAATCTACAGATTTTACTCGTCTGGAACGTGAGGCGCGTGCTTTCATTCAAAACATGGAAGATAGAGCAAATGCGCTGCAACAAGAATTAGAAAATAGGAGAAAAGAAGCGGATGGTATAATCGAAACTGTCCGTAGAGTAGCGGAAGAGCAAGGTGTTTCTCAGCAAGCCATTTATTTCAAAAACGAAGCGGACAAGCATGAACACGAATCAAAGAAATGGTTAACAGCAACAATTGGCTTAACCATTGGCCTTGCGCTTTATGCGGTTGCAACGCTTTTTCTTCACAAAATTCCGCTGCTTGCGCCAATAAACACCTATGAAACAACGCAGCTTGCAGTCAGCAAGGTATTAATATTTTTGGCAATTTTCTTTTTTCTTGTTCTCTCGTCACGCAACTATCTGGCACATCGCCATAATCTCGTCGTTAATCGGCACAGACAAAATGCGCTGGTAACTTACCAAGCAATAGTCAAGGCGGCGGGTGAAGATGCAAGTCGGGATGTTGTCTTAGCAAAAGCGGCAGATTGCATTTTTGCAGCACAACCTACTGCATTTAGCAAAACAGATGGAGCGGATAGCGGTAGCCTCTCGTTCGTTAATATAGCGCCAAACGGAATTAAGCCAACTATTACGCCATAACAAGTGGTTTTTTTGATGAGGCACGCCTTTGGAGTGTTGCACAGCCACTTTGAAAATTAAACACATGCCTCGTCCCCTTAAATCCCTCACTCCCCTTCTCGAATTCGTCCGAAAAATTATGCGCGAATACAAAAGGTTAAACGACGCCTTGGCCGCTTGCCGGTGTTCCCCTGTGTCATGTTCCTAAAGTTTTCAGGCGATCTAGCGCGATTGTTAGTACTATCAATTTTCCGGTCGTTGACCGGAAAATTGGAGAGGGTTTGTCCATCAGAACAACTTGCTGCCGGTATTCCGAAAATGCTAGACGATGTCGTCACAAGATATTTGCCCATAATGCGATGCACCGTATTTGCACGGCAGCCACGAAAGAAGCCGTATTCCTGGCATAGCGGGTGGCGATGCCTCGCCAGCGTTTCAA
>JAIRMN010000158.1 GCA_031258715.1 Zoogloeaceae bacterium
TTATGTATCGTCGCCGCAATGAAGTCGAGCGTCTGTTCCGTCGCCTAAAGGGCTTTCGCCGGATCTTTTCTCGCTTCGAGAAACTCGACTCGATGTTTCGGGCATTTATCCATTTCGCACTTATTGTCGATGCAATTCGTTAGTGTGAACACGCCCTAGCGATAGCCCTTCAGGGCTGCCGGTCTGACGCCATTATCGAGGGGGTTCTCTCTCCTCGATAATGGCTAGGGCCGAAACTCCGGCCGATCAAGCGAGGTTCCAACCTTCGCGCCTTTCTTGCGGGCGGGGTTTCAAACCGGAGTTGGTTTTTGGATGAACCGGCACAAGGACGGAGGACAAAAAAATTACCGGCGCTTCGCGCCGCGCTTTTGACAAAGCGGGGGCACCCTGTCTCCTACCCCTGATCACCGATCCCCGTTTCCTGGGCACCGCCATAAAAACACCGCTTCATGGCCCGCGCGGGTTTCCGGCCAAATGAAAGGCGTTTCGGGAAAGGCCGCTTCCAGCGCGGCCTTGTGGTGGCCGATTTCCACGATCAGGCAGCCGCCGGGACGCAGCCGCCGGGGCGCGGCGGCAAGCAGGCGACGGGTAAAATCGAGACCGTCCGCGCCGGAAGCGAGCGCCAGCGCGGGTTCGTGCCGGTATTCGGGCGGCAGCGCGGACATGGCTTTGGCATCCACATAGGGCGGGTTGGCCAAGATGAGATCGTAGCGTTCATCCTTCAGGCCCGAAAAGCCATCCGATTCGATCAGGAAAACGCGCGCTTCAAGACCATAGGCAGCCACGTTTTCGCGGGCGACGGCAAGCGCGTCGGAAGAGATGTCGATGGCGTCGATGCGCGCGTTGGGAAAGTTCAGCGCCGCGAGAATGGCGAGACAGCCGGAGCCGGTGCACATGTCCAGCACACGGGTTATGGCTTCCGGCGCGGCAATCCAGGGTGATAAACCCTCTTCCAGCAATTCGGCGATGAAGGAACGCGGCACGATGACCCGTTCATCCACATAGAAACGATGTCCGAAAAGCCAGGCTTCGCGCGTGAGATAGGCAGCGGGCAGGCGCTCATCCACCCGGCGGCGGACGAGGGCTAGGAGGTTTTTACGTTCTTCGGGCAACAGGCGGGCATCCAGGAACGGCTCCAGCCGATCGAGCGGCAAATGCAGGGCGTGAAGCGCGAGATACACGGCCTCATCCCAGGCGTTGTCGCAGCCATGCCCGAAATGCAATTCGGCTTCCGTAAAACGGCTGACGGCAAAGCGCAGGCAATCGCGCAGGGTAGAAAGTTCGGCGGCGGCATCGAACAGGGCGGTTTGGGTTATTTTTTTCATGGTCGGCAAGCCAGAATCGGTCGTCATTCGCCATTGTAAGACACACAGCGGATCAGAAGACAAATCGGGGATCAGGGAACAGAAACCCTGTCCACTCGCCATTTTCCGGAGCGCAACGACACGGAGGCGCTCTGTCTCCTGTTTCCTGATCCGCCGCCCGGTAGCTGGAGCGTACCATTGGGGCGCAGGCGGCGGCGGTGAAGCCCAGACGGGTGGCTTCGGCGGCGTAGATCTGGAAGGTTTCCGGCGGGACGTAGCGTTCTACGGGCAGGTGGTGGCGGGAAGGGGAGAGATATTGACCGATGGTCAGCCGTTCGACGCCGTGGGCGCGCAAGTCTTGCAGCACCGCGAGAATTTCCGCGTCCGTCTCGCCCAGGCCCACCATCAGGCCGGATTTGGTGGGAACGCGCGGGTAGCGGGCGCGGAAATCCTTCAATAATTTCAGCGAGTGCGCGTAGTCCGCGCCGGGACGAACCGCGCGATAAAGACGCGGGACGGTTTCCAGATTGTGGTTGAGTACGTCCGGCAAGGCATCGCCGAGCCGTTCGAGCGCCAATTCCAGCCGTCCGCGAAAATCCGGCGTCAAAAGCTCGATCCGGATTTCCGGACTTTCATGGCGCAGGGCGGCGACCACGGCGGCAAAATGCGCCGCGCCGCCATCTTTCAGGTCGTCGCGGTCGACACTGGTGATGACCACATGATTGAGCGCCAGTTGAGCGACGCACCGCGCGAGACGCGCGGGTTCGTCCGCGTCCAGCGGCAGCGGCAGGCCGTGGCCGACATCGCAAAAAGGACAGCGGCGGGTGCAGATGTCGCCCAGAATCATGAAGGTGGCGACGCCCCGGCCAAAGCATTCGCCCATGTTCGGACAGGCAGCTTCCTCACAGACGCTGTGCAGTTGCCTGGCGCGCAGGAGCTTGCGAACCGCGCCAAAACGCCCCGCCGCGTCGCCCGCCCTTACGCGAATCCATTCAGGTTTCCGGAGCGGCGGGTCTGTCCGCGCGACGAGACGAATGACGCGCGCGGTCTTGTCTTCGCCCTTTTGTTTGATGCCGCGCTCAGGCATGGCGTTCTTCTCCTCCGGAAAATTCCCGGACAAGCTCGTCCGCCAGCCGTTCTCCGGCGGCGGCGACATCGAAGGCCAGTCCCTGATCGCGCGTCTGTGTAACGGCGAGTCCAGGATAGCCGCAGGGATGGATGGCGGCAAAGGGACTCAAATCCATATCCACGTTGAGGCTCAGGCCGTGGTAGGTGCATCCCCGGCTCACCTTCAATCCCAACGCGGCGATTTTGGCGCCTTCGCCCGCCGCGCCCAGATAAACGCCCGGCGCGCCCTCGCGTCTTTGGGTCGTCAGTCCCGCCTCGCCCAACATGCGAATGATGGCCGCTTCCATGCCGCGCACCATTTCCGCCACCTTCAGATGGTTGCGGCGCAAATCCAGCAACAGATAGATGACCAGTTGTCCCGGCCCGTGATAGGTGATTTGTCCGCCGCGGTCGGTGCGCATCACGGGAATGCCCACATCGCGCAGGAGGTGTTCGGGCTTGCCCGCCACGCCCAGCGTGAAGACGGGCGGATGCTCGGTAAGCCAAAGTTCGTCGGGCGTATCCGGAAGGCGCGCGCGGGTGAAGACGCGCATCGCTTCCCAGGCGGCGAGGTAGCCGGTTTGCCCCAGATGGCGCAGGCGCATGTCCATCCTGCGTTCAGAGCACGTAACGGATGCGCGGATGCGCGCTCAATTCGCGGTACAAGTCGTCCAGCATGGCGCGCGAAGTGGCAGTGACTGTGCAGGTGAGACAGAGGTAACGCCCCTGGGCGCTCAGGCGGCGTTCCACTCGGTCGGCGGAGAAATCCGCGTCATGACGGCGCACGATCTCCAGCGCCAGCGTTTCCAGTTCCGCCCCTGCCTCGCCCATGATTTTCAGCGGGAACGGCGCGGGATATTCGAGAAGCGAGGATTTCGGCGTCATCTCAGGATCAGGCAAACCAGAGGCGCAGGGTGTCGATGAAGCGATGGAACCAGTTGCCCAGCGACACGTCTTCCAGGGCTGCCACCGGATATTCGCCGTAGCTTTCACCTTCCAGGGAAAACCGGAGTGTGCCGATGACCTGCCCCTTGCGCACCGGCGCGAGCAGCGGCTGGCGGGAAATCAGCGTGGCGGTGAGCTTGCTGCGGCTGCCCTTGGGAACGGAAAGGATGAAGGCGCTCTGGAACCCGGCATTGACCTTGCCCTGGGAGCCTTTCCAGACCTTGAATTCCGAAACGGATTGTCCAGCCTCGTAGAGCCTGACGGCATCGAAGAACTGATAGCCCCAGTTCAGGAGTCTCAAGGATTCCGAGGCGCGCGCCGCTTCGTTCGCCGCGCCCAGCACGATGGACAAGAGCCGCCGTTCGCCGCGCCGGGCGGAAGCGATGAGACACCAGCCCGCCGCTTCGGTATAGCCGGTCTTCATGCCGTCCACGCCGGTATCCGCCTGTCCCAGCAGGATGTTGCGGTTCTTCTGGGTGATGTTGTTGTAGCGGAATTCCCGGATGGCGTAGTAACGCGCGTATTCTTCGGGAAAATCGCGCAGGAGGGCGATGGAGAGCGTGACCAGATCACGCGCCGTGGTGAAGTGTTCCGCCTCGGGAAGCCCGGTGGCGTTCCTGAAACGGGTGTAGTCCATGCCCAGCCGTTTGGCTTCCTGGTTCATTTGCGCGACGAAGGCTTCCTCGCTGCCCGCAATCGCTTCGGCCAGCGCGACGGCGGCGTCATTGCCAGATTGCACGATCATGCCCTTCAGGAGATCATCGACGGAAACCTTGCGCCCGGCCTGGAGAAACATCCTTGAGCCGCCCATGCCCGTGCGCCAGGCGTTTTCGGAGATCAGGACATTCTGTCCGCGCGTCAGGGTTTTCCATTTCAGGGCGGAAAAGCTCAGATAGGCGGTCATCAACTTGGTGAGCGAGGCCGGTTCCATCGGCTCGTCGATTTTTTCCCCCGCCAGGAATTGTCCGGAAGCAAACTCCACCAATGCCCAGGATTTCGCCGCCACGCCCGGCGTCTGCTGCGTCCTGGCCTCGGCGCAGAACATGAAGGACAGGCAGAACAGGGAAAGCGAAAAGAAAAACGCGCGCATTGCAACCAACCCGGAGAAAAGTGAAAAGAGGGCGGATTATATAGTGCATCGGGGTTCAGGAGAGAGAGGAGACAAGCTGGGCGCTTACCGGCGCTTTGCGCCATGTCATGACGAAATCCCCGGCGTTTTCAATTGTGCCTCGCCTGCGTCTGGATGAACCCCAGAATTTCCGGCCACGCGCCATGACCGGATTCGGTGTTGATGTGTCCCTGCGCGCCGACGTTGAAAAACTGGCCGCCCCATTCATCGGCCCAGCGCCGCGCGGATTCCAGTGGCATCCATTGGTCGTTGGCGCTGGCGATGACGAGAGCGGGAAAAGGCAAGGCGCCTCGCAGCGCCGCGCAGGGAATATGGAAGCGTTCCGGATTGGCGGGCGCGACCAGCACCGCGCCCTTTATCTTGTGCGGCAAGGCACGCGCGGCGACTACCGAGGCCAGGCAGCCGAAACTGTGCGCGACGATCCGTGTCGGCGCCTCCAGGCGCGTCAGCGCATGCCGCACCGCGTCCGCCCAGACGGAAAGACGCGGCACAGCCCAGTTCTCCTGTCGCACCCGGCGACTCTGTGGCGCAGGAACTCGCCCGCGCCGACGGCGGGCCGGTGCGCGGGCTGCGGCGGCCTGAACGCCGGTTCGCGGTGGGCGGCATGGTCAAGGTGCGGGGCGGCGGCCCCTACCGGCTCGGCGGACTCTCCGGCAGCGGGGGAAGCTACAAGCCCCAGAAGACCAGCTTTGGAGACGCGCTGGGCGCGTTCGCCACACCGATTGTCACCACGATGGCGGCGAATGCCTTAAAGCCCTACATCAGCGACGCCGTGACGGGCATCACGGACTCGGTGAAGAGCGTGTTCTCCGGGTCGACGCCCGCGAGTTCGACGCCCGCCGCGGCGGACGCCAGTGCGCTCACGGGGCCGAACACCACATCGGCGGCCATCGCTGACGCGGGCGCGACAGAGACCACGGGGAACCTGGGGACGACCGCGCTCGCAGACGGGTACGCCGTCCCGCTCGTTGGGTCTGACACCGCGGGCGCGCTGACGGGCGCCGCCAACACTACGGGGACGGTAGGCGCGGAACTCGCCTCCACCTCGCTCGCAACGGAAGCGCTGACCGGCGCGGCGGCAAACTCCGGTATGGCCTCCCTCATCGGCTCTGGCGCGACCGGCGCACTGGGCGCCGCGGGGGGCGTCACGGGCGGCGCGGCTGCCGGGGCTACCACAGGGTCTGCCGCGGGACCTGTGGGCGCGGCAATCGGCGCTATCCTGGGCGCAGTGATACCCGAACTCTTCGCGGACGGCGGGGCGGTGCGGGGATTGAAGCGCCGGGACATGCGGCGCGGCGGCGAAGTCGATGGCCCCGGCGGGGAAACGGACGACGCGATTCCGGCGCGGTTCTCCGACGGAGAGTTCGTGCTGAACGCCGAAGCGGTGCGGCTCCTGGGCATGGACACGCTCGCCCGGCTGAACCAGATCGGGCTGGAGCTTCGACGCGGGAAGGGCGCGCCCCGCGGCAAAGTCGCGTCCGGCAAGGTCGGCGTCAAGGGACGCCGGGCGTCTCGCGGCGCGCCGCGCGGAGGTTGACATGAACATGAACGGTCTCGGCATCGCGCTGGGCGCGGCGGCGGACGCCTGGCGCGACCAGGAGCGCGTCATCAACGAACGCGAGCGCCACCGGAACGCGCAGGAACTCTTTTCACAGCAGCAGGCGGAGTATCAGCGGCAAATGGGGATACGAAGCCAGGTCGATGCGGTGGAAAAAGAATACGCGCCGGTGCTGCAAGCCTACGCCAACAAAGACTGGGCAACGGTCGGCCAGCACATGTACGCCCGCGCGAGAGGAGCGGGTTACGGCGTCAGTATGGCGAGCGGCGTGGACGGCGTGCCCGTCGCCCACGTGCTTGACCCCCAGGGGAACGTCGTCAACCAGTACCGCATGGACGAACGAGGCGCTGACCGCGCGATACGGGACTCCTACCAGCGCGACCTCGCCATCGCGCGAGGCGACCTGGGTAGTTACTTCGGCTATCAGGACAAACAGGAGCAGCAAACTTACGCGCGGGGCAAGGACGACCGGGAATTCGACCTGCGGGAGCGCGGCCTGGACGCCAGCATCGCCGCGAACAGCGATGCGTCCAGTCGAGGTTGGGCCGGCCTGGACTTGCAGCGGGAATCCCTGAACCGCGGACGGTTCAGCCCGGAGAGTGTGTCGCGCCTCAAAGAACTGTACGCGATACGCCGGGACGCGCTACTCAACGGGGACATTGAAACCGCGCAGATGGCGAACCTGGAAATTCAATCCGAAGTGGAATTAGGCGCGCTGGAAACAAGCGGCGTCGCTGGGCTTTCCGGGCGCGGCAACACACGCGGGCGCCGTGGCGACGGGGCACGGGAGGGCGCGGACGGATTTCCCAAACGGTTCGACACCGCGGCAAAGCAGCTTTCGGATTACTTTGCGCGCGGTAAGGAACGCGGCGACGACGCGTTGGGGGCGCTTCACAAATCGCTAGGCAGCGACGGCGAGAACGCCGTGCTTCGTTACATGATAGCAACCAACGCGACGCCGGACGAAGCGGTGAAGGCGCTCAGGCGACCCGTACCTCCCGTTGCAGCCAACGAAACGCAGCGCGGCACAATAGGCACACGTCTGGCCGATCGGCACGAATCAAACCGGCAAGCGCAGGAGGCCATGTCGAATAGCGGCGCCTGGGGGCTTGGCGCGGCGCGGCGGCCCAATGAAAATCACGAGGCGCTCCCCACGTATACGGGGACAGAAGACGAACGGGACGCGCAGGCGCTGGCGTACTACCAGCGCGCGTTTGAGCAACGACAGGCCGAACAAGCCGCGATAGAAGCAGAGGCGGCTGCGGCGCGCGAAACCCTGGGCGCCGCCGGTCCTCCGCGGCCTGACCAGCAGACGGCGCGGGCGCGCGTCGCCGCGCAGAACTACGACCAGGAAGCGGCGCTCGCTAAAGTCGAGGCGCTTAGACGCGCGCAGGAAAACATCCAGCGGCTCAGTAAAGGCGTCGTCACGGAAGGCGAAGCGCGGCGCGCGCGGGAAGCCGAAGCGATTGAGGCCGCGAAGCCGGAATATCGAAAACGGCTCGACGCCCTGCTGTCCGAAAATTCCGGCGGTCAGCGCGGCCTTTCCGGGCGCGGCGGGTCTGCGGCGTTCGCGGATCACGCCGCGTTCGTCGAAGAGGTGCTGCCCGCGGCGGTTGAAGCGGCGAACGCCCTCGGCGTACAGCCGGGGTTCATCATCGCGCAGGCGGCGCTGGAATCCGGTTGGGGCAACCGGCAGATCAAGCGCGCCGACGGGTCGCCCTCGTACAACATTTTCGGCGTCAAGGCGGACAAAAGCTGGCGCGGCGATGTGGCGGAAGCGACGACCACCGAGCATGAGAACGGGCGCGACGTGAAGCAAAAAGCGAAGTTCCGCGCGTATGGCTCCTACGAGGAGGCGGTGCGGGATTACGTCGAGTTCCTGCGAAACAACCCGCGATACGCGGACGTTCTGGGCGCTCAAAGCGTCGAAGAATTTGCGAGCCGCTTGCAGAAGGCGGGCTACGCCACCGACCCCAACTACCGCCGGAAGATACCCGCGGGCTACGAGGAAATTACCGCGATTCTGCAACGGATGGGACTTGGCTAAATGAGCTATTTCGACGACTTCCGCAAGCAAAATCCGGCGGCGAAGGATTGGGACGACGCGCGCATCGTAATGTATGTTGCGGACTATTACCAAGACGACCCCCTAACCATCGCCCGGAGAACGGGCTACGATCTCCCCGAAAGCGGCGCGGGGGCTTCGCTCTCGTCGGCCATCGACCGCTGGCAAGGGGGTTTCGGGCACATCGCCGCCGCCACGGGACTGGGCGACGGCACGATGGCCGCGAACAACGACGCCGAAGCCGCGCTCACCGACATGGCGAACCGCGACGCCCAGGTGCGGTTTCGGGACATCGGCAGCGCGGGCGACGCCTGGGACTGGTTTTCACACAACGCCATCATGTCCGCGCCCTACCTCGCGGAGGCCGCGGCTTCCACGCTGCTCACGGGGACGCCCGTCACGGGCGCGGCGCTCCGGGGCATGGGCGGCGCGGCGGCGCGGCGGCTGGGACAGCGCGCCATCGAACGCGGCACGCTGGCAAGGACAACCCAGGGCGTCGCCGAAGCCGAAGCCCGCGCGCTGGCGACGCAGCAGGCCGCCAGGGACTACGCGCGACTGGGCGCCGTCGGCGCGGGCACGTACCCGTCGTCCGTCGGCCTCGTGCTCTCGCGCCAGCACGAGGCGAACGGCGACTACGACCTGGGCAGCGCCGCGGCGCTGGGCGTTCCCTACGCGGCGGCCAACACGCTGGGCGTCGAAGGTTTGATGGCGCGGGGGTTGGCCGGGCGCGCCGCGGCAAGCGCCCGGCTCGCGCCGCGCGTCGCCATCGCCGCCGCCCGCGTGGGCGTGGAAGAGGGCGTCGCCGAAGTCTTTCAGTCCTACCTTGAGCGCGCGGGCGCTAATCTGGACACGATGTCCGATGCAGCAATGGACGAGTACCTGGAGTCGTTCGCGGCGGGCGCGGCCATCGGCGCGCTGCCCGGCGCGGCGTCCGGCGTTTCGCGGCGCCCCACGACCCGGCAGTTGCGCGAGGAACTGGTGGGCGCGAACGAGGCCGCGCACATGGCCATCCTGGACGCCGGGCGGCTGGGCGAACCCACGGCGAACGTCGCGCTGTACGAGGATGCGATTCGACGCGGCGTCGATATAGGCGGCGCGCCGGTCGTTCCCACGCAGGCGGCGGCGCCCAGGGCGCTCCCTGCGCCCACGCCGACGCTGCCCACGAGCGCGGACGCCCTGCAAGCGGATGTCGCGCGCGCGAACGCCGTGGCCGCGGCGCAGCGCCGCGCCGACGCGCTCTACGCCGCGAGGGAAGCGCAGGACGCGGCGCGGGCGGCGGTCGACGAATCGGCGCGGCTGCGGCAGACCTATGGGTTCACGCCCTCGAAGAACGCGCGCCCGCTGGTGCTGGAGGCCGAAGCCGCGCTCCGCGCGGGGGAGATCGACCCGGCGGGATTCGCCAGCGTCCTGCAACTGGCGGCGCAGGCGCAGGCGGCGAAAGCCGCGAAATCGCTCAAGAACGCCCGCGACGCCATGACCGCGCGACAGGAGACCGCGCCTGCGCCTACGCCTGCGCCTACGCCTGCGCCTGCGCCTGCGCCTGCGCCTGCGCCGCCCTACATGGCGAATCGGGACGGCGTGATTTCCCGGCACAACACGGCGGGCGAAGCGTGGGCGAACAGCGACGAAGCGCACCATGCCCGGTTGCTGACGGACGCGGGGGTAAAGGCGAAGTCGACGCTTGCGCGGCTCACCCGGACGCCCTTTGACCGGTTGCCCAAGAAAACCCGGAGTACGCTCGACGCGGCGCTCCAGCATGGGGGCATCGCGCCCGCTCCGGCTCCCGCTCCCGCTCCGGCTCCCGCTCCCGCTCCCGCTCCGGCTCCCGCTCCCGCTCCCGCTCCCGCTCCGGCTCCCGCTCCCGCTCCCGCTCCGGCTCCCGCTCCCGCTCCGGCTCCTGCTCCTGCTCCTGCTCCGGCGCGCAAGGAACGCGCGGCGGCGAAGCGGGAAGCCCGCGAGCGTCAGACTGCCCGCGACCGGTTGACGAAACTGGGCGAGCGCCTGGGGGACTTCCGCTATCGCTGGGCGTCCAGTGGAAAGCCCATGCCCGCGAAGGCGGCGCAGGCGTTGCAGTGGGCGGAAGCTGACCTGGCCGACCTGGAACGCGCAGAAGCGCCGCTGGAAGAACAGGAGGCGCTCGCGGGGGACGTCAATTCGCTGGAGACGCAGTACGCGCCGCCCGCCGCCGTCGCTGAACCCGCGCCGTCCACGCCCGCGGAGAACGACGCGGACACGGAGAACGACGCGGACGCCGCGCCGCCGGAGCCGCGCCGGGGGGGACGCCCGCGCGAGACGCCCTTCCTGGATGAAGATTTTGATGTAGACGATGGCCCGTTCTTATCCCGGAACGAAGCCGCGCCCCTGGGCGAGACGGAGACGGCGGACAGCGCGCGCGCCGCCATCCGCGGCGCTTTGGGCGTTCGCGCCGCCAACCGGCTCTTGAACGAAGGGAAGGTTGTCGTCCATGAGACGGCGGAATCCCTGCCGAAGCATCTCCGGGCGTCCGCGCGCGACGCGGCGGTCTATGACGGGACGACGGACACCGTCCATCTCGTCGCGGGGCGCATCCGCCGGGGCGAAGCGGCGGCGAAGCTGGGGCACGAGGGCTGGCACGGGTTTTTGGCCGCGATAAAGTTCCAGAACACGGCGGCTTACCTGGCGCTGATGTCCCGCCTGGCGTCGCTTCGGGACGCGCCCGGCGACGTGGGGACGTGGTTTTCGCGGGCGAGGGAGCGAATACCCGCGCGGGACAGGGCGCGGGGCGAGGATGTTGCCCTGAACGAATTGGGCGCCTACGCCATCGAAGAGTACGAGCGCGCCCCGCGCGGCCTGCCCGCGCGCATCGCCAAATGGGTTCAGGACTTCATCGCGGCGGTGCGGACGGCGTTCGTCAATTACGGCTTCCTCCCGAAAGACCTGACCGCCGCCGATTTGTCGGCCATCTCCCGGCGGTTTTTGCGGCGGCAGGAATCAGGAGACAGGAATCAGGAGACTGCGGCGCTGGCGAGCCGGTCGGCGGGCGAAGACGCGGCGCTGGCACAATCCTTCCGCGACACGGAACGCGCCTACGGGGGCAAGACGGCCTACGAGCGGGCGAAGCGGGACGGCAAGACGAAGCTCACCTATCGTCAGTGGGTGCATGTGCGGACGCCGGAATTCCGGGCGTGGTTCGGGGACTGGGAAATCGCCGGGCAAAAACTGCGGCAGGCGTATACGTTCGCCGACGCCAAGAAAGAAGCCGCTTCTTTCGTCGGCAAGCCGATGCAAAGCGCAAGCGGTTTTGTAGCCACGGTTTCAAACAGCGTAATCGGCAAGATGCTTTCCAGCAGCGCCGTCGATAAGTCCGTGTCGGCGCGTGAGCAGGCGCTGGCTGTAGCGAATCTGGACACACTTTTCGGTCAGGCGATTCTGGGATGGAGCAAGCCGGACAAGAACACCGACAGAAACATAAAAGCCATACATCGGTTCTTCGCGCCCATGCGCGTCGGCGATTCCGCGCGTCTGGTGAAGATGACCGTCAAGGAATTCACCAGCGAAGAACAAGGCGCTCGGATGTACTCGGTCGAGGAAATCGAAGTAAGAGAGGTAAGCCCGATCCCAGAAATGGTAGACGCCGACATCGGTTCCGATGCCGGAGGTCTATCCGGCCACATCGGGCTTGTTGAAATTATGGCAGAGAACGTGCGGAATTTCAACCCTAAGTCCGTCTCCAAGGTCGTCGACGAGACAACCGGCGAGCCGAGTGTGGCGTATCACGGGACAGGGGTCGCCGGGTTTTCTACGATGCGCGTTGATGGACGAGGAGACGCCGCATGGTTTGCGGAAAACCGGAATGTGGCGGCGTCCTACGCCAATGGATTCGAGGATGTCGAAATTTTAGGTACTGAAAAGTACATCAAGAATACCCCGCGGGTAGGTATTTATTCGTCTTTCCTGCATATCGAGAACCCGGTCGTTCACAGCTTCAGAGGTAACGCTTGGTACGACGACGGCTTGGGCAGTTCAACGAACGACATCGCGATCCGCGCAAGATCGCTTGGTTATGACGGCGTAATTCTTGAAAACGTGCTTGATACGGGGCGAAGCGGTTATGCCGCGCATCCTACGCGAGTATTCGCCATCTTCTCTCCCAACCAGGTCAAATCCGCCACCGACAACATCGGCGCGTTCTCGCGGGAGACGGACGACATCCGGTTTTCAACCCAGGCGCGACCCGTCCTGACCGACAACGCCATGAACACGGGCTTCACGCTGCTCGCGCAGTTCGACGAGGCGTATCAGCAACCGACCCCGACGGCGGACGCCATCGAGGACATCGCGCGGGAGATCGACCCCGCCTACGACGCGGCGCCCATGCCCGCGTGGTCGGCCGCCCAGGCGGGGGCGAAGCGCGGCTGGGAAATCCGCGCCCCCTCCGGCGCGACGGGCAAGGTCTACGAGCGCGGCAACACCGTGTGGATCGACGTGTCCGGCTACCAACCGGGCAAAGACCAGGGCAACAAGATTTACGGCATCGTCGCCGGGTACGCCCACAACACCGGGCGCGTCTTCATCGGCGACCCGCAGGGGCTTTCCCTCAAGGGGTTCTACCGGCGCCTGGAAAACATGATTTCGTCGGCGCTCCGCTACGGCACGACCGACCATCTCGCCCCGCACGAGGCGCAGCTTGACCCGGCGTCCCACTACACCCCCGCCGCCGCCAGGGAGCTTGAGGGACTGGGCATTTCCTGGCGCGAGGGCGACTACGCGCACAACTTGACAGAGATGATGCGGGCGTCGTATAATGCGGCCTTGAGACAAACTCCCGGCATAAGGAACTTTATCTATGACTTCGACAGACAATCGTTTGTGGACACCCGAACAGGTCGAAGCGTCGATGCAGGCCGCCTCGGAAAAGCAGTTCGCCTGGCTTCCCCCGGATCGTCGGCGGGCTATACTGGCCGAAGCGCGACGGCAGCGCGCGCGGTGCTGTACCATACCCTTTCACAAGAAAGCGGAAGAGCGGGAGGGGCCTCGCCACTGGCTAACTTTGGCGCGCAGCTATCAAGGGGACGACCTGACGCCGCCCTAGAAAAGATTCTCTACTCCGAGAACGACGCCAGTCTCCCCGACGGAAACGTCACCGAGCGGCTAACGGCCTGGGCGGAGCAGTCGCCCCTGGGCAAGCCCTTGGCCGAATTCCTGCGCAGCACGAGCGACATCGCGTCGGACTGGGTCGAAAAGTCCTGGAACAACATCGCCTTCACCCGCACCATCGCCGAGCGCGCCAATGAGATCGGACTGACCGCCGCCCGCGAGTGGCTTTCCTTTGTCAACCGGCGGAGCGCCGCCAAGATTCACCACGAGGCGAAGGTCGTCAATCTCATCCGCGACATCGCGGCGCTCGACTCCGTGGGCGAACTCGCCGCGCACGGCGCGGTCAAGGCCAACGCCCTGTGGGAATTCGTGCGCGACGCCACCAACACCCAAAAGCTCTTCAAACACTACGACTGGCTCCCTGCCAAGCACAAGGCCACACACCTGGACGACGGGATGAAGACGCGATACGAGGCGCTGCCCGCCGCCTCCCGCGCGCTCGTCGACCAGGTGTTCACCCTCTCGCACGAAACGCGCGAGGAAATCTACAAACTGACCGGCGCCATCGTCCAGGAGACGGTGGAAAAGACCCGCGCCGAACTGGAAGCGAAGCGCCCCGCCCTCGTCCGCAAGCGCGAAGACGCCATCCGCGAGAAAGCGGAGCGCGCCGAAGCGCGCGGCAATCCCTGGGACGCGGCCACGCTGGACGAGCGTCTCGCCCGCGCCCGTGAGGATGTTGAGGACGAAGCCGACCGCCAGATCGCGGAACTTGAACGCGAGGCCGAAAAAAGAATGCGCGTCTTCGAGGCGACGCGGGCGGAACTCGCGCTCTACGCGCCGCTGCGCCGCGTCGGAAACTACGTGGTCACGGCGCGCTCCGCCGAGTTCCTGGCGGCGCGCGAAGCCGCCGAAGACGGCGACGCCAACGCGCTGAAAAAAGTCCGCGCGATGGAGCAAGACCCCCTGCACAACTGGGTCGCGTTCGCCGCGGGCGAACCGGAGGCCAAGGCGCTCGTCCGGGAACTCGCCCAGCGCCCGGAATTCAAGACGGGGAAGACCAACTTCTTCCAGCGCGAACAGATGACGGACAACGACGCCCTGCCGTTCGACGCCTTCAAGAAACTGGAAGACGCCATCCGCGGCGACAAGAACCGCTCGTCCACGGAGGCCGACGCGCTTCGGCTGCTCCGGGAACTCTACCTCACGCACCTGGCCGACACGTCCGCGAAAAAGTCGTCGCTCGCCCGGCGCAACATCCCCGGCATGGACGCCAACGCCATGCGCGCGGCCTTCGCCGTGCAAGGCGCGGCGGACGCCAACTACCTCGCCGGACTCTCCGAGGGGCGCCAGGAGCGCGAGGCGTTCAACCGGATGCGCGAACAGGCGAAAAACGACAACGCGCGGATGACGCTCTTCAACGCGCTCAAGCGGCGCGAGGCGTCTGTCCTCGTCGACCCCGGCGTCGGCGTCGGCAAAATCCTGAAGTTCAACGCCTGGATGCGGCTCGTCCTGAACCCCGCCTACTATTTCTACAACGCCACGCAACCGGCGTTGATGACGCAGCCCTACCTCGCGCGGGCGTTCGGCGGGCGAAAGGCCGCCGCCGCCCTCGTCGCCGCGATGAACGACGTGTGGAACACCCACAAGGGGGCGAAGGGCGTGGCCGACAAAATCCGCGCCTTCGCCGACGCCGGACGGCTGCCGCAAGTCTTCCGGGCAAGCGAGCAACGCGCCGCCCAGGAGGAAAGGCGCGCGCCCCGCACCATCATCGAGGAACTCGCCGACCTGGGCAAGATCGACATCACCATCACGCAAGACCTGGGCATGTTCACACGGGACACGGGCTATTTGAACCGCGGCGCGCCC
>JAIRMN010000180.1 GCA_031258715.1 Zoogloeaceae bacterium
ATGTCCGCCCTCGGCGCCGCCATGCGCAAGCTCGTCCACCTCTGCTTTGGCGTCCTCAAAAACCGCATCCCCTACCAGGAAAATTTCATGAAAAACGCTTGACTCGAGAGACGGTATCTCGTTTCGCCTGCCGCTGACGCCCTGCCAGGCGCCTTCCTGACGCCAGACGCTCCCGACCCGCCCGTGCCGCGTTTGCCGCCCTGCCCCATCGAACGGCTGGTGGCGCTCTACCACGAGTTCATGCCCGACAATCCGCGCTGTCGCGTCTTGAACGACGCCCGCCGCCGCCGTCTGGCTGCCCGCTGGCGAGAGGCGGCGAGGCTGCGAACGCCGCCCTTCCTCAACGGCTACACGACCGTGGAGGAAGGACTGGCCTGCTGGCGGGAATTTTTCCGCCTCTGCGCCCAATCGGATTTTCTCACCGGGAAAACGCCGTCTTCCTCGCCCAATCGCCCGCCGTTCATCGCCGACCTGGATTTTTTGCTCTCGCCATCGGGCTTTGCGAAGACACTGGAGCAAAAATACCATCGGAATGTTGGCTGCAAGCCGGAATGGATGGAGGGCATCCTGTGAGCGCCTCGTTGCCGAAGGGGATGGATTTCCTTCTCGCCGTCCGCCGCCAGGGGTTTCGCCCTTCGCATCCGGTGTGGGTCTTTCTCGACCAGAACCGCCCGCGTCCGGCGATTTGGGCCGACTTGCCGCTCGCCTTCGAGATTTCGATCCGCCCCGCCGACGAAATCGCCCGCCTCGACTTTCGCGGCCTCATCGGTCTTTCCGTGGCGGTCTGGGCGGAGGCGCTGACGGATCGGCTACGCGCGCTCCTTGTGGCCATCGTCCGTTGCCGTCCGGACTTTCTAAGCGGGGTTGCGGACGAAAACCTGCTCTTTGCCTGGCATCCAGAGCGGGGCTGGGAGTTCGACCGCATCGGGGAGGCGCAATGAATCCAAAATTTTCCGGCCTGATTCCCGATTCGATCGACATCACGCCTTACCTTTCGCCGGTCGAATCCATCAACGTCCATCCGGCCAGCCACTTTGCCGACCGTGCCGTCGCCCTCCTGTTGGGGGCGGAACATACGCGCGGCTTGCCGCTGCCGTGGGGCAAGGCGGATGGCGCTTTCGCCTTTCGTCCGGGCGAAATGACGATCTGGACGGGGTTCAAGGCGCATGGGAAATCCATGCTCCTGTCGCAAGTCCTGCTCCAGGCGATGTGCGCCGGGGAGAAGGTGTTCATCGTGTCGCCGGAATTCCTGCCGGAGGCGGTGCTGGCGCGGAAGATTCGCCAAGCGGCGACGAATCCGCATCCGCCGGAAGCCTTCGCGCGGAAATTCCTCGCCTGGGCGGGGAATGACCGGCTGTGGCTTTTCGACCACCAGGGCAGCCTGTCTCCGGAGAAGGTAATCGGTGTGATCCGTTATGCCATCGACCAGCACGCGGTGACGCATGTGCTCGTCGATAGCCTGATGAAGTGCGGGATAGCGACGGACGACTACAACAGGCAGAAGAAGTTTGTCGACGACCTGCAAGGCATCGCGCATCAGGAGGGGGCGCATCTGCATCTCGTGGCGCACGCCAGGAAGGGGGAATCGGACGACAAGCCGCCCCGCCTGCACGACGTGAAGGGGACTTCCGAGCTTTGCGACATGGCGGAGAACGTCCTCACGGTGTGGAAGAACAAGCGCAAATTCGAGGCGCAGTCACGCGGGAAGTTTGATCGCGACGACGAGGTGGACGCGCTCCTGACCGTCGATAGCCAGAGGAACGGGGACGGTTGGACGGGGAGCATCGGGCTGTGGTTTCACCGCCCCAGTTTTCAATTCATCGGAGGGCCGAATCTTCCGCCCTTCGAGTTTTTCTCCGCGAGAGAGTCGTGACATGTCCGGATTGCGGGATGGCCACACAAAACCCGTTGCACGGTCTCTACCGGCTCGATTGCATCGATCGTTGCGCACGGCTGGCAGCGTCCGCCCGTACGGTCAGGGCCTTGCGGGAAAGTCTGCTGGCGGCGATTTCGCGAAATCCAGAAGCGCCAGGGCGGGCGGCGATTCTGGAACGGTTGCGGGAAAAGCATGATGCATGACAAGCGCCTCTTCTTCCTCGCCCATGACGAAGCCCGCAGAAGGGCGCTGGAGGCCGTCCGTGCCGCGCCGGAAGGGTGGCAGGTGGTCGTCGCGCCGCCCTCCCGCAATCTCGACCAGAACGCGAAATTCCACGCGCTGTGCTCGGAAATTGCCCGCTCCGGCCTCGAATGGGCGGGAAAACGGAGAACCGCGCAGGAGTGGAAAATCCTGCTCGTTTCCGGGCACGCGAATGCGACGAACGCGCCAGTGGATTTCGTGCCGGGGCTGGAGGGGGAATTTGTGAACCTGCGCGAGAGCACGGCGGCCATGAGCAAACGCCGCGCCGCCAGTTTGATCGAGTATGTCCTGGCTTTCTGCGCCGAAAAGGGGATAGAGACGGAAAAAAAGGAGGCGTTCGCATGAACGCCAAACGCTATCTCTCCCGCGTTGCCAGCCTGGGCTGTGTCGTCTGCCGTCTCGTGGGCCGCCACAACAGCCCAGCCGAAATCCACCATATCCGCGAGGGTCAGGGCATGGCGCAGCGGGCAAGCGATTTTCTCGTCATCCCAATCTGCCCGGAACACCATCGCGGCGGGACGGGGATTCACGGCATGGGGGTGAAGGCGTTCGAGCGGGCATGGCGACTTACCGAACTGGATTTGCTGGCGGAAACGATTCGACTTTTGGAGGATAGCCAGCCATGAAAATCGTATTCACACTCCCCGGCGAGCCGGTTGGCAAAGGCCGCCCGCGCTTTTCCACGGCGGGGAAGTTCCCCCGCGCCTACACGCCGGAGAAGACTGCGAGTTACGAGAGTCTCGTAAAGCTCGCGGCGGCTAGGGCGATGGCGGGCAAGCCGCCGGTTTCGGGGGCGGTGTCGGTTTCCATCAATGCTTTCTTTTCCATTCCGAAATCGGCATCGAGGGAGAGAAAGGCTAGGATGATAAGTAAAGATATTCGCCCAACAAAGAAAAGCGACGCTGACAATATCGCAAAGATTATATGCGATTCGCTCAATGGTATTGTGTGGCATGACGACGCGCAGGTTGTGTCATTACAGGTAGAAAAAATATATGCGGAAACACCTATGGTTGAGGTGAACATAAATGCCTTATGATTTCCTGCTCGCTGACGGCGCGTACTCCCCGAAGTATTCGATTTCCGCTGCTTGCCTAGCCGCCAATGCGTCATCGAGGCGGTCAAAATTGCCTAGGCGGATTTCTTTCCCATGCACCATTATCCGCGCTCGGAATTTACAACATCAAAACATCAAACATTGTTTTGATGTTGTTTCGCTCACGGTGGAGAAGCACTACGCCGAATGCCCGCGCGTGGAAGTGGAAATCGAATTTCGGGGGAATAAATAAATGTCCAACGCCATATTGAAAAAGCAATTCGAGGCGCATCTGCGAAAGAAAAATCTTTCGGAAAACACGGTTACATCCTACCTGTGGACGGTGGATTATTATTTTGCCAACTACAAGGACGCGGGCACTGGAAACCTGTTGGCATACAAGGGATACCTCATGGAGCATTTCAAGCCCAAGACGGTAAACCTGCGCTTGCAGGCGATCAACAGTTACCTTGAATTTCTTGGCAAGGAAAAATCATCGCTGAAGTTCGTCAAGGTACAGCAAAAGACATTTCTTGAGAATGTCATCAGCAACGCTGACTATACGTTTTTGAAGAACAGCCTGAAAAATGATGACAATATGGAATGGTACTTTGTCGTCTGGTATCTGGCGGCAACCGGGGCGCGGGTCAGTGAACTCGTGCAAATCAAGGTTGAACACGTCCAGGCTGGCTACTTCGACCTTTACGCCAAAGGCGGCAAGCTGAGGAGGCTTTACATCCCCAAAAAACTGAAAACGGAAACGCTTCACTGGCTGGAGGAAACGAACAAATCTTCCGGCTATCTCTTTCTCAACCGTTTTGGCAAACGCATCACAACACGGGGGATTTCTCAACAGTTGAAGAATTACGCCGAGAAATACGGCCTGGATAAAAAAGTCGTCTACCCTCATTCGTTCAGGCATCGCTTTGCCAAGAACTTTTTGGAAAAGTATAGCGACATTGCCTTTCTTGCCGATCTGATGGGTCACGAGAGTATAGAAACAACGCGGATTTATTTGCGCCGCACCGCCAGCGAACAGCAGGCGCTTGTTGATAAAATCGTGACGTGGTAGACAAACAACGTAAATCGACAATCGTGTCAGATGGATAAATAAAATGCCTGAAGCCATATTTAATTCCACCTCTCAGGCGCTGCATTTCGCATACATCATCCAGGCCTATGAAGCGTCCGTGGAAAGCGTCATGGCGAAAGCATTACGGCGGCTGATCAAGATGCACGATGTCTGGAATCACGCGCCATCGACCGTGAATTTCGGCGGACTCAATGCGCTGGAGGTGCGCGCTCAGTGTGCGATGATCCGCGCCGCCGTCCGGGATCGCCTGCCGGGGCCGGAAGCATGGGCGATCGAGGCGCGTCATGGAATCAACATCATTACCATGAAGGACGGACGACGGCTATGCGCGTTTTCCCGCGATCGGCACGAGGCCATCCTGAAACTCGGCAATTATCTCGCGCCCTCTTTTCCGCATTTCAACCCGCTCGCCGTCAATCTACTTGTCGCCCGCGTCGTGGATAAGCAATGCCAGCATGCAACACTACGCAGACTAGCGAGCGGTTCCGGCCTTGGTCATTCGGCCTTTTTCTACGCCCTCGCCCGTGTGCGCGACCGGATATATGCCCTGGAGGGCATGGCGATAGACCGCCTCACACCGGTTTTTACCGCTTCGGGACTGGTTGAGTCCTGAACAAAACTTAGTTATCTAAAAACTAACTCCGGTTTGAAACCCCGCCCTTCAGGGCGGCGCGAAGGTCGAAACCCCGGCCTGAAGGCCGGGGTTTCGACCGTAGCCATTGGGGAGGGGAGAGAAACCCCTTCCCAATGGCGTTAGACCGACAGCCCTG
>JAIRMN010000227.1 GCA_031258715.1 Zoogloeaceae bacterium
ATGCTCCGAAATGCCGACTTGCCCGCTTTCCTTGTGCATGCAGGGTCGAACCCTTGGCTACCGTCCAGTGTCAGGTCTGGCAAAGAAGGGGGAAGAAAGGCTCTTTCTACGCTACAAGGCCATGGCCTTCAGGGCGGATTCAAGCTCCTTCCTTCCCGGACAGTGGGAGCTAAGCACTGCAAAACGAAAGATACAAGAGCGGGTTAGCGAAGCGTAACCCGCCGTTCGTAACGCATTCTTCACAACCCACCGCCCATATTCCACTGCCGGGAAATCATGATGGCGGATCGTCGGGGAACAAAGCTTGCGCGGCTAACCCAACGCGGGCTTCGTCGCTTCGCGCCTCGATTTTGACGAATTGGGCGCATGCCAATTCGCGCCGCGCTTTTGGCGAGGCGGGGATCCTCTGTCTCCTGATTCCTGATACCTGACCACCAAGTCGCGCCGCGCCGCAATGACACGCCTCCCTCGTCATTGCGAGGGCGAAGCCCGCGGCAATCCAGTCGGCCTTCATTCGATAGCCCCGGCGTTTCAGGCGGCAGGAGACAGAAAAAGCTACCGGCGCTACGCGCCGCAAGGTAGCTTCTGAATTGCTTCGGGGGCATGAGCGCCTCCCCTCGCAATGACGATCTTGGGCGCGTACCCAGTCGCGCCGCGCCTGCAATAACACACCCAACCCCGTCAAAAGCGAGGAACGAAGCCATCCAGCCGGTCTTCATTTGGTAGCCTCGACGTTTCGGGAAGGGCGTATCCTTCGGATTCCTGACCTCTCTCCCCTGTCTCCTGAACCCTGATCCCCATCATGTCCCTGCCGCTTCCCGGGCCGGTTGCCCTGAACCACAGCGCGCGTCTTCGGACGAAAATCCGTCGCCGGATTGCGGCGGCGGGCGGTTGGATTTCCTTTGCCGATTTCATGGAACAGGCGTTATACGCGCCGGGGCTGGGTTATTACGTGGCAGGCGCGCAAAAATTCGGGGCGGCGGGAGATTTTGTGACCGCGCCGGAATTGACGCCCCTCTTTGCTCGCGCGCTGGCGCGGCAGGCGGCGGAGATCATGAACATGAGCGCGCCCTGTATCCTGGAGGCGGGCGCGGGTTCCGGGCGATTGGCGGTCGATCTGCTGCGGGCGCTGGAAGTCGCCGACGCCTTGCCGGAATGCTACGAGATACTGGAACTATCGCCGGAACTCGCGGCGCGGCAACGGCAAACCCTCGCGCGGGAGATTCCGCGTCTGTTGGCGCGGGTTCATTGGCGGGAATCCCTGCCGGAGCGGTTTTCCGGCTTGGCGCTGGCCAACGAGGTGCTGGACGCCATGCCGGTACACGTGGTGCAGTGGCAGGACGACGCGATCCTGGAACACGGCGTGGCCTGGGGAAGGGACGCGCGATTCCAGTGGCAAACCCGTCCCGCGACCGGACGCTTGCGGGCGGAGGCCGAGCGCATCGAGACGGAATGCCGCCTGCCGCCGGGCTATGTCAGCGAAATTTCCCTGCTGGCGCCAGCCTGGGCGGCAACCTGGGGCGATCGGCTGGAGGCCGGGTGTCTCTTGCTCGTGGACTATGGTTTCCCTCGCCATGAGTTTTATCATCCCGACCGCGACGGCGGCACACTGATGTGTCACTACCGTCATCATGCGCATTCCGATCCCTTTCATTTTCCGGGCTTGCAGGATATTGGCACGCACGTGGATTTCACGGCGCTGATCGCGGCGGCGCATCCGGCGGGACTGGCGTTATCCGGCTACACGCACCAGGCGCGTTTCCTGCTGAATTGCGGCCTGCTCGACGATTTGGCGGCGCTGGAAACCGGCGGCCCCGCTTACCTCAAAAACGCCGCCGCCGCGCAAAAGCTGCTCGCGCCACACGAAATGGGCGAACTCTTCAAGGTGATGGCATTGGGCAAGGGAATCAAGACGCCCCTCACCGGATTCACGCACGGCGACAAAAGTCACACGCTGTGAGGGGCGGAAGACAGAGGACGGAGGACAGATCGGGAATCAGTGGTCAGTCATCAGAAAACCCGCTGGGCCGTCATTCTCCGGATCGACGAAGCAATCCAGATTCGTAACTCGCGGCGCAAAGCGCCGGTAACTTTTCTGTCCTCCGAAATCCGATCGACCTGTTCCCAAACCGGATATGACGTTGTAAGATGCGCGCCTTGATGGCGGGATTCGTCGAATCTCGTTCGTCTTTCCGGTTGGCGTCTTGCCAAAAGCCTGAGGAGTCTGAAATTGCGTCGTTCCCTGATCGGGTTCTTGTGTTTGCTGGTTGTCGTGACGACTGGATATTTCGTCTGGCAGATCCGGGCGCTGGAATCGCGGCGGATTGCCGCGCCTGCCGTGTCGGCACATGGGGCGCGTCCCTCATCGGTCGATACGGCGAATGGCGTTTCGGAAACGGCGGCGCCTCCGCTTTCCGCGCCGCTGCCCAACAAGGCGAACCCTTTGATGAAAGCGGAACCTCTGTACGCTTCCTCGGAACGCGGGTCAGCGGCGGCCATGCCGGAGGACATCGTCCTGCGGGTGCATCGCGCCAAGGCGCCGGAGACGCCCGCCGCCCTGCAAGCGGCGCGGGCGGCGCTGGCGCAGGGAGACCTAGCGGAAGCCAAGGTGCGGTTCTCGGCTTTGCTGGATACTGATCCGCATCATCTGGAAGCCTTGCTGGGACTGGCGGACATCGCCTTGAGGCAGGACATGGGCGCGTCGGCGCGGCAGTTCTATCAGGCGGCGTCAAACGCCTATCCGCAGGACATCCGGGCGCAGGCGGGGTTGTTGGGACTAGCCGCCGCCGCCGGAAAAATGGATGCCCCCGCGCTGGAAAGCCGCTTGAAAACCCTGATGGCCGAAGCGCCGCAGGCGGCGACGCCGCATTTCGTCCTCGGCAACCTCCTTGCCGCAAAAGGTCGCTGGCAGGAAGCGCAGGAGGCCTATTTCGAAGCCTGTCGCCGTGACCGGGAAAATCCTGATTTCCGCTACAACCTGGCGGTCAGCCTGGATGTCCTGAACCAACCGAAACTAGCGGCGGAACAATACCGGGCGGCGCTGGCGGCGACGGCGGCGGGCGCGCCCGCGAACTTTGCCGCCACCGCTGTCGAGGCGCGGCTCCTCGTCTTGCAGGCGCTGCCGCAGGAAAGTTCGCCATGAAATGCGCCTTCCTGCTCTTCGGCCTTCTTCTCAGCCTGCCGGTTCTGGCGGAGCCGTCCTTGGGGCGTCTTTTCTATACGCCGGAAGAACGCGCCGCGATAGAAGTCCAAAAAGGCCGCCGCGATGCGCCGGAAGCGACGACGCCCTACCAGGGCCTGATATTGCGCGGCACGGGCGCGATGACCGTCTGGCAGGATGGCGCGGCGCGCGATCTGCCGCCGGAAGCGGACAAGGCAGAAGCCTGGCAGAACGTCGGCGGCGCGCGGAACGAACTCTTGCGCGGCGGGCACGTCGTGGCGCATCCGGGGAAGAGGGCGCGTGAGAAAAAATAGCCTCCCGTCTTTGCGTTTCCGGCAATCCGGCGCGTCGGCGCTGGCGCTCTTGCTCGTGTTGATACTGGCAGCGCTGGGCGGAGTTTTGCGGCCATCGCCGACGCAGAAGTTGGAACGCGACGTGCGCAGCGCCGAGGCGCTCCTTTTGGCGAAGGAGGCGCTCTTGGGTTACGCCGTCGCCTACCCGGAAAGCCGCCCGGAGCGTCAGCGTTTCGTCCCTGGCCACCTGCCTTGCCCGGATACCGGCAACACGCTGGAAAACGAAGGCGCGGAAAGCGGCACATGCGGCAGCAGGGGCGTCAGCGTCATCGGTCATTTTCCCTGGCGCAGCCTGGGTGTGCCGCCGCCAAGGGACGGCAGCGGAGAATGCCTTTGGTATGCCGTTTCCGGCAATTACAAGGCCAATCCGAAAGCAGACCTGTTGAACCCGGACACAGCGGGGCTTTTCAAAATCGTGGCGGCGGACGGGCATACCCTGATCGCCGATGAAGTCGTCGCCGTCCTGTTCGCGCCCGGCGAGCCGCTGGAAGGGCAATCGCGTCGGCATATCAAGGGAGAATGCCGCTGGGACTATTCCGCCCGTGCCTTTCTCGACGCCTTCAGGGGCATCGACAACAGCGCGCCCAATGGCGCGGCGGAAGGCGAGAGCCGCTTCATCGTCGCCGAGGCGCAGGCAGGCTTCAATGACCGTCTGCTCTGGATTACCCGCGACGCGCTTTTTTCCCATGTGCGCGCGCGCCTGCCTGACGACGCCCTGTTTGCGGAAGATATACCGGATACGGAAGACACGCTGGCTCTGACCCAGCGCGTCGCCGCCTGCCTGATCCGCTTTGGCGAGCGCAACGCGCACAAGCGCCTGCCGTGGGCCTCGCCCCTGACGATGGGATCGAGCGCGCCGGACACTTTTCATTACGAAAAGTTCCATGACAAGGAAAACCTGCTTGCCGGACGCGCGCCCTATGCCGTAGCGCGTTCGCAAAACGTGTTGGAGAGTGACCTCGGCAACTGGACGGGCTGCGCCGCCAACAGTCAATCCAGCGTTCCCTGCCGTTTGCTCATTGCCGAAAAATGCGCGGATTTCGCGCCGGTTTCGGGCGGTGATGACAGTCTCAGGAACAGCAAGGACGGCTGGTGGGACAAGTGGAAGGATCACCTGTTCTACGTGGTTTCCCCCGGCTTCGCGCCTACGGACGCGCCCGCCGTTGATTGCGCGGCAACGCCGGATGAGTGCCTGCGCGTGAACGGCGCGCCCTACGCCGCCGCCGTGATTTTCGCGGGGGACGCGCTTGCCGGGCAAACGCGCGATACGCGCGAGAAAAGAATGACGGCGGCAAACTACCTGGAAGGCGAAAACGCCCGGACAGTGCGAGACGGCGGCCAGACGCTCGAATGGGCGGGCAACGATCGAATCGCCTGTATCGCCGGGCCGGATGCCGGCCATCCCGGTTTTCGCCTCGTCGCCAACTGTGGTCGGCAGGACTGCCGGGCGCGCGCGGCAGTCCTGGGTTCCTGCCTGGAAAACGCCGGGCGCGATTGCGCCATCCTGCGCGCCGCCTTGGAGGGCTGCGCCTGCCGGGGCGCGACGGATACGCTCTTTTCCGCGGAATGCCAGAATGACGTTGCCGCCCGTTCTTTCGTCTGCCGCCGCGCGCTTTCCGATCTGCGCGCCTGCGCGGCCTGAAGCGGGAGCGGTCATGCCCTTTTCCTGCCGCCGTTCGCCGCGAGGCTTCACCCTGCTGGAGCTGGCGGTGGTGTTATTGATACTCGCGCTCCTGCTGGGCGGTCTCATCCTGCCGCTTGCCGCCCAGCGCGAGGCGCGGCAGTGGCGGGCGGCGCAGCAGGGACTGGCGGAAATCCAGGCGGCGCTCCTGGGATACGCCGTGCTCTATGGTCATCTGCCCTGCCCGGACGCGATTGGCGATGGCGTGGCCGCCGATTCCTGCGCCGCGCCGCCCGCCCATGAAACGCTGCTGCCGTTCAAGTCGCTGGGGTTGAATGACGGCAACGACCCCTGGGGCGCGCGCTGGCGTTATCGGGTGGATGCCGCCTTTGCCAGCGCGGAAAATCCGGTTGCCCTATCCACCGGATTTTCCGCCGCCCGGCTGAAGGTGGTCAATCTGCAGGACGAGACGCTCAATACGGACAAGGAATACGCCATTGCCATCGTCCATGGCTTTGGCCCCAACGGAAAGGCCGACGGCCAGAACGCGCTGTTTTCGGCCAGTGACGCCCGTTACCAGTCCGGGCCGCCGACGCCGGAATTCGATGATGCCGTCGTCTGGCTGGCGCGTCCGGCATTGTTCGCACGTCGTCAGCCGGACGCCTGCGTTGAATCGAAAGGAAAAACATCATGCAAGCGCATCCTGAACGTGGTTTTACCCTAGTGGAAATCGCCATCGTGCTGATCATCGTCGGCCTGTTGCTGGGTGGCGTCCTGAAGGGACAGGAACTCATCGTCCAGGCCCGTATCCGCAGTGTCTCAAACGACATGAACGGCGTCACGGCGGCGATTTACGCCTACCAGGATCGTTACCGCGCCTTGCCGGGGGATGAACGCCACGTCGCCGTTTCCGGCCGCTGGCCGGAGGCTTCCGGCGGCGACGGCAATGGCGTCATCTGCGGCGCGTACAACGGCGGCACGGTGGGCGGCGGCGCATGTGGCGGGGAAATGGAATCGCGCCTGATCTGGCGGCACCTGCGGCTATCGGGGCTGATTACCGGCGCGGGAGACGAGATTCCCATCAACGCGGCGGGCGGGCTGATCGGCGTCCAGTCGGGCGCGTTTGGCCTGTCGGGACATGTGTTGTGCGCAAGCAACCTGCCCGCCAAGATCGCGGCGGCCATCGACGCGCAACAAGACGACGGTAGCCCGCGCACCGGCAGCCTGCGCGGAGCGCGCCAGAACGCCCCCAACGCCGCCGCCGACCCAAACCCCGCCACCGACGCCGCCTACCAGGATGACGGCAGCCTGATCTACCTAATCTGCAAGGCACTTTGATCAAAGGACAGGGGTCAGAAGACAGACCGGGGATCAGCGATCAGAAAACCCCGCCCTGTCATTTTCCAGCGCGGCGTACCTTGTTGCCTTTTCGTTGTCATTACTGATGTCCGAATAGGCAGCGTAGAAGTTGGTGCGCTTGGGAAGGGCGTAGGTCTACCGCCTGAATTAAGCCGCGCCGCGAAGCGGCGTCGGCTTAAATGAATTGTTAGGCGGCACCTGCGTGTGCATGGCGACTGCCGCTATTGATCCGAGGTGCCACGCGCGACGAACGAAGCGAGGCGCTGTGAATAGCAGAGTACAAGAACGCCAGCAAGAGCCCAGATCGGCCCAGACAGGAGCGCTTGAGATGCCATGTACCACAGAGGCTCTGTGACCCAATCCGGAGCGCCAAGCAGATCAACTGCGAAGGTCGCAACAAGATTTACAAGCCACATTACACCTATAAGCACATCCACGAATCCGAAGAAGCGGATAAGCACTAGAGCTGTGTTGTGTGATCTGCCCATTAATCCTCCTGTGCCGCCTAACGCCTGAATTAAGCCGCGCCACGAAGTGGCGTCGGCGTGAATGAATTGTTAGCACTCACCCGACTATCTTACTGCGGATATTGAGGTGACGTCCATGAGAACGTCAGTCTGGCGGTTGCCGTTGTCAGAATGGAATAATGTCCCATTAACAGAGACACGGCGGCCCTTCAGACTCTTGAACTCAGCCATCCTTTTTTCGTCAAGAACCAAGTGAAGAAGCATGACTCCCTTCTCGGTTGGCTCAAAATCTTCTTCGCTTGGAGTGGCGTTGACAGTAATTGGAACCACAAGCTCAAGAGCAGGGTAGTTGATCTTTTTCCATCTGGCGTTTCTCCGGGGGGAGACACCAATGTCCCGTAGAGCGTCACGTCTGAGCTATAGCTGTAGCTTTGGGCCAATGCGATCCCGCTCAGGAGCGTGAGTGCGACGATGAGAGTTTTCAGGATAGTCTTCATGATGATTGGATTCTTCCAGTGAGTGCTAACGCCTGAATTAAGCCGCGCCGCGAAGCGGCGTCGGCTTGAATGAATTGTTAGCTCTTATGCGCATGTGTATGTGACACGGCTATTCGCGTCGATGGCGAGAACCTTGCGCCGGATAAGCTCTTTGATGATGGTCTCCTTGTCTTGGTCTGAGAAGCTGTCTCAAGAAATAGTGAAAGGAGCCGATAATTGAAGAACATCAAGAACGGTGATGGAGGAAGCGATGTATCCCAGCGATCTGACAGAAGAGCAATGGGCGGTTCTCAAGCCG
>JAIRMN010000230.1 GCA_031258715.1 Zoogloeaceae bacterium
AAACGCCGGAAAAGCCCGGCAACTGCAGCCTTGCGGCCAAGCATGAAAATATCTTCATCATGTCAATCCGCCCTCTCGACAATCGCGCCAGGGCAATCGAGGGAACCAGCGGCAACCGCGTCCTCAATCGACCACTTCAGGAGGTAGCAGCCAAAGACGCCACCGGCCAGAAATGCTAAAAGAATAACCAGCGGAAGGGCAAAGGGGCGAAGAACTTCGCGGAAAAACAAACGCCCAAACATGGAAAATTTAGGTATCATCAAAAATCCTTCCAAACAGGCAACATAACGATTTCGAACGATGTGGCATAATCAACACCTTTGTGGAAGGGAAAATGCCATGAGCACGAAAGAAGACAGCCAGCAAAACCAGAAAACTACGGACTACGGAGAGTTTTACGACATAAAAACGCCGCCAAACAATCACTACTACCGAAGCAGCCAAGACCCGACCGGAGCGAAGAAGGCCAAAGGAATCGAAGCGGCCAAGAAAGCGAGCAAGGAAAAAACCGAGGCCATAAAAACCGTCCCGGCCAAAAAGACATTGAACGATCTGACGTCTGATGTAACTGGCATGGTTTTTTATGGGATCGGCGGAAGCGCCCTCATATTCCTTGCGGTAGCCATTACGCTTATGCTTATGGGATTGCGGCGAAAAGCCGCGCCCATCGCGATGGGAATCGCAGGACTTGCCGCCCTCGCATGGCTCCGCTACGCCTACTCGCAAAACTTTTTCCAATGACCTGAATGACATGTCATCCCCTCGATTGAAAATTTGCCCTAAACCCCCGAAACAGCTAGAATTGGAGGGAAGGGAATACAGACAAATTTGTCTGTCACAGGAGAATCTAATACAGACAATTTTGTCTGTCAAGAGAGAAATACGATGAACCTGAAAAATTACATCGAAATTGGCGAAAAGCGGCTAGGCGGGCGTTCCACACTCGCCAATCATCTAGACATCCACAGGGACGCATTGACCGCAGCAAAGAGCAACCGACGAGGTTTACCTAATGATGCTTGCATTAAACTTGCTCAACTAACCAGTGTTGAACCACTCGAAGTCATCGCCGCAAGCGAGCTAGTCACCGAGAAGAAGCCCGAGAAACGCGACTTCTGGCTGCAGTACACATCGGCTGAGGCCAAAAACCCCTGCCTTCACACGGCAGGGGTCACTGGTTCGAGTCCAGTACCACCCACCAACACCACGTATCCCGCCCGCGCCATTCCGTAAAGGTTGGGAAAACCGTTCAACGCAAGGCGTTCGTCCGTTTGTATTTTTGTGCCAGGCTCGCCATGATTCGCACTCGTTTTGCGCCCAGTCCCACGGGCTATCTGCATATTGGCGGCGCGCGCACGGCGCTGTTTTCCTGGGCATATGCCCGGCATCATGGCGGCCAGTTCATCCTGCGCATCGAGGATACCGATCTGGAACGTTCGACGCCGGAAGCGGTGGCGGCCATTCTCGACGGCATGAGATGGCTTGGGCTTGATCCCGATGAAGGGCCGTTTTACCAGACGCGGCGCATGGATCGCTACAAGGCGGTCATCCAGGAAATGCTGGCGGCGGGCACGGCCTATCGCTGTTACATGTCCCCCGAAGAACTGAACGCCCTGCGCGATCGGCAGCGCGCGCGCGGCGAAAAACCCCGTTACGACGGATCCTGGCGTCCAGAACCCGGCAAGACCCTGCCGGAACCTCCCTCCGGCGTCGCCTCCGCGATTCGCTTCAAAAATCCCCGTGACGGCGTGGTCGCTTGGAATGACCTCGTCAAGGGGACGATTGAATTCGCCAACGGCGAACTCGACGATCTCGTCATCGCTCGCGCCGACGGCACGCCCACCTACAACTTCTGCGTTGTGGTCGACGATTGGGACATGGGCATCACCCAGGTCATCCGCGGCGACGACCACGTCAACAACACGCCGCGTCAAATCAACATCCTCAGGGCGCTGGGCGCGACGCCGCCACAATACGCGCATCTTTCCATGATCAACGGCCCCGACGGCCTCAAGTTTTCCAAGCGGCACGGCGCGGTTTCCGTCATGCAGTACGATGATGACGGCTTCCTGCCGGAGGCCGTCATCAACTATCTCGCCCGGCTGGGCTGGGCGCATGGCGACGATGAAATTTTCAGCCGCGAACAGTTCGTGCAATGGTTCGATCTTACGCGCGTCACGCCTTCCGCCGCCCAGTTCAACACCGAAAAACTCCGCTGGCTCAACCAGCATTACATGAAGGCGCTGCCGGCTGCCGACCTTGCCGCGAGAATCGCGCCGCGCCTCGTGGCGCTTGGCGCGAATCTCGCGGACGGCCCCGATCTGGCGCAAGCCGTCGCGCTCTATGTCGATCGCGTCAATACCCTGAAGGCGCTGGCCGAGGCGCTCCTGGTCTTTTATGCCGATGTCCGTCCCGCGCCGGAGCTTGTGCGTCAATACCTGGACGACGAAGCGCGTCCCGCCCTTGCCGATTTCACCCAAAAACTGGCCGATGTGCCCTGGAACGCCGCCGCGATTGGCGCGTTGCTCAAGGAAACGCTGGAAGCGCGCCAGCTCAGGATGCCCAGGCTCGCCATGCCCTTGCGCGTCTTGCTGACCGGGCAGACCAAAACGCCTTCCGTCGACGTCCTCATTGCCCTGATGGGACGCGCGCGAGCGCGACAACGGATACAGGCGGCGAACTGACGCCATGCGCCGGGTTCTTTTCCTGCTTTTCATGACCATCGCGCTCCCGGCGCTGGCCGACAATGAACTGGAGGACGACGAATACGTGCGCTTCATCCCCGGCATCGCCCATGACGCGGATGACAACGCAATCGAAGTCGAAGTCAACGCGTTCGTCTATGAAAAGGAAGACCGTCCCCTGGTACGGCTCGTCCTCTTTGCCTTGCTGGACATCGACGCGGAGGCGATCACGGCGCAACAAAAGCAGAGGCTCAAGGAAAGAAGCGCCTTGTTTTACCTTGATTTCGAGGGCGACAAAACCTTTGCCGTGCGTTTTGCCAATGGCAGCGTCCATGCCATGCCGGAGACCCGTGACGGCAAGAGCAGGGGGCGCTTCCGCCTGGAAAAACCAAAGACGCCCCAAAGGGAAATCCGCTTCGCGGTGGACCAGCCCGAATTCCCGGCAAACGTGGAAGAAGGTCTTGCCTTTTATGCCGCGCCGGAAGGCGTTTCCGCGATCCTCGACATCGACGATACCGTCAAGGATTCAAATGTCCTGGACAGGAAAGCCCTGATGATCAACACCTTCCTGAACGAATACCGGGCAGTCGCGGGTGTTGGGACGATCCTGGAACGCCTGCGGGAAAAAGCGGATGCCTTCCATTATGTCTCGGCCAGTCCCATACAGCTTTACCCGGCGTTGCGGGAATTTTTCACGCGGGAAAATTTCCCGCGCGGCAGTTTTCACCTGCGCGAGGCCACCGATTTGCGCGATTTGATTCCGGATCGGGAAAAACTGATCGCGCACAAACGCCAGTCCATCGAACGCCTCTTTGCCGCCTACCCGCAACGAAAATTCATCCTCGTGGGCGACACCGGCGAAAACGATCCGGAAATCTACGCCGAATTCAAACGAAAGTACCCGGATCGCGTCATCGAGGCCATCTTCCACGACATCACCCAGGAAGGCCAGGATTCGGCGCGGTTCAGGGATTTCATGGACCTGCGCCTGTACTGAAGGGCAGGAGACAGAGGCCGCAATGCCCTTGCATCCAGGATCGGGGGATTTTCTGAAAAGCATATTGTTCTGGGGTTTATTCGCTTATTGGTTTTTATTCGTTGGTATCTATCCTCGTTCCCGCTACGCTTTGCCGCTTCACATTCTTGAGGAGGGCGGTTCATGAAAAAGCGGGAAAGGCGCGGGTTCGTCCGGCGCGTGGTTTCCATTCTGGTTTCTACCATATTGGGCGGCGTCTCGCTGGCGCAGGCGGAAGAAGCGGCGTGGCCGACGCGCCAGATTACCTTTGTCGTCCCCTGGCCTGCTGGCGGGGAAACGGATATCTATGCCCGCGCCTTGGCGCATGAAGTTTCCGGGCAACTGGGGCAGCCGGTCATCGTGGAAAACAGGCCGGGCGCGACGGGCGCCATCGGCATCCGGCATGTGCTGCACGGCAAGGCGGATGGCGATACCTTTTTGTTCGCCAACACGACCGCGCTGGTTGGCAATGTCGTCTCCTCGCCGGAGCCGGTGAATTTCGATCCGGTCAAGGACGTCACGCCCGTGGGGTTGGTGGTGGAAACGGTCTATGTGCTCTGGGCGCATCCCTCCATCGGCGTCAGGAATTTCGACGAACTCCTGGCGCGGGCGAGGGATACGAAGAAGCCGCAACTGGCTTTTGGCGTTACCGGCAACGGCGCGGTTTCCGAGCTTTCCGTCGAACAACTGGCGCGGCATTACCAGCTCGATCTCATCAAGGTGCCCTACAAGGGCAGCGCGCCGCAGGTGGCCGACCTGATTGCCGGACATATCCAGATCGGCACGGCGAACCTGGGCGTCGCCCTGGGCGCGTACAAGGAAGGCCGGCTCGTTCCGCTCCTGGCCATTGGCAAGGAGCGCCTGCCGGAATTGCCCGATGTGCCGGCCAGCCGCGAACTGGGTTTTACGGAACCGGACTTCACGCTTTGGGATGGCCTCTTTGCCCCCGCCGGAACGCCTCCGGAGATCGTGGCCAAACTGACCCGCGTCGTGGGCGAATCCGCCCGCCGCCGGAGCTTCAAGGCCATCGCCGACGGCAACGGCCACCGCGCCATTTTTCAATCCGGCAAGGAAGCCGCCGACCGCCTGAAGAACGACCTGGCGGCGCGCTATCGTTTCAAGGCGCAACTGGAAGCCGGAAAGTGACGGGAGAAAATACCATGTCAGATGAAGTCCTCTACGAATCGCGCGACGGCATCGCCGAGATCACGATCAATCGTCCTGAAAAGTACAACACCTTTACGCATGAGGTCATCGATCAATTGCACGCGGCCTGGCTGCGCTTCAGCGCGGGCGACGACCGGGTGGCGATCCTGGCGGGCGCGGGCGAGAAGGCCTTTACGGCGGGCGCGAACCTCAAGGATATTCCGCACGACCTGTTCCGGGCGATTCCCGGCATTGGCGTTCCCGTCCATAAGCCGGTCATTGCCGCCGTGGCGGGACTGGTGGTGGGCGGCGGGCTGGTATTCCTGCAAATGGCCGATCTGGCGGTCGCCGCCGACAACACGCGCATCGCCTATCCGGAAGCCAAGGTGGGATTCGCGGGCGGCCTCGTCGCTTCCCTCGCCGCGCGCATTCCACACAAGATTGCGATGGAATTGCTGCTCACCGGGGATTTCATCGACGCAGGACGCGCCTACGAAATCGGCCTGGTCAACCGGGTGGTTCCCGTCGGACAACAGCTTGCCGTCGCGCGCGAACTGGCGCGGAAGATCGCCGACAACGCGCCGAGGGTCATCTCCCTGCTCAAGGACTTCGTTGGCGAAGTCATTCCCAAAGGCCCGACCGAAGCCGCTGGCATTGCCCGCGCCCGCGTCCTGGACGACATCAACGCTTCTGCGGATTTCGTCGAAGGCATCGAGGCGTTCCACGCCAAGCGCCCGCCGGTCTTTACGGGTCGTTGAAGATTAACCAGGCGTTTTTTTCGGGAGTTTTTCATCATGTCCGCGTTTTTTCGTCTTGCCGTGTTGTTCCTTGCGTTCGCGTCCGTCGCGCCCGCCCTCCATGCCCAGGAGGCCAACTGGCCGTCCCGATCGATAAGGCTGATCGTTCCCTTCCCGCCCGGCGGGGCTTGCGACACCATCGCCCGCATCTATGGCGAAAAACTTTCGGAAAGCCTGAAGCAGCCCGTCATCATCGAAAACAAGCCAGGCGCGGGGACGGCCATCGCCGCCGAATTCGTGGCGCGTTCCAGCCCGGATGGCTACACCCTTGCCGTCGCGCCCGCTGGACAATTGACCTTGCTGCCCAATCTCAACAAGAAAGTCGCCTATGACCCTTTCCGGGATTTCGCGCCGATCTCGCTTCTGGCCTCCGTTCCCAACATCATTGCCGCCCACCCGTCGCTTCCGGTCAATGACCTGCGGGAACTCATCGCGCTCGCCAAGGCCAAGCCCGGCGAAATCACCTATTCTTCCTGCGGCAGCGGCACGCTCTGCCACCTGACGGGCGAACGTTTCAAGACCCAGACCGGCGTCGATCTGCTGCACGTCCCCTACAAGGGCAGCGCCCCGGCGATTACCGCGCTCCTGGGCGGCGAGGTCAACCTGGCTTTCGACACCCAGACGGTGCTCTCTCCCCAGATCAAGGCGGGCAAGGTCAAGGCATTGGCCATCACCAGCGCCGAACGCTCACCGCTCCTGCCCCATATCCCGACCGCCGTGGAAGCCGGATTGCCCGGCTTCGTGATCGAGGGGTGGTTCAGCCTGGTCGCGCCCGCCGCCACGCCGAAGGCAATCGTCAAGAAACTGAACGAGGCGCTGGATGCGATTTCACAAACTCCCGAAGTGCGCGAAAGATTCGCCGCCCAGGGCCTGTCGACACTCCACAGCACACCGGAAGAACTCGCGCGGCTCATCCGTACCGACCACGCCATCTGGGCAAAAGTGATACAGAACACAGGCGCGACGCTGGATTGAACGAGAGGACAGAAAAGCTACCGGCGCTTTGCGCCGCATGCTACGTATCTGGATTGCTTCGTCGCCGCACGCCTCGCAATGACGGAAGGCGGAGCGTTTCAAGCCGCGCCGTAGTTCGTAGTGGCAACCCAGGCCCGTCATTCTCCGGAACGAAGCAATCCAGTCGGCCTTATTCGGTAGCTTCGGCGTTTCCGGTGGCGCGTCCGCCGGATGGATTGGTTTGCCAACCGCAAGGTTCGCGTCGAAGCAGCAAGAAATTAGCGACAGCCCTTCAGGGCTGTCGGTCTGACGCCATTGGGAAGGGGTTTGCATCCCCTCCTCAATGGCTACGGTCGAAACCCCGGCCTTCAGGCCGGGGTCTCAACCTTCGCACCGCCCTGAAGGGCGAGGTTTCAAACCGGAGTTAGTTTTTAGATGACGGAGCGGGGAGGCGCGAGCCGCCTTTAATCCCCATCCGTTTGAATCGCGTCCGGACCCAATATTGGAGACGAATCTTGACCGTTCTGGCGTATCCTTCCGCTATCCTTTGCCTGACGCCAAATTACCGCCGGGCGGTTTCCTGTTTCCTTTCTCCCGTTTCCTGAAATGTCGATCGATTTTCTCATCATTGGCGCGGGCGTCATCGGCCTTGCCGTTGCCCGCGAACTGAAGCGCCGCCACCCTGCCGCCGCGATAGTGGCGCTGGAGAAGGAAGCGGCGCCGGGGCGGCATTCCAGCGGGCGCAACAGCGGGGTATTGCACAGCGGCCTCTATTACGCCCCCGGTTCCCTCAAGGCGCGGCTTTGTCGCCAGGGCGCGCTGGAGATGGCGGATTGGCACGAACGGCACGGCATCCCCCTGAATCGTTGCGGCAAAATCCTGACGCCGCTCGCGGTCGAAGACGCGCCGCACATGGAGCGCCTGTACGCGCGCGCCAAAATCAACGGCGTGCGCGTCGAAAAACTAGACGCGCAAGACCTGAAGACGCTTGAGCCGGAAACCCGTTCGGCGACGGGCGAAGCCTTGTGGATTCCCGACACCGCCGTGGGCGCGCCCGCCGAAGTCCTGAAAACCCTGGCGGATGAAGTTCGCGCGGCGGGCGTCGAAATACATAACGGCGCCGAATTGGCGCGCGTCGACGTCGCCGCCCGCCAGGTCACGTTGAAACAGGGCGGGCGCATCTCCTTCGGCTACGCCATCAACGCCGCCGGACTTCACGCCGACCGCATCGCCCATTGGTTCGGACTGGGAAAACGATACGCGCTCCTGCCGTTCAAGGGACTTTACTGGAAGCTGAAGGCGGATGCCGGGATTCGCCTCGAACACCTAATCTATCCCGTCATGGACTTGCGCACACTGACGCTGGGCATTCACACCACGCCCGCGACCGATGGCGCGATCTATCTGGGGCCTACCGCTGTCCCGGCTTTGGGACGCGAACACTATGGGGGACTTCGCGGCCTGTCGCTCCTCGAAGCCCCGCGCATGTTGCGCGACCTGGGGCGGATGTTCCTCCACGACAGCGAAGGCTACCGCCAGCAAGCCTGGCAGGAAGGGCGGCGCTATTTCCGCCGCGGCTTCCTTGAGGCGGTCAGGGCGCTTCTGCCCAATGTCCGCGCGGAACACCTCACGCCCGACGCCAAGGTGGGCCTGCATCCGCGCATCTTCGACCGGGAACGCGGCGCGCTATTGAAAGATTTCATCGTCGAACGGGACGCCCACTCCTTGCACATCCTCGGCGCCACTTCCCCCGCCTGGACCAGCGCCTTCCCCTTCGCGCGCCACATCTGCGAGCAGATGACAGAGGATTGATGACAGAGGACAGGGGATCAGGAGACAGATGAAAATCGCCGTCCAATCCGCCGTCATTGCGAGGGGACTTTATGTCCCCGAAGCAATCCAGAAGCTGCAAGCGGGCGCGAAGCGCCCGGTAGTCAGGGGATCGGAAGAGAGGGGATAGAGAAATCTGTCGGCGGCCTTGCCGCCGCGGGGTGGCTTCTGGGTTGCTTTGGGGGTATAAAACCCCCTCGCAATGACGGTAATCAGAGGACAGAAGACAGATGAAACCCACCGCTCGAATTAACGTCATTGCGAGGGCGCTTCATGCGCCTGAAGCAATCCAGAAGCCATCATGCGGCGCGAAGCGCCGGTAACTTCCTTTGATCCTTGATCCCTGTCCTCTGTCCCCTGTCCTCCGCCAAGCAAGCCCGCGAGGTCGGATTCGGCGAGGCGTCCGGATTTTTGAGACAGCGCCTTGCCTTCCTCGCTGATGACGAGGGTAAACGGCAGGCTCATGTGGGGGTTGCCCAGTTCGCGCGTGAGCGCCAGCACCTGGCTGTCGCCGATGGGCAAGGGGTAGGAAACTGGGTGTTTTTCGGAAAATGTCCGCACGCTATCCGCAAGATCAATGGCGATGCCGACAAATCGTGTTTCTGGATGCGCTTCTTGCAGACGGGAAAAGGCGGGTATTTCTTCCTTGCAGGGCGCGCACCAGGTTGCCCAGAAATTGATCACCCGGACGCGCCCCCGCCATGCGGCCAGGTCAATCGTCTTCTGGTTCGCGTCGACGAGCTTCAGTTCGAGTAGCCGTTGCAGCGCGGAGGTTCCGGTGGAGGGGGGAGGCGCTTCCCGGTGCTCCGGCCAGAAGAGGATGAGCGCCGATAGCGACAACAGCAAAAGCGCGCCAGCCGCCAGCCGCTTGTTCATCATATGCCGTCGCATGGCCTCTGCATCAGGCGCAACACGGTTTCCAGCCGCGCCCGTTCGCGCGGACGGCCATCGTGATGCCGGTCATGGCTGCGTTCGCGGTGCGGCGGGAAAATCACCAGGCTGGCTTCCGCTTCCGGGGTAAAGAGGCGCAGCGCGGCTTCCGCCTTTTCGTGGCGCAGCGCGCGGATTTCCGCCTGCTCAAAGGTCATGTTGCGGTTCAGCAGAAAAATCTCCACTTCCTTGGCGCTGTCGGCAAAGAGCATCAGGTCGATGACGGAAGCCGCGCCCGCCGTGCCGTCGAGTACCGGCCCGGTCAGATAGGGGCGGAAATCGGCGAGAACTTCCATGATCTTGCAGGCTTTTGCGCGTAACCTGAAGAGTTCCGCTGGTTGCGCGTCGCTTTGGTAGATGGCTTGGTAGAGCCGCAATTCCGCTTCCACTTCGGCGTTGTTGGGCAACATTGCGGATTCCGGCAGACCCAGCTGGCGGGCGGCTTTCTGTTTTGCAAGGCCGGGGGTGATGCTGCCGTCTTCGGCCATGAGCCGCGCCGCCGTGCTGGCGATCAGGAGGCGGGAGGCGCGGGCGCGGGGCGGACGGGGGCGTTCGTGGCGGGACATGGCGCTTGCGGTTCTTGGGGATCAAGTAGAATTCAAGTCCCAATTCTACTCTCGATGCCGGTCTTTCCCGGCTGAAAAAATTCATGCACATTCATATTCTCGGCATTTGCGGCACTTTCATGGGCGGCCTGGCGCTGCTGGCGCGCGCCGCCGGACATCGGGCCAGCGGTTGCGACGCCCATGTCTATCCGCCCATGAGCGAACAACTGGCGGCGGCGGACATTGTCCTCCATGACGGCTACGACCCGGCGCAGACGGCGATGCGCCCGGATGTCTTTGTCGTCGGCAACGCCATTTCACGCGGCAATCCCTTGCTGGAAGCCATTCTCGACGCGGGGCTGCCCTATGTTTCCGGCCCGCAGTGGCTGGCGGAACAGGCGCTGCGGGGACGCTGGGTGCTGGGCGTGGCGGGGACGCACGGCAAGACGACCACCGCCGCCATGGTCGCCTGGATACTGGAAGACGCGGGCTTGTCGCCGGGATTCCTGATCGGCGGCGTTCCCCTGAATTTCGGCGTTTCCGCCCGTCTGGGCGCGTCCGATCTGTTCGTGATCGAGGCGGATGAATACGACACGGCGTTTTGCGACAAACGCTCCAAGTTCGTCCATTACCATCCCAAAACCTTGATCCTCAATAATCTCGAATTCGATCATGCGGACATTTTCGACGATCTTGCCGACATCGAACGGCAATTTCACCATTTGTTGCGGGTGTTGCCGTCTTCTGGCCGAATCTTCTGCAATCGTCAGGCAGAAAGCCTGGAACGGGTGCTGGCGCGGGGTTGCTGGACGCCGGTGACCTATTTCAACGATCCGGCGGGCTACCGGGTGACGGGGGATGACGCCGAAGGCGCCCTGATCCTTTGGGGCGAGGAAGGCGAGATTGCCCGCGCCTCATGGGGACTGTCCGGCGCGCACAACCTTGAAAACGCCTGCGCCGCGCTTTTGGCGGCGGAGCACGCGGGCGTTCCGCTGGCGCGCGGCATGGCGGCGCTTGCGCGGTTCCGGAATGTCCGGCGGCGGATGGAACTACGCGGCGAGGCGGCGGGCGTTGCCGTCTATGACGATTTCGCCCACCATCCGACCGCCATTGCCGCCACGCTTGCCGGCCTGCGTCGCAAGGCAGGCGGCGCGCGCATTCTCGCCGTGCTGGAACCGCGCTCCAACACCATGAAGCTGGGCGTGATGAAAGACCGGCTGGCGGCAAGCCTCACGGATGCCGATAGGGTCTTCTGCCACGCCGACAACCTGGGATGGGACGCCGCCGCCGCGCTCGCTTCACTGGGCGAACGCGCTTTCGTGACCGAGGATTTCGAGCGGCTGATAATGGCGATAACGACAGCCGCCCAACCGGGCGACCATATCCTGGTCATGAGTAACGGCGGTTTTGGCGGCATCCACGCCAGGCTCCTGGAGGCGCTGGGAGCTGAGGACAGAGGATAGAAGACAAGACGGAAGACAGAGGCCCGCTACGCCGTGGTCGGTCGTCCGTATTCTGTCGCGGTGTCCATCCCCCTGCTGACGACGACCGACTACCCTTCTGTCTTCTGTCCGGCGGATGGCATGTGTCTCGCGCCCTGCCATTCCCGATAAAGGGAAAAACCCGCGCGTCTCGTATAATGTCGGCCCGGACGAGAAGCCCGGATCGGCCGCAAGAAATTAGCGACAGCCCTTCAAGGCTGTCGGCCTGACGCCATTCTCGATGGGTTTCTCTTCCATCGGGAATGGCTATGATCGAAACCCCGGCCGATCGAGCGGGGTTTCAAGCTGGAGTTTGTTTTTGGATGGACGCTTCCGCCTCTCCTCTTCTTGCCTACATCCTTTGCGGAGGCCAGGGAACGCGTTTGCGCAGCGTCATCGGGGAAACGCAAAAAACCGTCGCGGAAATCCATGGAGAGCCTTTTCTTGCCCTGTTGTTGCGCGAGCTGAAAAAAGCCGGGGCGGGCGAGGCGGTATTGTGCGCCGGATACCGCGCCGATCAACTGCTTGCGATGCGCCATGAACTGGCCGCGCAAACCGGCGTCGCGCTGGAAATCGTGGTCGAGACCGAACCCCTGGGTACGGGCGGCGCGTTGCTGAACGGCCTTGATCGCCATGCGCCGCCCTCCCGCTACCTTGTCCTGAATGCCGACACCTTCCTGGAAGCGTCGGCCTATCGCCAGCTCTGGCAAAGCGTCCATCCCGCAGTCATGCTGGCCGCGCGCGTGGATGATCGCGCCCGTTTCGGCGGCATCGAATGCGATGAGGAAGGCCGCGTACTGCGCCTCATGGAAAAGGGACTGGCCGGTCCCGGCCTGATCAATGGGGGCGCGTACCTCTTTTCCGCCGATTCGCTCGCGGGCTGGCCGCTTCGTCCTTCTTCCCTGGAGCGTGACATCCTGCCCGCGCTGATCGAGCGTCAGGCCATCTGGACTGTGGCATACTCCGGAAACTTCATCGAC
>JAIRMN010000016.1 GCA_031258715.1 Zoogloeaceae bacterium
TAGCCTTGGATGTAATCCACGCCCAGTTCCCGGACGACTTCCAGGACGGATTCGCTGCTGACGAATTCCGCAATGGTCTTCAGGCCGTGCACCTTGGCTAGTTGCACGATGGTTTGCACCACGGCGCGGTCGGAAGGGTCGTTGTCGATGTTGGAGATGAAAAGCCCGTCTATTTTCAGGTAATCGACGCGGAACTGCTTCAGGGACGCGAAGGAAGAAAGGCTGCTGCCAAAATCATCGAGCGACAGCGCGGCCTTCAGCCCGCGGACGCGCTTGATGAAATTCAGGGCATTCGCAAGCTGGCTGATGGCGCTGCCTTCCGTGATCTCAAAGCAGAGGCGCGAAGCGTCGACTTGATAACGCTCGATCTGCTCATGGACATAATCCGGGAATTCGCGATCCGAAAGGCTCGCGCCGGAAATGTTGATGGCAAAGCGTTGCACCGCTGGCATGACGCCCGCCTTTTGCCATTCGGAAAGCTGGCGGCAGACGTTTTCGACCACCCAGCGATCGATGTAGGGCATGAGATTGAAGCGTTCGGCGGCGACGATGAAACGGGCGGGCGTCTGGATGTTGCCGAGAAAATCGCGCAGACGGATGAGGATTTCGACATGCTTCGGCTTTTCGTTGTTCAAGGGTTCGAGTTGCTGGAAGTAAAGCAGGAAGCGACCCTCGGCAAGCGCGGTGGAGACATGGGCGATGGAACGGAATTCTTCATGCCGCATCCGGATGTATTCATTGTTTTCGTCATACAGTTCCACGCGGTTGCGCCCTTGTTCCTTGGCGGCGTAGCAAGCGGTATCCGCCGCCATCAGGATGTCGGTGAAGTTGTCCATGCCGGGAAGGACGCGCACCACGCCCGCCGAGGCGCTGATGTAGAAACTGTGCCCGCCGTAGTTGAAAGTGTAGGCGCGAATCTCCGAGATCAGGACTTCGGCCTGGCGCATGGCTTCCTTTTCGTCGCAGTCGCGCAGGAGGATGCTGAACTCGTCGCCGCCCAGCCGCGCGAGAAAGCCTTGTTTGGCGCAGGCTTGCAGTATCCGGGTCAATTCGATCAACAACTGGTCGCCCGCGACGTGACCGCAGGTGTCGTTGATGACCTTGAACTGATCGAGGTCGAGATAGAGCACGGAAACGGGACGGCGATCCTGCTGGGACTGTTCGATGGTCTGGCGCAACTGGCGCTCGAAGGCGCGACGGTTGTAAAGGCCGGTCAGGGGATCGTGGATGGACTGGTAGGCCAGTTCCTCGGTGACGTGATGTTGCAGGGTGATATCGCGGATGCTGGAACGATAGCCCAGGGAGACGCCCTCCTTGTCGCGGATGGACTGCCAGGACATGGCGCACCAGATGCAATGCCCGTCGCGGTGAAGGACGCGAAACTCCATGTTCTGTCCGCTGTGTCCGTCCCGCGCCTGGCGCATCTGGTGGCGAATCAGATCCTGATCGTCGGTATGCACCAGGTTCAGGGGAAACGCTTCCATGCCCATGCACTCTTCCGGCGAAAAGCCGGTGACGCGCTGCACGGCGGGATTGACCCAGCGCAGCTTGCCATTTGTATCGAACCAGTTTTCCCAGGCGTAGGCATAGTCGGCAATGGCGCGAAAACGCTGTTCGCTCTCTTCCAGCGCGCGCACACGGTTTTGCACGGCGTCGGTCATGCGGTTGAAGTTGGTGGCAAGCGTGGAAATCTCGTTTTGTCCCTTCACCTGTATGCGCCGGCTGAAGTCGCCCATGCTGATGTGCCGGCTGGCTTCCGAAAGACGCACCAGTCCCTGCGTCATGTAATGGATGAGACTGTAGAGAAAGAACGCCAACAGGGTGACGCCGCCCAGTCCGATCAAGGCGCTTTGTTCCAGCAGGTTTTGCAGGGCTTCGACGCTGTGGCGGGTGTCGCGTCCCATGTACAGTTGTCCATAGACCACCCCGTCGATGCCGACCGGAAATACGCTGTGGAGTATCTCGCTGTCACTCATGCCGTCCCTGGGCAGCGCCCGATCCTCCGGCCAGCCCGATGAAGCGGCGCGTTCGCCGTCTTCATTGACGACGACGACGTAACGCAATCCTCGACTTTGGCGCAGGCTGTCCAGCGCGTCGCGCAGGGTGGCGTAGTCGCGCGCCAGCAGATAGGGCGCGAAAACCTCGCCGAGAACCTGTCCCTGTTCGAACGTGTATTCACGCTGTTCAATCTGGAAATAACGGCTGGCCAGCAACAGGTTGTTGCCAATGAGGAGAAACAGGGTCAGGACGCTGACGAAGAGACTGCTCAGCAAAAGCTGGGTACGGAAGGAATGACGGAGAAAACGTCCCGAAAAGCACGGTTTCATGAGGGTTCCCGATCGGATTCAGGCGGACTGAAGAAGGGCTGTTGCCGGAGCGTTTCCACGTAGGGACGCATGGTCACGATGTCCTGCGGGGAAATGGGCACATAGCCCTCATAGCCGGATGCGGCAAAGAAAGCCTTGCCTTCCTCGGTGACGGGAAAACTCTGGAACGCCTTGCGAATGCGATCGACGAGCGCGGCGTCCAGGCGGCTGTCCGCCAGCGCCATCAGGTGCGGCAGGACGCGGTCTCTCATGTCCATGTCCCTCATTTCGATGACGCGCAGGCGGGCGCGGGTGTCACGGTGCGTCAGGTTGAACGGGGCAAGGGTCGTTACCGCCGCGTCCGCGTCATGCGCCACGACCGAGGCCAGCGCCGCCGCGTGACTGGGGCGAACCAGCATCTGGTAATCCTTGTCGGCCTTTATGCCATTTTCCGCGAGCCTCTGGATGCCCGCCTGCGTGAAAAACGAGGCGTAGTCGGGAAAGGCGATGCGCTTGCCGCGCAGATCGCGGCTGCTTTTGAAGGAGCTGTCGGCGCGCACCACGAAAACGAAGGTGAAGGGCGCTTTGTAACGCACCAGCGGCGTATAGCCATATTCTAGGCAGAGCGCGCCGAAATGCGGCGGCGTGATGAGAATATCGAAACGCCTGCCCAGGGAATCATTCAGGAAAGTAGCGTGATCCGCAGAAGTGTAAAGCCTGATGGGGCGATTCAGGCTGCGCTCCAGGTGCTGTATCAACGGGCGATGCGCGCGAAACAGGCTAGTGGGCGAACTGAAGGGCGCAACGCCCAGGCGCAGGGGTGTTTCCTGCGCGGTCGCCGCAGAACAGAGCGATAACATGATCGCTACCAGAATCAGAAAGATACGGCATAACATGATGTGTTTGCTCAAAGAAATCAAGGGGCAGCATCCCCAACAGGGATGCCGGATATTTACCCTGCGGTTTATTCTATCCGCAGTAGTATAACTATAATACTATTACTTTAGTTATATATCCGGTTTATTACGAAGCGTTACAATTAACATTGGCAATTATGCCCTGATGAAATAAAAACCAGCCCTGGTTGCACTTTTGACAAGAATGTGACGCCGAAAGCCGCAAACCCCCCGTCGTTGCGGGGCGTCGGTGATGTGGATCAATGCAGTACGCGGCGTTCCTTTTCCGGGATGAGCATGGGCGCGCCGCCGGGGGAGGCGTGGCGGCAGGTCAGGCGCCAGCCGTGCGGCCCGCGCAGGTAGATGTGGGTGGCCTGGATAGGACCATTGACTTTCTTGTTGAGGTGCAGGTGTTCGATCATGTGGTGGACGGAAATCAACATGCCGTTCCAGCGGGCGACGCGCTGGCGGCGGATTTCCATCCGGGCGCTGCCGCCGAGGATGCTGCGCCAGCTTGTCTGGATGGCGGCAAAGCCCGAAAGGTGCGCGCCGGTCGGATGGATGCAGATGATCTCGTCGTCTTCCGCCCAGACGCTCATCAGGGCGATGAGGTCGCGCTGGACGATGGCCTTGTAGAAAGCGGTTTCGACATCTTCCGGCGTGGGGTAGATGAGCGTGGCGGGCATGGCGTCAGTCCAGGAAAGGCCGCGCGTGTTCGAAGACTTCTCGCGGCGTGATGTTTTCCAGGCATTCGCTGTGACCGAGCGGACAGACGCGCTTGAAGCAGGGACTGCACGGCAGGCCGTGGCGCACGACGATGGCCTGATCGGACAGGGGCGGCGTGAAATCCGGCGAGGAAGATCCAAAAATGGCGATCGTGGGTCTTGAGAGCGCCGCCGCGACGTGCATCAGGCCGGAATCGTTACAGACCACCAGCCTTGCCAGCGCGATGAGGTCGATGGCTTGGTCGACGCGGGTCTTGCCGCAGAGATTGCGGCAGCCGCCGGAAGCCTGGCGGCGGATGTCTTCCGCCAGCGCGTGATCCTTTGCCGATCCCAGAAGCCAAACCGCGCAACCGGTTTTCTCCAGTTCTTTTGCCAGCGCGGCGAAGTGACGGGACGGCCAGCGTTTGGCCGGGCCATATTCCGCGCCAGGACAAAAAACGACAAGGCTTTGGGGCTTTTCATCGAGTCCAAGGGAAGTCAGCGCGCCGTCCTGCTGTTTTGGCGTGGAAGCAAGGCGCGGCGGTTCGATTGGGCGAGGCGGAGGCGTTCCTGGCGCTTCCGCCAACTGGGCAAAGCGTTCCGCCATCCGGGGAAGCCCGGCCTCATCGAGCGCGTGCCGCCGGTTGATGAGCGCGAAGCGGCACTCCCCCGTAAAGCCGACACGTTCGGGAATTCCGGCAAAAAAGGGAACCAGGGCGGACTTGAAGGAATTGGGGAGCACATAGGCGCGCCGATACCCGCGCCGGGAGAGATCGCGCGCCAGGCGAAACCGACCGCGCAAGGCCAGTTCGCCATGCCCGAAAGGGTTTTCGACGATACCGGAAATCTCTGGCATCCGGGAGAAGACGGGTATGACCCAGGCTGGCGCGAGCGCGTCCAATTGAAGCCCCGGCGTCCTCTGCCGGAGTCTGGCCAAAAGAGGCTGCGCCATGATGGCGTCACCTATCCAGGAAGGCGCAATGACGAGGGCGCGCATCATGCGGGCGGTCAGTCAATCGAGATGGCCTTGCCGCAACCGGGATATTGTTTAAGCATAGCCATCGTTTCGAGAACGTTGTCGCGAAGAAGAGAAAGCTCCAGCTTGTTGTCACTGAAAGACCAGCGGGCGGGCTTCTTGACGGAGGAATAGTTGGTCTGGAACTGGCTTTTCAGCTCTTTTTGTTGTGCCGAGCTATGGGCTTGAGGGTATTTTCGGGAAATCGAAGTCACGCGCAATGACTGTTTATCTGGGGCCTCCGCGGTCACGCCGACGTGAACCTGCGTAAAGAAGCCGCTTGCCGAACTGAAAGTGCCGTAGATACTGTGAAACGGGAATGGCTTGCAAAAGCCTTTGATCTTGCTCAATTTCTGGATGACTCCGTTGTCAAAATTTCTTGTTTTCAAATACGGATAGACCTCTTTTGCCGCAGCGCGCGCTTCAAGCGCGAAACGTTCCTCGATTTCCTGATTGCCTATGGAAAGATTCCATTTTTGGGCAGCGTCCCATTTGATGCGCGACAGGGTTGAGATGTCATCTCCAAGACAAATTCCGTTCAGGCAGGGCATTCCGTTGCGCACGTGCTCGTTCGCCATTGTCGTTCCCACAAACCCGGCAAGCAGCACGACACACGCCATGACTCGTTTCATTTCCATTCTCCTGTGATTGTGACAAAAAGTCTCTGGAAGCGTCAGGCCGGCAAGTTCTCCACGCTCAAACATAGGCCAGCCAGTCGCCATGCTGCGGCGAGCGGCCATTGACCACGTCGAAGAATTTCGCCTGCAGACGCGTCGTGACCGGGCCGCGAACGCCCGCGCCGATCCGTCGGTCGTCTACTTCGCGTATCGGCGTAACTTCCGCCGCCGTGCCGGTAAAGAAGGCTTCGTCGGCGCAATAGACCTCGTCGCGGGTGATGCGCTTTTCCCTGACTTCAATGTCCAGTTCGGCGGCGAGTCTCAGGAGGGTGTCGCGGGTGATGCCTTCCAGGCAGGCGGTGAGTTCCGGGGTATAGAGTTTGCTGTCCTTCACGATGAACACGTTCTCGCCGGAGCCTTCGGCCACGTAGCCTTCCGGGTCGAGGAGCAGCGCCTCGTCGTAGCCGGCGTTCGTCGCCTCGTTGTTGGCGAGGATGGAATTCACATAGGGGCCGGAAGCCTTGGCGCGCACCATGGAGATATTCACGTGATGGCGGGTGAAGCTGGAGACCTTGACCCGGATGCCGCGCGCCATCGCTTCCTCGCCCAAGTACGCGCCCCAGGGCCAGGCGGCCACGGCCAGATGTACCTTCGCGCCCTTGGTGGAAAGCCCCATCTTTTCGGAACCGTAGAAGGCGAGCGGGCGGATGTAGGCGGAATCGAGACCGTTGGCGCGGATGACTTCCTTTTGCGCCGCGTTGACCGTTTCCCTGTCGAACGGCAGGGGCATCTGGAAGATGTGGGCGGAATTGAACAGCCGGTTCGTGTGCGCTTCCAGCCGGAAGATCGCCGTCCCGCGTTCGGTCTGGTAGGCGCGCACGCCTTCGAAGACGCTCATGCCGTAATGGAGCGAATGCGTCAGAAAATGTAGCTTCGCCTCCCGCCAGGGAACCAGTGTGCCGTCAAACCAGATGAAACCATCCCGCTCTGCCATACTCATGATGTCCATTCTCCTTTTGCCATGTGCAGAAATACGTGCGCCAAGACGCAGCATTTTAACGGATTCATCGATCGGGAGACAGATTGCTTCGCTATGCGGGCGCAATCAAAAACCTCCCTTTTCAATCTTGCAGAGACTTCCAATGGCTGTTCCATTGTTGGTTTGCGCGCATGGTTCGGAGGTTGAGGATGACCCTGGCGTTACCGGGTTTCCACTCTGTGCGCCGGGGCGTTCGAGGCGTTTCCGGATGAGGGGGCGGTGACGGCTTTCGACTTCGCCGGAACCGATGGGCAGCCTGGCCTCGAGCGCGGAGAGGTAATCGGATTGTCCGGGACGGTTGGAGAGGCAGCGGCAGGGATACCGTACAGGATGTTCCGCTTCGCCTTCTGGTTCGAGGCGTCGTTTGGGTTCCGCCAGCGCCTCGGCCTTTCGTCCCGACTTGAAACGAGGATTTTGCGCTTCCAGAGGCGCCCGCAGCGACTTCCTTGATGCTTTTCCTTCGATTTCTGGCAACCTCCTGTAAAAATACATAAACCAGATATCCCAGTAAGTCACGCGCCATGAAGATTCGAGGGACGCTTTTGATTGCGCCCTCGCTACGCTCGGCTCTTGACGGGGAAGGCTATGCAGCGCGAAGCGCCGGTAACTTTTTCTGTCCTGTCCTCCGTCCCCTGATCCGTTCATGGCATAATCCGCCAATCTGGTTTCAGGGGGAAAGTATGCCAGCCACGCGACGTGGCGCTGGCCGCGCATCACGCGGCGTTCGTGGCGCGGATGATGGAAGCCGGGTGTTATGGAACGTCCGGATGGCCAAACAAGATCGGGACAAGAAATATGATGACAGACATCACCCAACCAGATATCACCCAACTCATGCAGGCCATTTGCGCCGAAAAATCCTGGGCGGATTTGAATCGCGCGTTTTCGAGCCTCTATGGCGAGCCGTATAACCAGATGGCCAACATGCCGGGCAGTTTCCTGACCGGATACAGCATTTTCAACGGCCCGGACCATCGGCACATCGTGACCTATGGCCTGGCGCAACGGCATCGTTTTCACGGCAGGGCGTATGAGCTGACCCTCAAACTTCCCATGAAATCCCCCTTCATGTGGACGTTCGACGTGCTTTCCGCCGCTGCCCATCATGCGTGGTCATTTTGCGGCGACGTGCTGCCCCAGTTTTTCGACTACGGCACATCCCTCAAGGAAAATACCAACAGCAAGCTTACCGCACTCCTGTTTCTTCCCGACCAGTGCCTGAGCGAGGCGCAAATTCCGGCGGGACGCCTGCATTTCCTGCAGGCGGTGGGCATCACAAGCGCCGAATATCAGGCATTGGCGGGATCGAAAGTCGATCTTCCGGAATTGACGGCGCGGCTTCGCGTCGACAATCCCCTGCTGCTCACCCGCTTGAAACGCAAGGAAAGCTACGCTTGAATCCCATGTTCATCTTTTCCGGACGCGATTGATGCCAATCACCGAGAGACGCTTCGCCATCCAGACCCCTTCCCGTCTCGAAGGCGCGGCGCTGTGGCTGATCGTGGCATTTTTCCTGTGCCGCTCGTTTCTTGTCACCGCTGATCGCCTCACCTGGATGCTGGAAGTCTTCTGGATCGTGGCCGCCTTGCCGGTTCTAGCGCTTTCCTGGCGGCGGCTGACGCTGACGCGGTTGTTGTGCGGGCTGCTCTTCATTCACGCGCTGGTCTTGATCCACGGCGGCGCTTATACCTATGCCGAAGCGCCCGCCGGTTTCTGGTTGAAGGATCTGTTCGGGTTCGAGCGCAATCCCTGGGATCGCGTCGGACATTTCCTCCAGGGCTTTGAACCCGCCATCCTGTCGCGTGAATTATTCCTGCGCTTCTCGCCGCTTGCGCGCGGCAAGCTGCTGGTCTATGTGATTCTGTCCTCCTGCCTCGCTTTCTCGGCTGCTTTCGAACTGCTGGAATGGTGGGCTGCCCTGGCCCTGGGCGCGGACGCGAATGCCTTTCTCGCGATCCAGGGCGATCCGTGGGATACGCAATGGGACATGTTCCTCTGCCTGATGGGCGCCATCTGCGCGCTGCTCTTGTTTTCACGCTGGCATGATCGGCAACTGGGACTCCGGATGGAATCGAACCGGCTCGCCTGATCCGAAAAGAAATATCCCATGCTCATTTTTTCCCTTGCCCAACTCAATTTCACCGTTGGCGATTTCTCCGGCAACATCGCCCGGATGACCGCCGCCGCCCAAAAAGCCGCCGCCGCGGGCGCGCGCGTGGTCGTCTTTTCCGAACTCGCCCTCACCGGCTATCCGCCTGGCGACCTGCTCGATGAGCCGGATTTCCTCGCCCGCGTCGACGGGGCGCTGGCGGAACTTCTCGAAGCGAGCCGCCGCACGCCCGATCTCTATTGGATCGCGGGCGCGCCCACCCGGCGAGCGGGTCCCGGCAAGGCGCTGGAAAACAGCCTTCTCGTCATCGAGAACGGGAAAATCGTCCTTGCTTACGCCAAGCAGCTTTTGCCAACCTACAACGTCTTCGACGAACGGCGCTATTTCGAGCCGGGGCCGGATGCGGCGCGGACGCTGGAAGTCGACGGCGTGAAAATCGGCTTTCTCATCTGCGAGGACGTCTGGAACGACGAAGGCAGGGATTACCCCATCAACCCGATCGCGCGGCTCGCGGAAGCGAAGCCGGATTTCATCGCCACACTCAACGCCAGTCCTTCCAACATCGGCAAACGCGAGGAACGCCATGCCCGCCTTGCCGCCGCAAGCCGCCGCCATGAAATGCCGATGGTCTATGTAAACCAGGTGGGCGGTCATGATCAACTGGTATTCGATGGCGCGTCCTTCGCCGTCGCGCCGCAAACCGGCGTCGTCTTCGAGGCGGCGCGCTTCGAGGAAGAAGTCGCCACGCTGCGATTCCAGGATGGCGCGTTTTCCAGCGCAAACGGCCAGGCACTCGCGCCCGTTCCCGTCGCGGGACTATCCGTCACGGCGTTCTATCGCCGCCAGATCGCGCTCGGTCTTTCCGACTACGCCCGCCGTTGCGGTTTTGAGAAGGTCGTTGTCGGTTCTTCCGGCGGCATCGACAGCGCGCTCACGCTGGCGCTGGCCGTCGAAGCCCTGGGGGCGGAAAACGTCGTCGCCGTGACGCTTCCCTCGCGCTTTTCCAGCGCGGGCAGCGTCGAGGATTCCGTCGCGCTCTGCCAGAACCTTGGCATCGAACTTTTTACGCATCCGATCGAGACCATCGTCGCCGACTACGAAAAAGGATTCGCCGCCGCCTTCGGCGAACCCTTGAAAGGCGTGGCGCTGGAAAACCTGCAAGCCCGCATACGCGGCGCCATACTGATGGAATACTCCAACCAGTTTGGCGCGCTGCTTTTGACCACCGGCAACAAGAGCGAGATTTCGGTTGGCTACTGTACGCTCTACGGCGACACCAATGGCGGTCTGGGACTCATCGGCGATCTTTACAAGACGGAAGTCTTCGCGCTTTCCCGCTACCTGAACGAGGCTGCCGGGCGCGCGTTGATTCCCGAAGCCATCCTCGAGAAACCGCCTTCCGCCGAACTTGCGCCCGGCCAGAGAGATACCGATAGCCTGCCGCCCTATCCGGTTCTGGACACGATCCTGAAAGTCCTGATCGAAGGCAAAAGCCTTTCCGCCGAAGAACGCGAGGCCGTCGAAGCCGATTACGCGCGGATCATCGGGACAAAAGGCGGCGCGGCGCTCATTACGCGCGTGCGCCGGATGATCTGGCAAAACGAATACAAACGCCGCCAAGCCCCCCCGATCCTGCGACTGCGCCCGCTTGCCTTCGGCAGCGGACGCCGGATGCCGATCGCGGCTTGGTATCCGTAGCCAAAGATCGGGGTCAGGATCAGAAAACCCTTCCGATCCTCGTCATGGCAAGGCCGCGGGCGGTGGCAATTCCGGCGGGTTTATCGTCGTTTCCGTCGCAACCGAATTTAAAGGAGTTTCAAAGGGGTTTCGTGTGACACCGCCTTGGGATATAAAGCGGATTCGATTCCAACTGGTCGCCGCTCACCGGGTTGTCCGTTGATCTGTCTGTCGATTGGGCGTCCGCGCCGATGCTTTTGGATGGGCTTTTACCGTTGCACAAACCGGAGTGGGTTTTACGATGAATTTGCGCGTTTTTTTGCGGCGTCGCGCCGTGAATTCCCGAATCTGGCTGGGACGGCTGGTGTTCTGGGGCGGAGCGGTCGGCGTGGGACTCTTGGCGGTAGTGTTCGCCGAGCTTTCGACGGCGCTGACGCAGACTTTCATGCGCGGCGCGCGGCAATTCTGGTGGCTACCCTTCGTCGTCACGCCACTGGGCGGGGTGCTGTGCGTGTGGCTGACGCGCCGTTATTTCGCGGGCGCGGAAGGCAGCGGCATTCCGCAGACGCTGGTGGAAATACAGCGCGCGCAGACGCCGGGACGGGACGCGAGCGCGTGGCGTCCCCTGTTGTCCATCCGCATCATTGTCGGCAAGATTCTGGTCGGGGTAAGCGCCGTGGGCTGCGGCTTTTCGCTGGGCAGGGAAGGGCCGACCGTGCAGGTGGGCGCTTCGCTGATGAACGCCCTCCACCATCTCCTGCCCGCCGCCTTGCGGATTCAGCGCGTCCATCTTTTGGTGGCGGGCGGCGCGGCGGGCATTGCGGCGGCCTTTAACGCGCCGCTGGCGGGCATCATGTTCGCCATCGAGGAAATGATCCGGGGCGTGGAAGCACGCATGTCCGGGCTGATCATCACCGCCATCGTGCTGGCGGGCGTGACCGCGCAGGCCATGAAGGGCGGCGGCGGCAACTATTTTGGCGTGGTGCCGATCATCGCCGGAGAAGACGATCAACTGGCGGCGGCGGCGCTGGCCGCGCTCGTTTGCGGGCTTCTGGGCGGACTCTTTTCGCGCATGATGATCCTCGGCACGGGCAACTGGCGCGGCGCGGCGGGGAACTTGCGCCGGAACCATCCGTTCGTTTTCGTGGCGCTCTGCGGCCTGTTCGTCGCCAGCCTGGGCACGATCACGGGCGGCGCGGTCTATGGCGGCGGGCTGGAACAAACGCAGGCGCTCCTGGAAGCCGAAGCGCAACTCCCCTGGTATTACGCGCCCGCCAAGTTCGCGGCAACGCTGGCAGCATACTTTTCCGGCTTGCCGGGCGGCATTTTCGCGCCTTCGCTCGCCATTGGCGCGGGCGTGGGACATACGCTCGCGCCGCTGATCGACCAGAGCGCCATGCCCGGCATGGTGCTGGCGCTCTGCATGGCGGGTTTTCTCGCCGCCACCACGCAAGCGCCCATGACATCCTTCCTGATTGTCATGGAAATGGTGGATGGCTACGACCTCGTGATCGCCCTGATGGCGGTGACGCTGTTGTCCTCTGGCATTTCGCGCCTCATCAGCGCGCCGCTGTATGCAACGCTGGCGCGCCAGATGACGGAGACGCCCCAGACCGGACGCCCGCGCGAGGGATGATTCCAGACGCGGGGCGGGAGGACAGAGGACAGAGGACGGGAGACGGAAAAGTTACCGGCGCTTTGTGCCGCAGGTTAGGAATCTGGATTGCTTCGTCGCTTCGTTTCTCGCGATGACGAGTTGGGTACGTTCCAAGTCGCGCCGCGCTTGCAATGAGACTCCTCCCCGTCAAAAGCGAGGGCGAAGCCCGCGGCAGCCCAGATACCCAACAAGCGGCGGCAAAGCTGCCGGTGACTTTCTCTGTCCTCTGTTCAGGAGCAGGCGAGGGTGACGATTTCGCGCACGTCCGTGGAAAGGCCGGGGTGTTGGCGCAGGGATTCCAGGGCGGCGCGGCTGTGGCCTTGGCGGATGGCGTCGAATTTTTTCCAGTGATCGAAGGCGCGGGCGAGGCGGGCGGCGACCTGGGGATTTTTCGCGTCCATGATTTTGATTTCTTCGGCCAACAGGCGGTAGCCTGCGCCGTCGGCGGCGTGGAAGGCGGCGAGGTTGCTGGCGAAGACGCGCAGCAAGGCGTAAACCTTGTTGGGATTGGCGCGATTGAACGCCGGATGATGAATGAGCGCCGCGACCTGCGCCCGCGTGTCGGGACGGCGGCTGCCTGCCTGGACGGACAGCCACTTGTCGACCACCAGCGGCTCATGTTGCCAACGGGCGTAGAAACGCGCCAGCGCCCGCTCGCGTTCCGGGCAGTCGGCGGCCTTGACGTTCGCCAGCGCCGAAAGCGCGGCGAACTGGTCGGTCATGTTGGCGGCGCGTTCGAATTGCTGCCAGGCCAGCGTGCGGTAGCGCGGCGTGTCGAGTTCCAGGAGATAGCCGAGGCAGAGATTCTTCAGGGCGCGCCAGCCGATGGCGGCGGGCGCGGCGGCGTTTCGGGCGCATTTGGCGGAAAGCGCGTCGTAGCGCGTCAAAAGTTCGGTTTCCAGGTTTTGCGCCAGTCTGAAGCGCAGCGCGTCGCGGGTGGCGCGGAGTAGATCCGGGTCGACTTCGCCCGCGATTTTTTCCGCCAACGCGGCCTCGCTGGGCAGGGTCAGGACTTCGGCGACAAAGGCGTCGCGTTCCTGGCGGGCATTCAACAACCGCCGCGCCGCGTCGATGAAACCTTCGGGGGCGAGACCGGCGAGCAGGATGTTGGCGGCAAGGCGTTGTCCGGCTTCCCAGGCGGCGAAGGGATCGGGTTCATGCGCGAGCAGGAGGGCGAGTTCGACCTCCGTCCAGGGAAATTCCAGGCGCACGGGCGCGGAAAAATCGCGCAGGAGCGAAGGGACAGGCCGCGCGTCCACCGAAGTGAAAACGAAGGTTTGGCGTTTTTCGCAAAGCAACAGGAGGCGTTCCGTTTGCGGCAGCAATTCGCCCGCTGGGGAAAACAGGGCGGCGCGCACAGGGATGAGTTGCGGCGCGGCGGCCTCATTCAACATCGCGGCGGCCTTCGGGTTCTCCTGCGCCAAGGTGAGCGTGTAGCGGCGGGTGGCGGCGTCATATTCGCCTGTCGCCGTGACCTTGGGCGTACCGGGATGGTCGTACCAGCGCATGAATTGCCCGAAATCGAAGCCGGAAGCGGCTTCGATGGCGGCGACGAAATCGTCGCAGGTGACGGCCTCGCCATCGTGCCGCCGGAAGTATTCGTCCATGCCGGCGCGAAAGGCATCGCGCCCGATCAGTGTCTGCATCATGCGCACGACTTCCGCGCCCTTTTCATAGACGGTGGGCGTGTAGAAATTGTTGATCTCCATATAGGCGTCGGGACGCACCGGATGCGCCATCGGCCCCGCGTCCTCGGGAAACTGGATCGCGTAGAGGCTCCTGACTTCGCGGATGCGGGCGACGCTTCTGTCATGGACGTCGGCGCCGAATTCCTGGTCGCGGAACACGGTCAGTCCCTCCTTCAGGGAAAGCTGGAACCAGTCGCGGCAAGTGACGCGATTGCCCGTCCAGTTGTGGAAGTATTCGTGCGCCACAACCCGGTCTATGCCCTCGAAATCCGCGTCCGTCGCTACATCGGGACGCGCCAGCACATATTTGGCATTGAAGAGGTTCAGCCCCTTGTTTTCCATCGCGCCCATGTTGAAATCGCTGACGGCGACGATGGTGTAATGGTCGAGATCGCATTCGAGGCCGAAGCGTTCCTCGTCCCAGCGCATCGCCTTCTTGAGCGCCTGCATCGCGTGCGCGCACTGCTCGATCCTGCCCGGTTCCACATGAACCGCCAGACGCACCACGCGCCCGCTGGCGGTGACGAAGCCGTCGCGCAGGACATCCAGCCGGGCGGCGACGAGCGCGAACAGGTAGCAGGGCTTCCTGAACGGATCATGCCAGACAGCATAATGACGCCCGTTGGCCTCATCGCCCGCCGCCACGGGGTTGCCGTTGGAGAGCAACACCGGAAAGCGCGATTTGTCGGCATGGAGGGTCACGCGGTAAGTCGCCATGACATCGGGACGATCCAGAAACCAGGTGACGCGGTGAAAGCCCTCGGCCTCGCACTGGCTGAAATAGCCGTCTTGCGCGCGGTAAATCCCGGAAAGCCGGGTATTGGCGTCAGGGAAAATCCGTACGCGCGTCGTCAGGGTGAATCGCTCCGGCAGATCGCGCAGGGTCAGCGTATGGGCGGCAATTTCACAAGGGTGCGTCACGCCATCGACTTCGACGGACAAGGTTTCCAGTTCCTCGCCATCCAGCGCGAGCGGCGCGTCCTCCTGGGATTCGCGCGCGAACGCAATCCGCGCCGTCACCCGCGCCTGGGGAGTGGACCCGTCCTCCGTCTGGAAATCCACGTCCAGATCGACCTGTTCAGCCCGCCAGGACGGCGGACGGTAATCCTTGCGATGAGTCATGGCGGGAAGGCGCGTTGCGGACGAGGACATGACGTATTTTCCATCGGATAAAAAGAGAGAAAAAAGCCTACCAGAATCCCCACAACCTGCAATCCCGCGCCAGAACGCGAGGTCGGGGGAGAGAGGATAGGGGATCAGAGGACAGAAAATTCAGGCGTTCGCCTCCGCGTTTTCCGCGCCGTCGTCGTCCTGGAGGAGGACGGGTTCCGGGGTGAGGGTGACGCCGAAGCGGGCGAATACGGCTTCGCGCACGGCGCGGGAGAGGTTTTGCACATCGCGAAAGCGGGCGCCGCCGCGATTGACTAGGACGAGCGCCTGTTGTTCGTACATGCCGACTGGCCCCAGGTTGCGTCCCTTCCAGTCCGCGTGTTCGATGAGCCAGGCGGCGGCGAGCTTGACGCTGCCGTCGGGTTGCGGATAAGCGGGCAGATCGGGATGCGCGTGGCGCAGCGCGGCAGCAAATCCGGCAAAAACTTTTGGATTCTGAAAAAAACTGCCCGCGTTGGGAAGCTGGCGCGGATCGGGGAGTTTTTGCGCGCGCAGCGCGGTAATGACTTGCGCGATCTGCGCGGGCGCGGGATTTTCAATGCCGTCGCGCGCCAGTTTCGCGGCGACTTCGCGGTAGGCGATCCGGGGACGCCAGGCTTTGGGCAGGCGAAAGACGACTTCCGTGATGGCGTAGCGCCCGGAAAGGTGCCAGCCTTCGCGCTTGAAGAGGCTGTCGCGGTAGCCCAGTGCGCAATCGTGGGCATCTAGGGTGATCGTTTCACCGCGCGCCAGATCCAGCGCGGTGAGCCGGTAGAGGAAATCGCTGGCTTCCACGCCATACGCGCCGATATTCTGGATGGGCGCAGCGCCCGCCGTGCCGGGAATGCCGATGAGGTTTTCCAGTCCCGGCCAGCCGGAATCCAGCGTCCAGGCCACGAAATCCGACCAGTTTTCTCCGGCGGCGACGGCAAGGTAAGTGTATGTGGCGTCTTCCCCAATCCGGCGTTTGCCCAGGATGCCCATGCGCAGGACAAAGCCGCCAAAGTCTCCGGCGACGATCAGGTTGGAGCCGCCGCCGAGCACGAAGCGGCGGCGTCCGGCGAATTCGGGATGAGAGGCGAGGATAGCCAGTTGTTCGATGCGCTGGATATGGGCAAGGAATTCGGCGCGCGCGGGCAGCGCCAGCGTGTTGTACGGCGTGAGATCGACCTGGGAAGCGACGAAATCGGGCAACATGGGGAAACGGCATCCAGGAGGCGAAATGGCGCGGCTTTATGAAACCCGCAACATGCGATCGAGCGCGGCGCGGGCGAGTCCGGCTTCATGCGCGGGCACGACGATGGGATTGACGATCGTTCCGGCGGAAAGGTTTTCCAGCGTCCAGGCGAGATGTTGCGGGTCGATGCGCTGCATGGTCGAGCACATGCAGATGATGTTGGACATGAAGCGCACCTCTTTTTTCTGCGGCGCGACCTCCTTGGCCAGACGCTCGACCAGGTTCAGTTCCGTACCTACCAGCCAGCGCGTATTGGCGGGCGCTTCCTTGACGATCCTGACGATCATCTCGGTGGAGCCGACATGATCCGCGGCGCGGCAAACCTCGAAATCGCATTCCGGATGGGCGATGACCAAAGCGTCCGGGTATTGGGCGCGAAAGGCGTCGATCTGGCTTTTGCGGAACATCTGATGGACCGCGCAATGGCCTTTCCAGAGCAGGATTTTCGCCTGCGCGATAGCCTCCGGCGTAAGTCCGCCCAACGGCAGATCCGGGTCCCACACCGGCGTCTCTTCCAGCGGAATCCCCCGCTGGTGCCCCGTCCAGCGCCCCAGGTGCTGATCGGGAAAGAAGAGGATTTTCGGGCGCTGGGCAAACGCCCAACCGGAAATGACGCTCGCGTTGCTGGAAGTGCAGACGATGCCGCCATGTTCTCCGCAGAAAGCCTTCAGATCCGCGGCGGAATTGATATAGGTGACGGGCGTGAAGGTCGCTTCCACGTCCATGATCGCGCCCAGTTCGCGCCAGCAGCGTTCCACACTGGCGAGGTTGGCCATGTCGGCCATCGAACAGCCCGCCGCCAGATCGGGCAGGATCGCCGTTTGTTCCGGGCGGGAGAGGATGTCCGCGACTTCGGCCATGAAATGCACGCCGCAAAAGACGATGAAGGGCGCGTCCGTTTGGGCGGCCAGCCGCGCAAGTTTCAGGGAATCGCCGGTCAGGTCCGCGTGCTGGTAAATGTCGGCGCGTTGATAATGATGGCAGAGCAGCACGACTTCCCTGCCCAGGCGGGCGCGGGCGCGGACGATGCGTTCCTGGCATTCGGCGTCGGACAAGCCGCCATAGGCTTCGAAGGGCAAAGCGCTCATGGACTTGCGCGAAAGAGGGGTCAATCCTGGAACCAGGGCAGCCCCGCCAGCCGCCAGCCGCCGACCTTGCCGCGTTGCGCGTTGGCATCCTTGTCGCCCTCGAAGCCTTCGAGCACGTTGTAGCAGGTGGTGTAGCCGAAACGAGTGGCCTCGCGGCTGGCGTCGTCCGAGCGATTGCCGCTGCGACAGATGAAGAGCGCCAGTGCCTCGCGATCGACGCGAGTCTTGAGCTGGCGCATGAAATTGGGATTTTGCGCGCCGCTGGGATAGAACGCCCACTCGATTTCCACCGCGCCGGGAATGCGTCCGATCAGTTCCAGTTCGGCGCGGGTGCGAATATCCACGAGCTTCGCGCCTGGCGCGAGTTGCCAGACATCATGCGCCTCCGTCGGCGTCAACGCCCCGGCATAGGCAAGCTGCATGGCCTGGGCGCGTTCGCGCGCCAGTTGCAATATATCGTTGAGTTTTCCCATTTGAGGCAAGCGTTCCAGTTGCGAGAAGAGCGGGCAGTATAACGGATCGGGCATCAGGAGACAGAAAAGCTACCGGCGTATCAGTCAGAGGTTAGGGATCTGAGGCATCCGGCATCTGGATTGCTTCGTCGCTGCGCTCTGGGGAATGACGAAGGGCGCGCTCTATCTCCTGTCTCCTGACCCCTGATTCGTGACTTGACCGTTGCAGTCAGTCGCTTTAGCCTAACGGTGTTTGCAAGAGGAGAGACGGGAAGAGAACGATTTGTGACGCGCTGTTGTCCGGGAAAGACACTACCGCAGAAAAGGAAGGATGGCGTTGGCGTGTTTGGCTCCCCGACCTGGGCTCGAACCAGGGACCTACGGATTAACAGTCCGGCGCTCTACCGACTGAGCTATCGGGGAAAAGAGGCCGGATTCTATAAGAGGGCGTCAATTGTCGTCAACTCCCGATATCGTCCGCACGACCTTCGTGCGGCGGTGAAAATTGCGCGCTGCACTACCGAAGGAAACGCAATGACAAAAAAAGCGACAGAACCCGCAGCTTCCGGCACAACGTCCGCAAGCGGCGACAAGGCGTCCACGCGGCACAGGCACATCTACCGGAAAACGGCGGCGGGCGAAGAGGCCATCGTCCAGCGCGCCCGGGTGGAAGAGCGCCAGCAGCGCATGATACTGGTGCTCATCGACGGCAAGGCGTCAGTGCAGGAATTGAGCGAGAAAATCGGCGATCTTCAGACAACGGAAGAGGCCATCGCGTCGCTGGAAAAAAGCGGGCTTATCGTGTTCGACCGTCTCGCGGAAGACCCGCCTCCGCCCGACGCGCCGCCGCACAGACCTTCGCCGCTTTCCCATTTTTCCACCTTTGGCGAAAAATCCGAAGGCGTACGGACGGCGCGGGAAGCTTCCGTTTCACCCTCTCCGGTTTTGCCCGCGCGTCCCAATGTCGTCAGTCCGCAGCCGACCCCGCTCTCATCGGCGCAGACCATCCTCTCGGAAGCTCACGTTCCGCCGCCGCCCGCGCGTCCCGCGCCGATTCCACCCCCGCCGCCGCCGATAGTCATCCGCTCCACTGCCCTATCCCCCAAAGACAGGAAGGGCGCGCCCGCGTTCAAGGCGGAAACACTGGTGCTGCCTACACCGATTCCCGACCCCGATCCAGACCCGGAACCCGGCCCGGCAACGTTGCGCAAGCCCTTGCGCGAAACCCATCCGCGCGCCTATGTCGGCATTTGCTGGTCGCTGACGGTGCTGGGTGTGATCGCGCTTTGCGTCATCCTTGCCGCAGCGGCTATCCTGTTCTACCCGTATGACCGCAAGCGCCCGGATCTGGAAGCGCGGCTTGCCCGCGTCCTGGGCATCCCGGTCGGCATTGGGCGGATTTCGCCGAATTTTTCCAACTGGCGGCTGGAATTGCGCCAGGTGCGTTTTGGCGAAACCCGGCAGGATGGGGAGATGGAATCCGTTCATTTGCCGGGATTGTTTTCCTGGCTATTTTTCGAGACGTCGGGAAGTTCCGGCGAGCCGGTGGAATTGATCTCGGGATCGCTGGAAGCCGCCGCCCTTATCGGTTGGCTGGGAAAAGCGCCCGAAGGCGCGCCGGACTGGTTGCGCTTCGATCGGATGACCCTGAAACTGGGCGGAAATCCGCTGGCGATTTTTGACGGCGAGCTTCGCCGCGACGCGGAGGGACGTTTGCTGAAGGCCACACTGAAAAGCGCCGAGCCTTTCTGCCAACTGGAATTCCTGCCGCCGCCCGCCGCGCGGGGTGGCGCGCCGGTGGCGCTCGCGTCCTTTTCGCTGGAAGCCAGCGGCTGGCTTCCTTCCGCGCGCTTTCCGGCACGGCTGGACAACATCAATGGCAAAGGGGCGCTGTATGCGGATCGGGTGACGTTGGAAGAAGGTACGCTCTTTTTGCTGGGCGGTCATTACAAGGGACGGCTGGAAGCGACCTGGCGACACGACGGTTTGGTGGAGCGCCTGGAAGGACAGGGCGTCATGAGCCGCTTCCAGATTGCCGAGATCATGCGCGCCTGGGGTATTGCCAACGAACCCGGCGCACGTGGCGTCAATCTTGGCCTAGAGGGCGAGCTTTCCGGAACCCTGCGTTTCCAGACCCGTGGCGACACGCTGGCGATCTGGCGCAAAAACCTGAACGCCAGCGGCGAACTGCGAGCGGAAAACGCCGTCTTGCGGGGCATCGACCTGACGCGCCTAGTCTATAGCGGCAGCCGGGGCGTATTGACGCACAACCGCAACGCGGCTACCAGGTTTCAGAAACTTTCCTCCGTCTTTCGCCTCGACGCGGGAGGCTTCCTGCTGGAACGCCTGCAATCGCGTTCCAGCGTGATGCACAACGAGGAAGGCGAAATCCGCGTCACTCCCGCCGGCGCGCTCACCGGCTACGCCCGGCTCTTCCTGGGCGACGACAACCGCCTGGAAAACACCCTCATCCTGAGAGGCCGCTACCCCAACCTGCGCACGGAACTGGCCGGCCCAAGGGACGCCGAAGCGGAAGCAGAGGACAGTGAACAGTGATCGGGGGCAAAAGATAGAGGACAGAGAAACGTTACCGGCGTATCAGGCCGTAGGTTACGCATCTGGACTCGTCGCTGCGCGTCTCGCTTTTGACAAAATGGGAGCCTACCAGGTCGCGCCGCGCTCGCAACAACGCTCCTCCCCCGTCATTCACGACGCGCGGCACGACATCCGAATCCCTGCTCCTCCAGGATACCTGCCTCAAAACACTGGAAATCCGCCTGCTCTTTGGAGAAACGCATACGGAATCCTTCTTGATGGTCAGGGATGGCCGCGCCGCCGCCTTCGTGATGGACGACATCCTCCTGACCAGCCTGATCGCCAACCAGAAAGACCCCAACGCCTACGAAATCGTCGGTTCCGCTCTGCGCGTGGAACCTTACGCCATCATGCTGCGAAAAGGAGATGCGGCATTGAAGAAGATCGCGGATGAAACGTTCACGGAACTGATGGCAACGGGAGAAGCGGCAAGGCTCTACGACCGCTGGTTCATGAACCCCGTCCTCCCGCGCGACATCAACCTGCGCCTTTCAATGAGCGAGGAACTGAAAGCGGCCTTCATGAATCCGAGGGACAAGGGGGTCGAGTGAGACTGTCGTCATTTCGAGGCGCGAAGCGCCGGTAACTTTTTTGATCCCTGCCCCCTGTTGCGTGTATGATGGACGCTAAATCATCGTTCATGGGATGACGTCATGAAAAAACTTGCCGCGGGATTGATCTTTACGCTTTTCCTTTCCGGAGCGCTTATCGCGGCGAATGACGAATTGCCTGGAGCGGGCGCGGATTCGGGTGTTGGTCAAAACGAAACGCCCACGGAGATTGAGATTGCGCCGCCTTCCCCCGGCGTTTTGCCGCCGCCGCCCGTGGAACTTCGGGTATCCGGCGCGGAAAAGGCCATCGAATTGCGCGAGCTGGCGATTGAGGGTGAAATCTTCGGCGTTTTCGCGCAGACCACGGTGGAGATGCGCTTCTACAACCCGAACGCGCGGGTGCTGGAAGGTGAGTTGCAGTTTCCGCTCGCCGAAGGCCAGACCGTCACCGGGTTTGCGCTCTCGATGAAGGATAAAAAGAACAAGGAAACGATGCGCGAAGCGGTGCCCGTGCCCAAGAACAGGGGACGGCAGGTTTTCGAGGCTGTCGTTCGCCAGGAAATCGATCCCGCGCTTTTGGAAGTCACCCAGGGGCAGCACTTCAAGCTGCGCGTCTATCCGCTTCCTCCCGGCGAAACGCGGCGGGTGCGCGTCACCTACAGCGAGCGACTGCCCAGGGTTCGGGAAGGCGGCGCGGCCTACCACCTCTACCGGCTGCCGCTCGCCCATGCCCTGAAACCCGCCCAGCTTTCCATTTCTCTTAAAACGCAGGGCCAAAAGCCGCCTGCGCTCGCCGCGCCGCTCTCCGGCCTGGCGCTTGATTTTCAAAAAGCGGGGCAGGGCTGGACTGCTCAGGCGCATATGACGGGCGCGGCGGCACGGGTGGATCAGGCGATCCAGATCAAGATTCATGCGAACGAAAACCCGGATGAAAGCCCGGTCTATTTCGGCGAGCGCGAGGGGAAGACGTATTTTTACGCGGAGCTTCCCTTTCCGGCAAACAGCGCGGCAACGCGGGAATTGCCAAATCGCCTCGCCCTCTTCTGGGACGCTTCCCTCTCTGGCGGGAAGCGCCAGCACGCGAAAGAATTCGCCTTTCTGGACGCCTTTTTCGCCCAGGCGGGGAATGTGACGGTACGCCTGCAAAAATTGCGCGATGTCGCCGAGCCGCCGCGCGATTTCGTTATCAGGAATGGCGACTGGTCGGCGCTGAAAAGTGATTTGGCGGCCACGGTCTATGACGGCGCAACTCGCCTTTCCGCGATGACCTTTACGGACATGGCTGACCTGAACCTGCTTTTTTCCGACGGCTTGGACAACTACAGCGCCGCGCCGCTCAATTCGCTGGAAGCGGATTGCGAATTAACGAGAAGGATCGGCGCGTCTACCATGCGTTGTCTGCCCATGCAGCCGCTCTACGCCATCCTTTCCGCGCCGGGCGACACGGCCCGCCTGAAGCGCCTCTCCGAACAAGGGGCGCTCATCGACCTCGATCTTCTGGACGCCCAGGGCGCGCTTGCCCTCCTCAGCCAGCGCCGCCCGCGCATCGTCGCGGTGGAGGGCGCGGGCATTTCTGATGCGGTCTGGTCGTTTTCCGGGCGGGAGCGCGTCTCTGTCGCGGGACGGGTCTTGAACCCGGCGCTGCCCGCGCGCGTGGTCTTTGCGGAGGAAGACGGCAAAACCTTTGCCCAGACCTTCCCGCCGTTTTCGCCATTTGAAGAGGGGCCGGGCGCGTCTGGCGATCCGGCGCGTTTTGCCGGAGCGCCCTTTTTGTGGGCGGCGCTCATGCTGGAGCGGCTGGAGGCGGATTACGATCTCAACCGGGGCGCGATTCGCCGTTTGGGAAAAAGTTTCGCCTTCCCCACGCGGGAAACCTCGCTCATCGTGCTCGACCGCGTGGAAGATTATGTCATCCACGACATCGATCCGCCCGCGGAATTGAAGGAGGACTACGACCGCCTGCGCGCCCGAATGCGTCCCGCCCGCGCCGTAAACGAGAAAATGGAACGGGTGAAGGCCGCGTGGGCAGCGCGTGACGCCTGGTGGCAGAATGATTTTCCAAAGGGAAAGATGCCCAAAACGCCCAAGCCCCGCATACAAGCGGCTCCCGGTTTTGAGACGAGGGCGTCTTCCGATGATTTTGATGAGGCGCCGAGGCCGGAGATGATGCCGGCCCCGGCTGCCGCGCCGTCCGCGCTGTCTCGTTTCGCGGGCGTGGAGGACAAGTCTGACGTGGCGCAAGCGGATTCTGGCTCCGTCATCCGCCTGCGCCCGTGGTCGTCGAACGCTTCCTACATCGCGCGGATGAAATCGCTCGACGATGAAAAGGCGTACCGAGTCTATCTGGACGAGCGCCCCGATTATGAAAACAGCGTCGCCTTCTACCTGGATGTCGCCGACCAGTTCGAGCGGCGCGGACGCCGCGACCTGGCGCTGCGGATACTTTCCAACCTCGCGGAAATCGACCTGGAAAACCGGCAGATTCTGCGCGTCCTCGGCTATCGCTTGCTGGCGGCGGGAGAAGCGAAGACCGCCGCGCTGATTTTCCGGCGCGTTCTCCATCTCGCGGAAGATGAGCCGCAATCCTGGCGCGACCTAGCGCTGGCCCATGAAGCCGCGGGCGACTACCAGGCCGCCGTCGAGCATTTCCATACCGTAGCCGAGCGCCTGTTCGCCCGCGAATTTCCGGGGATCGAAGTGATCGCGCTCACCGAAATGAACGCGGCGATCGCCCGCGCCAGAGCGGAAGGCGTTGAAGTCGACACGCGCGCCATCGACCCCGTCTTCTTGAGGAACCGCCCGCTGGACTTGCGCGTCGTCTTGTCCTGGGACAGCGACAACACGGACATCGACCTGCACGTCATCGACCCGAACGGCGAGGAAGCCTTTTACGGCGCGCCCCTGAGCTACCAGGGCGGGCGCGTCTCGCCCGACAACACCACAGGCTACGGCCCGGAAGAATACAGCCTGAAAACGGCAAAGCCCGGCAAATACCGCGTCGAAGTCAAGTTCTACGGTCACCAGCAACAGGTCATTTCGGAAGCCACCACCCTGCAACTCGATTTCTTCACCCGCTACGCCCGCGAAAACACCCGCAAGGAATCCATCACCCTGCGCTTAAAGGACGCTAAGGAACGGATTTTCGTCGGGGAATTCGAGGTGTCCGCCAAGGGCAATTCCGCAAGGCGCGATTGATGCCCAATCGACATGACCGACGAGTACTCCGCGCCAGGCTCTCGCGTAACTTCCAGCGCAATGACATCACCATCAGCATTCAGCCGATTCCCCCGATGGATCAGCGGCGCGTCAAATTACGGCGTTCTTTTTTACTGACACAAGGAGCCTCTACCATGAAAAAATCCCTGTTCACCCTGTGCGCCATCCTTGCCCTGGCTTTCTCCGCAGGATTTGCCCAGGCGGCGGAAACCGCCGCGCCGAAAAAGGAGCCGACCGCAGCACAAAAAGCGCAACGGGAAAAAATGAAAACCTGCAACCAGGAAGCCAAGGCCCAATCCCTGAAAGGCGAAGCGAGAAAGGCA
>JAIRMN010000027.1 GCA_031258715.1 Zoogloeaceae bacterium
GGCGGGCGGTAGTATTCATGGGCGGGCGTTATGATCATTGGATTCAGCACCCAGATCATGCCAGAAATGGCCGCCCGTTTCTCTTTTTGCTGGACTGCGCAGCAATCGAAATCAGATAAATGTGGGGTTTTGCAAAAGGCTCAATATGTAAAAACAAGGGGGTTGCAAAGGCTTGTAACAGGATGTCTGTCACGATAGAATCGCTTGTTATCGCAGGTCATGACCCCAAAATCAGCGCCGTGTGTTCGTTCACTGGACGCGGCTTTCCTTGTATGACACATGTTGCAATGCTCAAAATGTAATGCCCTCTTGTCTGCGGAAGACAAATTTTGCAAGGGTTGTGGGCATCCCGTCGCACCGAGACTGGCTGTCTGTCCGGCGTGCCAGTCGCGTCTGCCGTTGGACGCGCGTTTCTGCAAGCGTTGCGGCGCGGAAAATCCCGCCGCCGGGGGCGAAGGCGCGGCGCGCGAAAAACCCGTTTCGTCCCTTCCGCCCTCCCGGTTTTCCTTCGGGAAATACATGGCCGTTCTCGAAGCGGCAAAGAACCGCCATACGCTGCCCATCATGCTGTTTGTCATGGCGCTCCTGGTGTATTTCGAGTATCGGTACAACATCGATCTGCTGAACAACATCAGTGACCCCGAAACGACGCCCGACATGGCGGACGCGCTTTCTCAGCGCGGCAAGATGTTGGCCGCCTTCGGCATCACCTGGGCGCTCTTCAGGAATCTCGTCTTCAGGATACGCAATGTCTTCGCGGGCATCTCCTGCCTTTTCCTCCTGACCCTCGGCGGTTACTGGGCGCTGGATACGGTCTATAACCGAGTCATCGACGGCCTGAAACCGGAAGTCAAGGTGATGGGCTTCAACCTGCTGATTTACCGGCAGCGGTTGCTGACCGGCGAAATGGAGGATTCGGACATCCCGAAAGTGGAAGAAGACCCGGTAACCGGCCGTATCTTCATGGGCGCTTTTCCCATGGTGTTGCTCGACGAGCGTTTCATGCTGCCCGCGCAGGATCTCGTGGCCTATATCGCGGAAACGAAGATCGAGCATACCTTGCAGCAATCCGACGAAATGTGGGAAGAATACCGCCAGAACATGAAAACCCTGGACGACGCCCACAAAAAATACATCGCTTACAGCCAGAAGGCGAGCGGCGGCGGGCTGGACGCCGAATGGGAAAGCTACACGCGGCAAATGCAGGGCATCCACGACGCCTACGTGGAATACCGGCGCGTCGTCCTGCGCGCGCGGGGAGAAGACGATCTGGCGAAAGAATGGAACGCCTACAACCAGAATATGAACGCCCTGCGCGCCAAATACAGGGAATTCATCGACGGTTCCCGCCGGGTGGAAAACCTGGGTTCCCACCGCGCCTATGGCGAGAGCGAATTCCGCCGACGATCGGGCGGCCTGAGTCCGAATTCCCGGCTGCCGCTTTCCGATTTTCCCGTGTTGTTGAAACGCGCCAACGACCGGCAGATTCGCGCGGCGGAAGCCAAAATAATCGGCTACAACCTGGATGGAACGCCCATCCGTTCCGGGGAAATCCCTTATTTTCTGGGCCGCGAGGCGTTCGAAGCGTGGATTTCCAGGCGGTCAGCAGAAGGGCTTGCGTCGGCCAAACTATCCACTGAAAACCCGATGCGTCGCGACGAGTTCGTGGATTGGATCAGGGATTCGGACACGAAAAACGGCGCGGATTTGCGCCGCCACGAAGCGACGCGTTACGGGTTTCGCCGGAACGGTTCCGAAGTGTTTGGACGCGATGTCCCCTATTTTATGGGGTATGATGACTTCATTCGCTGGACGAGCGATCTGACCCTGGACAGCATGTTGTCGTATGGAATGCCGCCGGACGCGAACCTGGACAGAACAGACTTCCTCGAATTGCTGCGCCATTCCGGAAGCGCGGAAGGCGAGCGTTTGCGCAAGACCGAGGATCGGATACTCGACATCCTGCCGGATGGAACGCCGTTGCGGGTTCGGGACGCGCCCTATTTCATGAACCGCCGGGAATACGACAATTGGGTACGCGCCGAAGCCGATCGGCAAAGGGCGCTGGCGGTGCCGACGGCGGAAAATATCCATGAAATCAGGAATATCAACCAGGTCAATTCCGCGATTTTCATTCCGCCGATGGCCATCATTTCCAGCCTGACGAGCGCCCTGGTCAATGCGCTTTCCCTTTCCATCCTGCTCATCGCTTCGGCGCTGGCCTTTTTCAAGGCGACCGAACGCGCGGGACTTCTGATCAAGAAATACGGCGTAACGCTGATGATCATCAGCTTTTCGGCGCTGGTCTACGCGATGCCGTCACACGTGTTCAGGGAAGGAACCGAACTTTATAATCTGGAGACGAAGTTTCACCAGGAAGTCGGCTTCGCCGCCCGTTTGTGGTCACGCCTGAGCAATGTGCAAAAGATTTTTTTGTGAGGAGAAGAGGAAATGAAAAAGTACGGCAAGTTCGTTCTTCCGTTTTTGATGGCAGCCCTCCTGTTGTTTCCAACAGGATGCGCGAACATGTCCAAGCAAGGCCAAGGGACGGTCATCGGCGCGGTCGTGGGCGCGGCGGCTGGTTCGGCGGTCGATGGCAAGCGCGGCGCGGCGATTGGCGCGGTGCTGGGTGGATTCCTGGGAAACCGCATCGGCGCCTACCTCGACGAGCGCGATCTGGAAATGCTCAAGAAACTGGAACAGGAAGCCCTGAAAAGCGATCAGCCCAAATCCTTCACCGCGCAAAAATCCGGCGAGACCGTCACCATCACGCCGGGACCCGAAGAGCGGGAAATCGTGCGCTATGGGCTTTCCCCCAATATCCGGGAATACGGACTGACGCCCGCGGACAGCGAGACCACCATCCGCGCCTACGTGGATACGCCGGTCTATGCCAGCGCGGACGCCCGGCAGACGCCGCGTCTCGTCCTGAAGGCAGGAGATGTCCTCTTCGTCCCCGTCCTTGTCGCCGATAAACCCGGCTGGGGTGCCGCTGTGGAAAAGACGGTCGTCGTGGGCTATGTGCCGCTTTCCTACCTGGATGAAGAAAAGGCCAGGCACTACAAGGCGGCAGCGCCGCAGGCGAAGAAGAGGGCCACGCCCACCTCGGCATCGACGACAGAGGCCAAAGCGCCGGAAGCCGCGCCATCCGTTCCCGCCAGCGCGTCCGCAGAACCCGCGCCGCCTGTCGTCGTCGTCCGCGCGCCCGCGGATGAAGCGCCGGTGAAACAGGTCGACGTCGCGCTCAAGTGCAAGGTGACGACTGTCCGGATCAAGGGCGTTCCGGAAGAAACCACGCGCTATTGCCAAAAGCCGCCGCCGCGCTGGGTCAAGACCTGAGCGGAAAATGAGGCGGCCATTCTGCCTTGCCCCGTCGCCGAGGTGCGGCTTTTCACGGCCACGCCCGCCCCGGCCTGGGAAGCGGACGCGGCGAAAAAACCCTGCAAGACGCGGCGGAAAAGATCAAGGAAAAACACGAGCGCATCCAGACAAAGGCACGCCTGAGCGTCGAGGCTTCCCTAGGCGCGCAGGCCGATTGTCGGGAATATGCCGATGAGCTTGAAGGGCGGCGCGTGGAACAACTTTTGGCGGCGCGTCTGAGCCTGGACATCTACAAACAGGGAGAAGGCAAGCCGCAGGCCGGAGCCGTCACACGGGACGGGAAAAAGTGACCGTCCATATCGACCCTAGGTCCGGCGGCTACGCGGAAATGCACTATGACGCCATCGAGAACGCCAGGCTCATCGTTTTTCGCGGCACGCGGCTTGGTTCCGCCAAGGACATCCTGACCAACCTTCAACCCTTCCTCCATATCACGCCGGAGCGTTACCGCTGGGCGGATGAACTGGCCGGGCGCGTCGCCGCTGAAAATCCCGGCGTGCGCCTTGTCGTCACCGGGCATTCGCTGGGCGGGGGATTGGCGATATACGCGGCCATGAAACACGGGCTGGAAGACGTCGTCTTCAACCCGGCGGGTTTTTCCGCGAACGTCGTCCAGAGCCTTTCCCTTTCTCCCGCCGACTGGCAGGCGGGCAGCCGGAAGATCACGGTCTTCATCACGCGTAGCGAGGCGATGATCGATCCCGTCTCCGCGCTTTCGCTCGCCAAAGAAACAACACTTGCCGGACGCCGCTACCTGGTGGAAGAAAAAAGCGGCTTGTCGCTCGCCCAACTCCACGGCATGAAATACCTCTATCGCCACCTCCTCGATACGCTAGGTCCAATTACCGGCTGCGCGACCGATCTGGGCTTCCAGTGACTAGGGGACAGATCAGGAATCAAAAAACCTCTCCCGCCCCGTCATGGTGCCATCCCCTCCGCTGTTCATGCGGGTTTCGGCGGTTTTTGACACACGAATGGCACAGTTTAGGGCGTGTTCACACTAGCCCAGAAAAATGATATTCTGCGGCAATGGAAATTACCGAAGCGCAATATCAGCAAATTGAAGACTGCCTGCCGCGCCAGCGTGGCAATGTCAGCCTGACGAACCTCCAGGTGCTAAATGCCATCCTGTATGTTGCCGGGCACG
>JAIRMN010000084.1 GCA_031258715.1 Zoogloeaceae bacterium
CGGCGGCGCAGACGGCGGAAGCGGGGTACAACGCCATCGGCCAGCACCTGCAGCGGATGCGCGAACTGGCGGTGCAGGCGGCTTCCGGGCAATACGATTCGGATAACCGCGTCGCGCTGAACAATGAATACACCGCGCTGGCGAGCGAAGTCCAGCGCGTGATCGAGGCCACCAACTTCAATGGCAAGAACTTGCTGAACGGCGATTTCGATGTGCCTTTCCAGGTTGGCGCGACGACCGACTCGTTCTCGCAGATAGACCTCAATATCACGGCGTTGACGCTTGGCTCGGTCGCCACCGAATACGGCAGTATTACCGGCGATACCGGCGCGCTCGCGACGGCGGCGATGACGACGCTGGATGCCGTCATTGGACAGGTCAACACCCACCGCGCCCAGCTTGGCGCGATTCAAAACCGCTTCGAAGGGGTACTGGTGCAGCTTTCCGCCGCGCAGGAAAACACGGAAGCCGCGAAGAGCCGGATCATGGACGCGGACTACGCTTCGGAAACGGCCAAGCTCTCTCGCGCGCAGATCCTGCAACAAGCGGGCACCGCCATGCTGGCGCAGGCCAATACGCTACCGCAGACGGTACTCTCGCTGTTGCAATGACCTTGCGGTCACATCGATACCGCGCCTCGTCCGGAAATATCGGACGAGGCGTTTTTTCGTGCGCCGCGGCGGGGCGCGTTTTTCTATCGATGCCTGTCTTCCGACCGCTCGTTTCGCGCCCCCAGCCTTGGGCGATCAGGCGAGGCGTCCCCTGCTGATGCGTTCCTGTCCGGAAAGATCGCGCCAGGTTTGCGCTTCTTCGAATCCGGCGGCGGCAAGGAGGGCGCGGGCGTCCGCGCCCTGGTTCCAGCCGTGTTCGAACAACAGGCAGCCGCCGGGATGGAGATGGGATGGGGCGGCGACGGTGATGGCGCGGATGGCGGCGAGGCCGTCGGCTTCGTCGGTCAGCGCCGGGCGCGGTTCGAAGCGCAGTCCGTCACCCGCGAGATGCGGATCGTCGGCGGCGATGTAGGGCGGATTGGCGACAATCAGGTGAAAGCGTTCGTCCGCCAGCGCCGAAAACCAGTCGCTCGCCAGAAAGCGCACCGAAGCGCCCAGCGCGGCGGCGTTCAGGCGAGCGACTTCCAGCGCCTCAGCGGAAAGATCGATGGCGACGAGTTCGGCGGCGGGATGTTCCAGCGCCAGCGTGATGGCAAGCACGCCGCTGCCGACGCCCAAATCCAATACCCTGACCTTCCCCGGAATTCGCGCGAGTTCCGCCAGTGCCCGCGTCGCCAGTTCTTCCGTTTCGGGACGCGGCGTCAGCACGGCGGGCGATACCCGGAAGCGGCGGCCATAAAAGTCCGCGCTGCCCAGCAGATAGGCCAGCGGTTCTCCATTTGCGCGGCGACGCAGCAAGGCTTCCAGGTCTTCCTGTTCGGCGGGAGACAAGGCGATTTCGGGACGGGTCATCAGTTCGGCATGTGTTCGCCGCGTCACCGCCTGCAACAGCAAACGGGCATCCAGCGCGTCAACTTGCCGCCGCGCCGCCCTGATCCAGTCCGCGCGGGTCTTCACCATGTCAGGAGACAAGGCGTCAGTGGCCGCGCGGTTGGCATGATCGGCTCCATTCCGATCCCGGATCATGGATAACGGATTCCTGGTACCTGACGAGTTGTTCCATCTGGTGTTCGGCGGCCAGGGCGTTGATGATCTCGTCCAGGTCGCCTTCCATGATGGCGGCGATTTTATGGAGGGTCAGGTTGACGCGGTGGTCGGTCACGCGCCCTTGCGGGAAGTTGTAGGTGCGGATGCGTTCGGAGCGATCGCCGCTGCCGACCAGGGTTTTGCGCGTCGCGGCTTCCCTTGCCTGCCGCGCGCGCGTCTCGGCGTCCCGGATGCGCGCCGCCAGCACTTTCATGGCCGACACCTTGTTCTGGTGTTGCGAGCGGCCATCCTGGCATTCGGCGACGATGCCGGTCGGCAGGTGGGTGACGCGCACCGCCGAATCGGTCTTGTTGATGTGCTGTCCGCCCGCGCCCGCGGCGCGGAAGGTATCGACGCGAAGCTCCGCCGGATTGAGTTCGACGGCCTCCATTTCGTTCGCTTCGGGCATGACCGCCACGGTGCAGGCGGAAGTGTGGATACGTCCCTGGGTTTCGGTTTCCGGCACCCGCTGTACTCGATGCGCGCCGGATTCGAACTTGAGCCGGGCATAGACGTCCGCGCCTGTCACGCGGCAGATGATTTCCCGGTAGCCGCCCAGTTCCGGAGCGTTGGCGGAAAGTATTTCCACGCGCCAGCCCTGCCGCTCAGCGTAGCGGCTGTACATGCGAAACAGTTCGCCCGCGAAAAGCGCCGATTCATCGCCGCCCGTTCCGGCGCGGATTTCCAGCAGGATGTCGCGCCTATCGTCAGGATCGCGCGGCAGGAGCCGCTTTTGAAGTTCCAGTTCCAGTTCCGGCAATCCGGCCTTTGCCGCGGCGATTTCTTCTTCCGCCAGCGCGCGCAACTCCGGGTCGGAACGCATTACCTCCGCCTGGCGCAAATCCGCCTCGATCTGGCGATAACGCGCGTAAAGCCGCGCCGCCGGTTCGATTTCGGCGCGTTCGAGGGAAAGACGGCGAAACGCCCGCATGTCCCGCGCCGCGTCCTCGCTGGACAAGAACGCGTCGACTTCCTCCAGGCGAAAGGCGATCTGTTCGAGTTTTTGGCGTATGGCGGATTTCATCGTAAAACGCGCTCCGGGTTGAATCCCTTTCCCAACGGCATTCGATCGACCGCCCTGAAGAACGATCGCGCTCGCGGACGAGATTTGCCGGCTTCAGAGTATCCGGGCGACGGTATCGAATTCCAAGCGCGGGTTGCGCGGATAATTGCCTTCCGGGTCGCCATGACCGATATTGACGAGCAGATGCGCCCGCCAGCCGTTGTCGGCGAAGAAGGCCGCGTTCACGGCGTCGGCGTCGAAGCCGGACATGGGGCCGGCGTCCAGTCCCAGGAGACGGGCGGCGAGGATCAGGTAGCCCGCTTGCAGGGCGCTGCTGTAATGCGCGGTATCCCGCGCGAGTTTTTCATCGTTCGCGTAAAGGTCGCGCATGGAAGCCAGCGCGGGTGCCTGGGTAGGCAGGAGCTCATAAAATCGCGGGTCGCTTGCGACGATCACCGTCAGCGGCGCGGCCAGGATCTTTGCCTGGTTGCCCGCCATCGCGGTTGGCGCGAGCCGCGCCCTGGCCTCCTGGCCGCGAACGAAGAGATAACGCCCTGGTTGTCCATTGACAGCGGTCGGCCCCCATTTCAGGAGATCGTAGATCGCGTGGATTTGGGCGTCGCTTATGGGTTTGTCGGAAAAAAAACGATTGAAGCTGCGCGCCTTGCGAAAGGCAATGTCCAGTATGTCGTCTGCGGTCATGATACGCCTCCGTTTCAGGAAAGGTGGGAAAGCAGGGGTTCGAGCGCCGCGTTGAAGGTGGCGCTGGGACGCATTATCGCATCCAGTTTGCCGCCATCCGCCAGATAATAACCGCCGATGTCCGCGGGACGCCCTTGTGCGGCGCCCATTTCCGCGACGATGCGCGCTTCGTTTTCGGCAAGCGTTTGCGCAAGCGGCGCGAAACGGGCGGAAAGTTCGGCGTCTTCCGTCTGCGCGGCCAGGGCTTCCGCCCAGAAGCGGGTGAGATAAAACTGGCTGCCCCGGTTATCGAGTTCGCCGGTTTTGGGCGAGGGCGATTTTCCTTCGTCCAGAAGCCTGCCCGTTGCCGCGTCCAGCGTTTTTGCCAGCAGGGCGGCGCGCGCGTTGCCGGTTTTTCGTCCCAAATCCTCCAGCGAGGCGGCCAGCGCCAGGAATTCGCCCAGCGAATCCCAGCGCAGGTGGTTTTCTTCGGCGAGCTGCCGCACGTGTTTGGGCGCGGAACCGCCCGCGCCGGTTTCATAAAGGCCGCCACCCGCCATCAGGGGAACGATGGAAAGCATCTTGGCGGAAGTGCCCAGTTCCATGATCGGAAAGAGGTCGGTGAGATAGTCGCGCAGGATGTTGCCGGTCACGGAAATGGTGTCCAGCCCGCGAACGACGCGCTCCAGCGTGAAGCGCATGGCGCGAACCTGCGACATGATCCGGATGTCCAGCCCGGCGGTATCGTGTTCCTTCAGGTAACGTTCCACCTTCCTGATCAGTTCGGCTTCATGCGGACGGTAAGGATCGAGCCAGAAGACGGCGGTCATGCCGGAATCGCGCGCGCGGGCGACGGCGAGTTTCACCCAGTCGCGCACCGGCGCGTCCTTTACCTGGCAGACGCGCCAGATGTCGCCCGCCTCGACGCCCTGGGAAAGAAGCGTTTCGCCGCTTTCCCGATCGACAAGGCGGGCAAGGCCGTTTTCGGGAATCTCAAAGGTCTTGTCATGCGAGCCGTATTCTTCCGCCTGTTGCGCCATCAGTCCGACATTGGGCACGGTGCCCATGTGACGCGGATCGAACGCGCCGTTGGTCTTGCAAAAATTGATGACTTCCTGATAGATGCGGACAAAGGTGGAATCCGGCATCACCACCTTGCAATCCTGGGCTTCACCCGCCGCGTCCCACATCTTGCCGCCCAGACGGATCAGCGCGGGCACGGAGGCGTCGACGATCACGTCATTGGGCGAATGGAAGTTGGTCAGTCCTCTGGCGGAATCCACCATCGCCAACGCCGGACGCTTTGCGCGGCAGGCTTCGAGATCGCGCAGGATTTCCGCGCGCTCCTCTTCCGGCAGCGCGGCGATTTTGTCATAAAGGACGCCCATGCCGTGATTGGCGTCGATGCCCAGTTCCCTGAAACGCGCGTCGTGCTTGGCGAAGGCGTCCTTGTAGTACGTCCGGATGCAATGGCCGAAGAGGATGGGGTCGGAGACCTTCATCATCGTCGCCTTGAGGTGCAGCGAGAACAGCACCCCGGCATCGCGCGCGTCTTCCATCTGTTCTTCATAGAACGCGCAGAGCGCCTTTTTGCGCATGGACATGGAATCGACGATTTCGCCCGCCAAGAGCGTGATTTCAGGTTTCAGCGTGAGGGTCTGGCCGCTGTCGGCGACGAGTTCCATCCTGGCCTTGCGCGCCCTGTCCAGGGTCAGCGATTGTTCGCCATGATAAAAATCGCCCGCGCGCATATAGGCCGCGTGGGTGCGCGAGGCCATGCGCCATTTGCCCATCGAATGCGGATTTTTGCGCGCGTGGTTCTTGACCGCCAACGGCGCGCGCCGGTCGGAATTGCCTTCGCGCAACACCGGATTCACGGCGGAACCCAGGCAGCGGGCATAACGCGTTCGGATCGCCTTTTCCGCTTCCGTTTTCGGATTCTCCGGATAATCGGGAATCGCGAAGCCCTTGGAGCGCAATTCCTTGACGCAGGCGATCAACTGCGTGAGCGAGGCGCTGATGTTGGGGAGCTTGATGATATTGGCGTCGGCTTGCAGCGTTTTTTTGCCGAGTTCGGACAAGGCGTCTGGCCGGCGTTGGCTGGCTTCCAGAAAATCCGGGAATTCCGCCAGCACACGGGCGGCAAGGGAAATGTCGGCAGCCTGGATACGGATGTCGGCAGCCGCCGCAAAAGCGCGCACGACCGGCAAGAAAGCGCGCGTCGCCAGAAACGGCGCTTCATCCGTGAGGGTATAGATGAGGGTGGATTTTTCTGTCATTGTTGGCGTTCCATGTTTTTATGCGCCCAAGAAATTTCAGGCTCGCCCCGCCATCCGGGTTTCCGGGATGAACGCGCGGGAAGGGAAGTATCCTTTGCATCCGGGCACGGGGTCAAGTGCGGAAAGCGGCGCGGGTGCGATTCATCTGGATTGCTTCGCCGCTTCGCTCCTGAGAATGACGAGGGAGGAGCGTTCCGGGTCGCGCCGCGCTGGAAAGTGGCACACCAAGCCCGTCATTGCGAGGAACGAAGCAATCCAGCCGGGCGTTCTGTTGGCTTCGGCTTGTCAGGAGACAGGAGACGGGGGTAAAGGACAAAAATTACCGACGTATCAAGCTGCGGGTTACGAGTCTGGATTGCTTCGTCGCCGCGATCCTGAGAATGACAGGGTAGGGCGTCCTGTCTCCTGGCTCCTGATTCCTGTCCCCTGATCGCCGCATCGCTTCGCTCCGGAGGCGGAAGAAGGGGCGCAAAATATGTTACTATCCTCGCCTCTCCCCGAAAAGGCATGAAAACGCCATGACCCCTAAACGTATTTTTGAAGATTGGTTTGTCCTGGAACCCGCCAACAACCACGGGGGACGCCTTGGATGTGGAATGAAAACCATCATGGATTTGAAACCCCCGATTCATCGTCTTGGGATATAGCCGGAAATGGGCGCCTCCGATCCTGGGATGAAGCTCATCAGCATCATCACGCCCTGCTATAACGAAGAGGAGAACATCCTGCCGCTGGTGGAGCGGATTCGCGCCGTATTTGCCGCGTTGCCGCAATATCGCTATGAGCATGTTTTCATCGACAATGCATCGACGGACAGCAGCGTAGAGAAAATCAAGGCGCTGGCCGCGACAGACCCGCGCATCAAACTGATCGTGAATAGCCGAAATTTCGGCCATATTCGTTCGCCGGTGCATGCCCTCATGCAAGTTGACGGCGATGCCATCATTGCCATGGCTTCCGACTTGCAGGATCCGCCGGAACTGATTCCGGAATTCCTGGAAAAATGGGAAGAGGGCGTTCGCATCGTGCTCGGCGTCAAGCCCAAGAGCCTGGAGTCGCGCCTGATGTTCATCATCCGCCGGGTATTTTACAAGACCATTGGCCTGATTTCGGATGTTCATCTTGTCCAGAACGCCACGGGGTTTGGTCTCTATGATCGCTCGGTTATCGAAATCGTGCGGAAAATGGACGATCCCTATCCCTATTTCAGGGGCATGATTTCGGAAATTGGCTTTGCGCACGCGGAGATTCCCTACGAACAGCCCCGGAGGCTTCGCGGCATCACCAAAAACAATTTCTATACCCTGTACGACCTGGCGATGCTGGGCATTACGACCCATTCCAAGGTGCCGCTGCGCCTGGCCGCGATGACGGGGTTTTTCCTTGCCTTCGTCAGCCTACTGGTGGCCATGGGGTATGGCGTCGCCAAACTCCTGTGGTGGGATCAATTTTCCCTTGGCGTTGCACCGTTGATCATCGGCCTCTTTTTCTTCGCCTCGGTGCAGCTTTTTTTCATTGGCATCATTGGCGAGTATATCGGCGCTATCCATACGCAGGTTCTGAAGCGCCCCTTGGTCATCGAGATGGAACGGGTCAATTTCACGAATCCGGCGCCCGAAGACGGCAGGGAAACATGAAGTTGTTTTTTGATTTCTGGGAAAACAACCAGAAGACCAGGTTTCTTGTCGTTGGCGTCTGGAACACCCTCTTTGGTTATACGTTCTTTGTTGTCCTGTACGGTTTTTTCGGGAACATGGAAAACTATCTCGTCATCAGCGTCATCAGTCATTTCGTGGCGGTGTCGCAGGCCTTTGTTTGGCACAAATATATTGTTTTTCGCTCAACAGGAAAAATCGCCAGGGAATTCCTGAAATTCAATCTTTCCTACAGCGCCGCGTTTATTATAGGAATTGCCCTTCTTTTCTTCTTTGTCGACAAACTGGACTTCCATCCAGTCATCGGACAGGGATTCACCATATTTTCGGTTACGGTATTGACCTATTTTGTCCACAAGAATTTTTCATTCAGGCAGGGCGACTCAAATACGGGAAAATAATCGCATCGAACACAGTCAAGGCCGAGGCATCTGGCTCGATAAGGCGCGATTCAAGCGGATGTGACGTTCGTTTCATGGAGCGGCGCATGGCAGAGGATAGGGGACAGAGGACAGAAAAGTTATCGGGGCTTTGCGCCGCGGGTCAGGTATCTGGATTGCTTCGTCGCTTCGCTCCGGAGAATGACGGGGTTGGGCGCGTTCCAGGTCGCGGCGCGGCCTTGGCGCACGGCCCAACCCCTTTGAATCGCGCCTGCGGTATCGTCATGTGATGCGATTGCCCTGAAGGGCTGTCGTAAAGACCTTATAATCCGGGCATTGCCGTCATTTCCGCGCGTGGCGTGGCGTGTTGCGGTTTTTTGAGTTTCCCGCGCCGCAGGCGCGTGTTGTCGTCCGCAGGGATCGGAGAACAAGACGATGGAAATAACCTTGTGGGGCGTGCGTGGCAGCATCGCCTCGCCCGCGCCGGATACCGCCTTCTATGGCGGCAATACCGCTTGCATCGAACTGCGCAGCGACGCGGGAACGCTCGTTTTCTTCGACGCGGGAACCGGATTGCGCGACGCGGGCAACAGCCTGCCGGACAGCGGCGAATGCCATCTGTTCATCACCCATGCCCATGCCGACCACATCATCGGTCTGTGGTTTTTCAAGCCGCTGCATTTGCCGGACTGGACCGTCCATCTGCATCTCCCCAACTGGCTTGGCTATCTGCCGGATTATTTTTTCGCGGGCGGCGTCTTCCCCGTGTCTTTCCACAACCTGAAGGGCAACATCATCCAGCATTCCATCCGCGCCCATGAGGAAGTCCGTATCGGCGCGGACGAAATGCGCGTCACGGCCTTGCCAACCTGTCATCCCGACGATTGCCTGGCGTATCGCGTCGATGTCGACGCGGCGCGCTTCTTCTATAGCGGCGACCACGAAATCAAGACGAACGACGACGCGGCGCGCGCGGCGGCGCGCGAAATGCTGACCGGCGCGGACATCGCCGTGGTGGATGCCACCTATGAACGCGGCGACTACAAGGAAGGCTGGGGACACTCGACCTGGGAAGACTGGGTGGACGCCGCTCAGGGCGCGGGCGTACGCAACCTGGTCCTCACGCATCACGAAGTCGGCAAGAGCGATCAGGAACTCGACTGCGTGGCGCAAAAATTGCGTACCCACGAAAATCCAGATGGAACGGGGATTTATCTCGCCCGCGAAAGCGCGCGCTTTACGCCCGACGGCCCCATTCCCGATGTCTGCCTAGAAAGTGACTGGATGTTGCGCTTTCTGGACGAACTGTCGCGCTACAAGGACGAAAACGTCACACTGGATCGCATTCTCGCCAAGGCGCGCACCGTCACCAACGCCGACGCGGGCACGATTTTCCTGGTCGATGACGGCGAACTGGTTTTCGCCTACACGCACAATGACAGCTTGTTTTCCGTCAGCGAAGCCTACAAGTACGCCTACACCGCCCAACGCCTGCCCATTTCCGAGGATTCCATCGCCGGTTACGTGGCCGCAACCGGCATGCCGCTGAACCTGGATGACGTCCGCCAATTGTCGCCGGACGCGCCCTATCGCTTCAACGACAAGTTCGACAAAAACACCGGCTATCGCACCCGCTCCATGCTGGCCGTGCCCTTCCTCGACATCGAGGGGCGGGTTTGCGGCGTCTTGCAACTCATCAACCGTCTCGCGCGGAAGACCCGCCAGTCCGTACCCTTTACCTCCGACATGGTCTATACCGCGCGCCTTCTGGCGAGAGAGGCGGGCAGCGTCATCGCGCATAACGCCCTCTACCGGAGAAACGTCTACAACATCCTGAAAATGGCGCGAGTCCATGATCCTTCCGAAACCGGGCCGCATGCGGAACGGGTCGGCGCGGTCGCCGCAGAAATCTATCAACGCTGGGCGGAAAAGAACACCCGGCCACAGGAAGAAATCCGCTACGAAAAAAGCCGTATTCGCCTGGCCGCCATGTTGCACGACATCGGCAAGGTTGGCATCAGCGATCTGATCCTGAAAAAACGAGGACGCCTGAGCGAGGAAGAATATCGCATCATGCGCAGCCACACCGAACTGGGCGCTTCCATCCTCGCGGAAGAAACGGACGGCATCAGTGTGCTAGCGTATGACATTGCCTTGCATCACCACCAGAAATGGAACGGCATGGGCTATGCGGGCAGCGACGACACAAGACGGCTTTCCGGCGAGGCTATTCCGCTGGCGGCGCGCATCACCAGCATCGCCGATGTCTTCGACGCCCTGATTTCTCCCCGCAGCTACAAGAACGCCTGGACGTTTTCGGACGCGCTCACCTTTCTTCGCAAGGAAGCCGACCAGCATTTCGATCCCGAACTCGTCGCCTGCATGGAAGAAATCCACGAGATGCTGCCCCTGATCTATCAACGGTTCCCGGATCGAACGACGTGATCGCGCCGATGATTTCCCCGTCATGAACCGGCTTTTCCGGAACGCGCACAGGATTCTGGCGCTGGCCATCGGCCTGGGCGTCATCGCGGGCATGTTGCTGCTCTACGTCGCCCAGCCCGCGCTCATCTCCCGCCTGGATCTCAAAATCTACGACGCGCTGCTCACCCAACGCGCCGCCGCCGCGCCGCGCTCCATTGCCCAGGATCTCGTGGTCATCATCGACATCGACGAAGCCTCGCTTGCCGCGTACGGTCAATGGCCTTGGCCGCGCTATCGCATGGCCGATCTCATCGACGCGCTTGAGCGTCATCGGGTCGCCGCCATTGGCATCGATATCCTGTTTTCCGAAGCGGATCGCGCTTCGCCCGTCGAAATGCGCGCCGCCCTGGAACGTGACCGGGGACTGGATATTGGCTTTCGTGGGTTGCCCGCCCAACTGTATGACTATGACCGGGGCTTTGCCGAGACCCTGGCGCAAGCGCCTGTCGTGCTGGGCATGTACGGACGCCTCGATAATCCGTTGCCGGCGTCGTCGACGGAAGCGCCGCCTTCCGATTCCGGCATTCGCGTCATTGCCATCGGCCATTCCGACGACCCGCCTTTCGCGGCGCAACTGCCCGCCCTCCTGGGCATCCGCCAGCCCTGCGCGCCGCTGCGCGGGGCCGCGCCGACGGGATTCGTCAACATCGCGCCCGATTGGGACGGCATCGTGCGGCAAGCGCCGCTCCTGATGCGCAGGGGGGAAGTAATCCACCCCTCGCTCGCCCTGCGTACCCTGATGCGCGCGCTGGAAGTGGAAAACGTCATCGTGGAAACCGGCGTGGACGGCCTTCTCGCGGTGCGCGTGGGCGATTACCGCGTTCCGGTCTCCACGGACGGCATGATGCACATTCCCTTTCCCGGTCCGCGCAAGACCTACGTCTATGTCAGCGCCCACGACGTATTGACCGGCGCGCTCCCGCCGGGCGCACTGGAAGGGCGCATCGCCTTCGTCGGCACTTCCGCGCCAGGCCTCCTGGATATTCGCGCCACGCCGCTCGATCCGATATATCCAGGCGTGGAAATCCACGCCGCCGCGCTCGACGCCATCCTGTCGCAAAACGCTACCCGCCTTCCTTTCTGGACACCCTTCCTGCAATGCCTGGGCATTCTCTTCACCGGCCTTGTCGCCGCCGCCGCATTCGGCATGGCGCGCCCCCGCGTCTACCTGCCCCTTGCCCTCTGCCTTGTGGCCGCCGTCATTCTGGGCGCGCGCTTCCTGTATCTCCAGGGAACCTTCGTTTCGCCGCTCTACATCGTGCTGACCATCGTTGCCCAAGGCGCGTGTCTCTTGTTTCTGCGCTTCTGGCAGGAAGAAAAACAGAAACTCGTCCTGAAAAACGCCTTTTCCCACTACGTCTCGCCCGAAATCGTCAAACGCATCACCCGGTCGAGCGGCGACCTGCTGGCGGGCGAGGAACGCGAGCTTTCCATCCTGTTTACCGACATCCGGGGATTTACCGCCATTTCGGAACGGCTCACGCCACAACAGATCGTTGCCCTCCTGAATCGCTATTTCACCCCCATGACCGCGCTGGTGCGCGAAAGCAGCGGCACCGTGGACAAATTCATCGGCGACGCGCTCATGGCCTTCTGGAACGCGCCGCTGGATGTGCCGAACCACGCTATCCACGCCGTATCCACCGCGCTCGCCATGCAGGAGACGTTGTCCGGCATGAACGCCGCGCTTCAGGCCGAATTCGGCGTAACCCTCACCATCGGCGCGGGCATCCACACCGGAACCGCCTATGTCGGCAACATGGGTTCGTCGGATACCGTCAATTACACCCTGATCGGCGACAACGTCAACATCGCCTCCCGCCTGGAAGGACTCTGCGCCCAGTACGGCGTTCCCGTGATCGTCAGCGAAGCCGTCAAGGCGCAGTGCGGCGCGAACTTTGCCTTCCGGTTCCTGGATACCCTGCGCGTCAAGGGCAGGCAACATCCAGTCAGCATCTACCAGCCCCTGATTTCCGGGTGATAGAGGAGAGCCACGCCGCGCTCGCAACAAAGCCCCTCCCTCGTCATTCTCCGGAACGAAGCAATCCAATCGGGCGTTCCGGAGTTTCGACATTCCAGAAAACTGAACCGCCGTCGGGATTGCCGCGGGGTTTCGCTCCTGGGAATGACGGGGTTGGGAGCGCGGCGCGACCTGGCGCGCGCCGCCCAACCCTGTCAAAAGCGAGGCCGCGATGCCCTTCGCAGGCCGCAAGGCCGCGTCGTTTCGCTCTAAAGGAGGCGGCGCCTCAACCGATACTTTTAATCATCCCCGCGAAAACAGGACGGATCACATGTTCGGGTAATTTGGCCCGCTGCCGCCTTCGGGCGTCGTCCAGCGGATGTTTTGCGTCGGGTCCTTGATGTCGCAGGTCTTGCAGTGCAGGCAGTTCTGCGCGTTGATTTGCAGACGCGGATTGCCTTCCTCCTCGCCCAGGATTTCATAGACGCCCGCCGGACAGTAACGGGTTTCCGGGGCGGCGTACTTCTTCAGGTTGATGTTGACGGGCGCGCTTTCGTCCCTCAGCCGGAGGTGGCATATCTGGTTTTCCTCATGATTGATGTTGGAGAGGAAGACCGATGAGAGCCGGTCGAAGGTAATGACGCCATCCGGCTTGGGATAGTCGATTTTCGGATGGAATTCCTTTTCCTCGATTTCCTCGTGATCCGGAAGAATGGAAAAAGTCCAGGGCGCCCTGCCGCGAAAGAGATAGGTGTCCAGCGCCGAATAACCCAGGCCGAACCACATGCCCCAGCGGAAACTGGGACGGATGTTTCGGGCTTCGTAGAGTTCTTTCCAGAGCCAGCTTTTCCTGATGTTGTCGGAATAGGCGGTCACTTCCGTTCCCGCGTCTTCCTTTTGCAGGTGTTCGAAAACCGCTTCCGCCGCCAGCATCCCGGATTTCATCGCGGTATGCCCGCCCTTGATCTTGGGCACGTTCAAAAAGCCCGCCGTATCGCCGATCAACAGACCGCCGGGGAAGGTGAGCTTTGGAATGGACTGGAAGCCGCCTTCCGAAAGGGAACGCGCGCCATAGGCAAGACGCCGCCCGCCTTCCAGGAGGGGACGGATGGCCGGATGCGTCTTGAATCGCTGGAATTCCTCAAAGGGGGAGAGCCAGGGGTTTTTGTAATCCAGGCCCACCACGAACATGATAGCGATCTGGTTGTTTTCCATGTGATAAAGCGCGGAACCGCCATAGGTCGCGGCGCCCAGCGGCCAGCCGATGGTATGCACGAGCTTGCCGGGCTTGTGCTTGGCGGGTTCGATCTCCCAGATTTCCTTGATGCCGACACCATATGTCTGCGGCTGGGCGTCCTTCCTCAGATCGAATCTCTCGAACAGATCCCGCGTGAGCGATCCCCGGCAGCCTTCGGCGAAGATCGTCTGTTTTGCCGTCAGTTCATAGCCGGGCTGGTAGTTGGCGGTCTGCTGCCCATCCTTGCCGATGCCCATGTCGCCCGTAGCGACGCCCCGAACACCGCCCGCTTCGTCGTAGAGGACTTCCGCCGCGGCAAAGCCAGGGAAAATCTGCACGCCCAGGGCGTCGGCCTGTTCGCCCAGCCAGCGGCAGAGATTGGCCATGCTGATGATGTAATTGCCCTCGTTTTCCATCTGCGGCGGCGTCGGCATCTTGATGGCGCGGCGCTCGGTGAGCAGGATAAAATTATCGTCTATGGTGGGTACGGTGAGCGGCGCGCCCTTTTCTTTCCAGTCTGGAATCAGCTCTGTCAGTGTGGTCGGCTCGAAACAGGCGCCGGACAGGATGTGCGCCCCGACTTCCGAACCTTTTTCCAGAACGCAGACTTCCAACTCCTTGCCCGCCTCTGCCGCCAGTTGTTTGAGACGAATCGCGGCGGAAAGGCCGGAAAGCCCGCCGCCGACGATTACGACGTCGAATTCCATGATTTCACGTTCTGCGCTCATTTTTTCTCTCCTCCGTTTTGGTGTTATGGCGTTTCCTCTCTCCCGACCAAGGACGGCCCACGGAAAGGGCCGACCCTGGCCGTTTCGACGCGCGGTCTAGAAGAGCGGTTCATCCAGTCCCAGCACAGACGGGCCGCCTTCCGTGATCTCGCGGGCGATGGCGCCAGCCTGCACCAGCCAGTGCTTGGCATAGTAGCGGGTCGTGGCGATCTTGCCCTTCAAATAGCCGTCGGTTGCGCCCGCGTCGAGCTTCTTCTGCGCGATTTGCGCGGACTTGGCCAGAAGCCAGCCGCCCAGCACGATGCCGCCCAGCTTCAGGTAAGGCACCGATCCGGCAGAAGCCACCTGCGGCTCCGGCCCATAGGTCTTGATTGCCCACTCGGTGGCGTCAATCAGCGCCCTGGCCGCTTCCTGCAGGTTTTTGCCGATGTCGCCCAGCTTCGCGTCGCGGGCGAGTTCGTCCGCGAAGGCGGCAACGTCCTTATAGAGCGCGCGGGCGGTGAAGCCGACGTCTCCGGTTTCCTTGTTCACTTCGCGCGCCGTCTTGCGGCCAATGTAGTCATTGGCCTGGATGGCGGTGGTGCCTTCATAGATCGCGGTGATGCGGCAGTCGCGGTAATACTGCGCCGCGCCGGTTTCCTCGATGAAACCCGTGCCGCCATGGACCTGGACGCCCTCGGAAGTGATGTCGATCGAGCTTTCCGTGCTCCAGCCCTTGACGATCGGGGTCAGGAGTTCCACATAGGCTTGCGCTTTTTTGGCGACGGCGGGATCGGCGGATTTTGCGATGTCCATCTGCCCGGCGGCGAAATAGCCAATCGCGCGCAACGCCTCTGTGCGCGATTTCATGTCCATCAGGAGACGGCGCACGTCCGGGTGGAAGAGGATGGGCTTGGGCGTCGTCTTGCTTTCCGCGTCGCCGATGATCGCGCCCTGGATGCGCTCGCGGGCATAGGCGAGCGCGTGCTGGTAGGCGCGCTCGGCCACCGCGATGCCTTCCAGCCCGACGTGGATGCGGGCGTGGTTCATCATGGTGAACATGTAGGCGACGCCGTTGCCCGCCTTGCCCACCAGCCAGCCTTTCGCGCCGATCTTGTCGCCATAGGACATGACGGCGGTGGCGGAACCCTTGATGCCCAGCTTGTGCTCGATGGCCGAGCAGATGAGGTCATTGCGTTCGCCCAGGCTGCCGTCGTCGTTTACGAAGTACTTGGGCACAACGAAGAGCGAAATGCCCTTCAGTCCCGGATCGGAATCCGGCAGACGCGCAAGCACCAGGTGGATGAGGTTTTCCGCCATGTCGTGCTCGCCCCAGGTGATGAAGATCTTGGTGCCGGTGATGCGATAGGCGCCGTCGTCGCTGGGATCGGGCACGGCCTTGGTGCGGATCGCGGTCAGGTCGGAACCGGCCTGCGGCTCGGTCAGGTTCATGGTGCCGCCCCAGGCGCCGTCGACCATCTTGGGCAGATACTTCTTCTTGATCTCGTCGGAAGCGTGGTGCTCAATGGCATGGACCGCGCCCATCGTCAGCATCGGACAGAGCGCGAAGGCGATGGAAGCCGAACGCCACATTTCATTGACCGCGAAATTCACGAGGTTGGGCAGCCCCTGGCCGCCATATTCGGGATCGCCGGGCATGGAATGCCAGCCGTTTTCACAGAAAAGTTTGTAGACGTCCTTGTATTCCTGGCTGACCGTGACCACGCCGCTATCCCATTTAGGAGACTGCTTGCGGTCGCCGATGATGTTGATGGGGTCGATCTGCTCGGATGCGAACTTGGCGGCTTCTTCCAGGATGGAATCGACCGTGTCGGCATCCACCGTATCGGCAAAGGTGGGTAGCGCCAGGATGTCCTTCAGTCCGGCGATTTCATTCATGAGAAAACGCATGTCGTTCAAGGGGGCTGCATAGGTACTCATTGTGAATCTCCTGTTAATAATCGTTTGCCATCGCCGGAAAGGTCTTTTCCGGCGATGGCGGATGGGAAAGCAAAACCTGCGATCGAGGCGGCCTTTCTAGAGCGCCGCGACCAGTTCAGGCACGGCGTCGTTCAGGTCAGCGACCAAGCCATAGTCGGCGACCTGGAAAATGGGTTCATCGGGATTCTTGTTGATGGCGACGATTACCTTGGAATCCTTCATGCCCGCCAGGTGCTGGATGGCGCCGGAAATGCCGATGGCGATATAGAGCTGCGGCGCGACGATTTTTCCGGTTTGTCCCACCTGGAAGTCGTTGGGCGCGAAACCGGCATCCACCGCTGCGCGGGAAGCGCCCAGCGCCGCAGAGAGTTTGTCGGCCAGGGGCTCCAGCAGCTTTCTGTAGTTTTCGCCGCTGCCCAGGCCGCGACCGCCGGAGACGATGATCTTGGCCGCGCCCAGTTCCGGCCGCTCGGACTTGGTCAGTTCCTGTCCCAGTCGTTTGGAAAGGCCGGTATCGGCTGCCACCGTCACGTTCTCCACCGGCGAGGGGGCGCTCTCCGGCGGCGCGTCGAAGGCCGTGGCGCGCACGGAAATCACCTTTACGGCATCGGAACTTTGCACGGTCGCCAAGGCATTGCCCGCGTAGATCGGACGCACGAAGGTATCCGCCGAAACCACCGCGACGATGTCGGAAATCTGCGCCACGTCGAGAAGCGCCGCCACGCGCGGCAGGAAATTCTTGCCGAAGGAGGAGGCCGGTGCAAGGATGTGCGAATAGCCGCCCGCGAGGGAGACAACGAGCGCCGCCAAGTTTTCGGCGGACTGTTCGGCGTATTGGGGCGCGTCGGCCAGGAGCACCTTGGCGGCGCCCGCCGTCGCGCCTTGCGCCGCCGCGCCGCCCGCGTTGCTGCCAGCGACGAGCAGGTGCACGTCGCTGCCCAGCCTGGCGGCGGCTGCCAGCGCGTTGCGGGTTGCCGCCTTGAGGGTGGCGTGGTCGTGTTCAGCAATAACGAGAATAGCCATTTCAGATCACCTTTGCTTCGTTTTTGAGTTTATTGACCAAATCGGCCACATCGGCCACCTTGCCGCCGCCTTGTCGCTTGGGCGGCTCGGAGACTTTCAGCGTCTTCAGGCGGGGCGTGACATTCACGCCGAGTTCGGCGGGCGTCGTCGTATCCAGCGGTCTTTTCTTCGCCTTCATCACGTCCGGCAGCTTGGCGTAGCGCGGCTCGTTCAGGCGCAGATCCGCCGTAATCACGGCGGGCAGCGACGCTTCCAGCGTTTCCAGGCCGCCGTCGATTTCCCGCGTCACTTTTACCTTGCCGTCCGCCACGTCCACCCTGGAAGCGAACGTTACTTGCGGCCAGCCCTGCAAGGCGGCGAGCATCTGTCCGACCTGATTGGCGTCGTCATCGATCGCCTGTTTGCCGGCGATGATGATCTGCGGATTCTCCTTGTCGCTGACCGCCTTCAGGAGTTTCGCCACCGCGAGCGGTTGCAGGTCGGCATCGCCGCAATCCACGAGGATCGCCCGATCCGCGCCCACCGCCAGCGCGGTGCGCAGGGTTTCCTGACTGGACGACGCGCCACAACTGACGACCACGACTTCCGTCGCTACGCCCTTTTCCTTCAGGCGCACCGCTTCCTCGACAGCGATTTCGTCGAATGGATTCATGCTCATCTTGACGTTCGCCAGATCCACTCCGGTCTCATCCGCCTTGGCGCGCACTTTGGTATTGGAATCGACAACCCGTTTAACGGGAACCAGTACTTTCATCTTGCTCCTCCATTGATTGCTTACACCGTTTAAAAACCTGAAAACGCCAGCGCGAAGACTGCCAGTCCAGTGGCCAGTATGGCAGTTTCCCGCCCTGGGACAGATGCGCAATGGGAAAGACCGATGGAGGGGAAGAAGGAAGCGCTCCCCGGCATGCGGTGTTTATAGGCATGTTTTTCACGTCGTCACCCGTTTGTGCGTCAGTCGCCTGACTTGTTTTGATTTGCGAAAATGTACTTGATTCTACGCGCAAAAACAACGGGAACCCCCGTCTTTTTATGCTGCACCGCAACACAGAAGCCGCGCCAATAAAGGGTTCTGGGGAGGGGGTTGGTATGCCATGAGACTGCGTCGCGTGGTGGCGCAATGACAGGAGAAAATCATGGGGCTTGCAAGACACTGTGACGCTTCATGCCGTTCCAACCGCAAGCTCCGCCGCGCTTTGCGGAACGAATCGCGCCCGCGCGAATTCCGGCAAATGAGAATATCGGCTCGGTATAGTCCGGATTCGGATCGCGCTCAAGGAGAAATCAAGGCGCCCTCTTTGTTTCGTTGTGGGCTTCGCCCTCGCAACGACGGGTGGGGCGCCTCTGTCCCCTGTCGCGCAAAGGCTTGATCTGTAAACTTTTTTTCTGCTACGATTCGCTCCTTTCCGGATTTTCCGGAAGCAGGGTGCTGGCGGGTCTTGGGAACCGGAAACGGATTTGTGAGGTTTGCGCGGCGTTCGATCAACCTAACCGCTGCGCGGCAGCAAGAAGCGATTTTAAAACCTCATGGAATCTTTTGCCCAACTTTTTGAAGAAAGCCTGGCTCGCCAGGAAATGCGCCAAGGCGAAGTCATCACGGCTGAAGTGGTGCGCGTCGATCAGAATTTTATCGTGGTCAACGCCGGCCTGAAATCCGAATCCTATATCCCCGTTGAAGAATTCTTGAATGATCAGGGCGAGCTGGAAGCCAGTCCTGGTGATTTTGTCCAGGTCGCCATCGAGATGCTCGAAGACGGCTATGGCGAAACCCGTCTTTCCCGAGACCGCGCCAAGCGTATCGCCTCCTGGAATTTCCTCGAACACGCCCTGAACGACGGCTCGCTCGTTTCCGGTGCCATCACCGGCAAGGTGAAGGGGGGGCTTACCGTCATGACCAATGGCGTGCGCGCCTTTTTGCCCGGTTCGCTGGTGGATATGCGTCCGATCAAGGATACCTCGCCCTACGAGGGCAAGACGCTGGAATTCAAGGTCATCAAGCTGGACAGGAAGCGCAACAATGTCGTGGTTTCCCGTCGCGCCGTGCTGGAGGCCAGCGTGGGCGAGGAACGCGACAAGCTCCTCGAAAGCCTGAAGGAGGGTACCGTCGTCAAGGGCATCGTCAAGAACATCACGGATTACGGCGCGTTTGTCGATTTGGGCGGCATCGATGGTCTGTTGCATATCACGGATCTGGCCTGGCGGCGCGTGCGGCATCCGAGCGAAGTGCTTTCCGTGGGGGATGAACTCGAAGCCAAGGTGTTGAAGTTCGATACCGACAAGAATCGCGTCTCCCTAGGTTTGAAGCAACTGGGGGAAGACCCTTGGGTGGGCATTGCCCGCCGTTATCCGGCAACGACCCGCATGTTCGGCAAGGTCACGAATCTTACCGATTACGGCGCGTTCGTGGAAATCGAGCAGGGCATCGAAGGGTTGGTGCACGTCTCCGAAATGGACTGGACGAACAAGAATGTCCATCCTTCCAAGGTGGTGCAACTGGGCGACGAAGTGGAAGTCATGATCCTGGAAATCGACGAGGAACGGCGTCGCATCTCCCTGGGCATGAAGCAGTGCCAACCCAATCCATGGGAGGAATTCAACCAGAATTTCAAAAAGGGCGACAAGGTTTCCGGCGCGATCAAGTCGATCACCGATTTCGGCATCTTTATTGGCTTGTCGGGCGGCATCGATGGTCTCGTGCATCTTTCCGACCTTTCCTGGAACACTTCCGGCGAAGAAGCCATTCGCAGCTTCAAGAAGGGCGACGAAGTGGAAGCCGTGGTGCTCGCCATCGACGTGGACAAGGAGCGCATCTCCCTGGGCGTCAAGCAACTGGAGGGCGACCCGTATACCAACTACATCGCCACGCACGAAAAGAATTCCGTGGTCAGCGGCGCGGTCAAGTCGGTGGAGGCCAAGGGCGCGGTCATCGCGCTGGATGGCGAGGTGGAAGGCTACCTGCGCGCTTCCGACTATTCGCGCGAGCGGGTGGAAGACCTTTCGCACGTGCTGAAAATCGGGGACGCGGTGGAAGCGATGATCATTAACGTGGATCGCAAGACCCGTTTGATCAATCTTTCCATCAAGGCCAAGGATCAGGCGGAGCAAGCGGAAGCCATGCAGAAGATCAGCGCGGAATCCTCCGGTTCCGCCGGAACGACCAATCTGGGCGCTTTGCTGAAAGCCAAACTGGATCAGAACCAGCAGACTTGATGACGCCCTATGACCAAATCTGAACTGATCGAGCGATTGTCTGGGCGTTTTCCCCAGTTGACGGCAAATGACGCGGACGATGTGGTCAAGATGATGATCGATGTCATGTCGAACGCATTGATTGCCGGGACGCGCATCGAAATTCGCGGATTTGGCAGTTTTTCCCTGAACCATCGCCCGGCGCGTTTGGGACGCAATCCCAAGTCGGGCGAACAGGTGGAGGTGCCGGAAAAGTGGGTGCCGCATTTCAAGGCGGGCAAGGAATTGCGGGAGCGCGTGGATAAACGCCGTTGAACCCGCAAAGCCACAAACCCACGCGCTTGTGGTAGATTCTGAGGCGGCAGCCGGGCGGCTGCCGCCTTTTTCTTTTTGCGAGCGGGGTGTTTATGTCTGCCCTCATCTGGATTGTGCGGCTTTTGTTGTTTTTGTTCGTGCTCCTCTTTGCCTTGAAAAACGCGGAGACGGTCACGCTCAATTTCTTTTTCGGACATTCCTGGGACGCGCCGATGGTGTTGTGGCTCCTCTTGTTTTTCGTCACGGGCGTCCTCTTGGGCATTCTGGCGATGCTCGCGCCGCTTTTTCGGGCGCGGCGGCGCATTGTCTGCCTAAAGCGGGAAGCGGAAGCGCTAGTTGCCGCGCCCGCGTCCGGCGGCGGCAATCCGCAAACGGGGTTTTGATGGAACTGGAAGCCTATTGGCAGCTTTTGTTGCTGCCGCTTTTCTTTGCCTTAGGCTGGATTGCGGCGCGCGTGGATATTCATCATGTGGTGCGCGAATCGCGCGAGCTGCCGCGTTCCTATTTCCAGGGACTGAACTTTTTGTTGAGTGAAGAGCCGGACAAGGCCATCGACGCCTTTCTGGAAGTCGCGCGGCAGGATACGCAAACCGTGGAACTCAACTTTGCGCTGGGCGGGCTTTTCAGGCGGCGCGGCGAAATGGAGCGCGCCATTCGAATGCACCAAAGCCTGATTGAGCGCGACGACCTGGGCGAGGGAATTCGCCTGCAAGCTCTGATGGAACTCGGACAGGACTATCTCAAGGCCGGTCTCCTGGATCGCGCCGAAGACATTTTCGTCAAATTGCGGACTTCGACGCTGAAAGACGAAGCGCAACGTCAACTGCTGGAAATCTACCAACTCGAAAAAGACTGGCAAAAGGCCATCGCCGTCGCCCGCGAACAGGATGATCCCTGCGCCGCCAAGGAGATCGCGCAGTTTTATTGCGAACTCGCCTCAGATGAACTCATGCGTTCGCGTTTCGAAGCGGCGGAAAACGCCCTGGAAGAAGCGCGAAAAGCGCACCGTCTTTGCGTGCGTGCCAGCTTGATTGCCGGTGACATCGCCCTCCAGCAGAACGCGCCGGAAAAGGCCATCGACGCCTGGCGGCGCATCGAGCAGCAGGCTCCGGCCTATCTATCGCTGGCGGCGCAGCGCATCCAGGACGCCTGCCAGCGCCTTGGCAAGCCGTGGGAGGGACTGATTTTGCTGCGCACCTATCTGGAACGCTACCCTTCGCTGGATTTGCTGGAAAGCGTTTATCAGCTCGAACTCGAAAACGCGGGCAGTGACGCGGCCTATCGGCTGGTGCAAAACGCGCTGCAAAAGAATCCCTCCTTGCTCGGACTGGAAAAACTCATCAGCGCCCGCCTGTCGCTGGTCGGCGATGAAGGCGGACGTCGCGCCGATCTGGAATTGGCGCGCGGCATCGTGCATGGCTATACGCGCCGCTTGGCGCGTTACCGCTGCACGGGCTGCGGTTTTCGCGCCCGCCAGTTCTATTGGCGCTGCCCCGCCTGCGGCGGCTGGGAAACCTATCCGCCGCGTCGATCGGAAGAATTCGATGCCTCGCTCTAGGCGGCGGTCATTGGACGTCCAGAAGACAGGGATCGCTGCGGATTGAAGGAGGAATGACGAATGTATCCCATCCTTGAAAGACTTTCCCAAGCGCGTCTCTTGGTCGTGGGCGACGTAATGCTGGATCGTTACTGGTTCGGCGAAGTCAGCCGCATTTCGCCGGAAGCGCCGGTGCCGGTGGTCAAGGTGACGCGGCAGGAAGAGCGTCCGGGCGGCGCGGCCAATGTGGCGCGCAACATCGCCGCGCTGGGCGCGCGTTGCCATCTGCTTTCCGTGGTTGGCGCGGATGACGCGGGGCGTTCTCTGGAACGCCTGCTGGAAGCAGGCGGCATCCAGGCTGGGCTCCATGTGGACGCGAGCATCGACACCACGGTGAAACTTAGGGTCATTGGCCGCCAGCAGCAGCTTTTGCGCATCGATTTCGAAACCGCGCCTTCGCATGAAGTGTTGCGCGCCAAGCTCGCGGATTTCCAGTCGCGCCTTGCCGATTGCGACGCCGTGGTGCTTTCCGACTATGGCAAGGGCGGCCTCGCGCACATTGCCGAGATGATCCGCGCCGCCCGCGCGGCGGCAAAGCCGGTGTTGGTTGACCCCAAGGGCGACGATTTTTCCCGCTACGCTGGCGCCACCCTGATTACGCCCAATCGCGGCGAATTCCAGGCGGTGGCGGGAAGCTGGCGGACGGAAGCGGAACTCGCTGAAAAAGCCGATCGCCTGCGCGAGGAACTGGGGGCGGAGGCGATCCTGGTGACGCGCAGCGAAGAAGGGATGAGTCTTTTTGGCGCGGAAGGCGAAACTCTCCATGAATCCGCCGTCGCGCGCGAAGTCTTCGATGTTTCCGGCGCGGGCGATACGGTCATTGCCACGCTGGCGGCCTTGCGGACGACGGGCGCGTCCTGGTCGGAAGCGGTTCGCCTCGCCAATGTCGCGGCGGGCGTCGTGGTGGGCAAGCTGGGCGCCGCCGTCGTGACGCGCGTGGAATTGCAGGCGGAACTGGAAGCCGTCTCGCATGGCTAGGGGACTTTCGCCGGAATCGAAACGGCGGCGCTGGCAAAAGCTCATCTGCGCCGAACGTCCCGGCGCGGGGGCCGCGCATGGCCGCGCGCTCGCGCCGGAGCGCACCGCTTTCCAACAGGATTATGACCGCATCGTTTTCACTTCGGCCTTTCGCCGCCTGAAGGACAAGACGCAGGTTTTTCCGCTTTCGCGCAGCGACTATGTGCGCACACGCCTGACGCACAGTTTGGAGGCCAGTTGCGTCGGACGTTCGCTGGGCGCGATAGTTGGGCGGGAAATCATCGCCCGGCATCAGTTGCGTGCGGTCGATGCCGCTGATTTCGGGGCAATTGTCGCCGCCGCCTGCCTTGCCCATGATATTGGCAATCCTCCTTTTGGCCACGCCGGGGAGGACGCCATCCGTGAATGGTTCAGGGCTTCCGGCCTCTTGGAGCGTTACGCCTTAACGCCCGCGCAATGCGCGGATTTCGCGCGCTACGAAGGCAACGCCCAGGGGTTTCGCATCCTCACCCGACTGCAAAATCCCGCCAATCCCGGCCTGCAACTAACTGCCGCCGTCCTTGCCGCCTTTACCAAGTACCCGCGCGCTTCCTGGCTGAAAGGCAGGACGCTCTCTGGCGCGAGCGCCAAAAAGCACGGGTTTTTCCAGCATGACGCCGCCGCCTTCGTCCAGGTCGCCGCCGCCACGGGTTTGCCGGAACGCTTGTCGGGCCTGGCCTGGCATCGGCATCCGCTGGCCTACCTAGTGGAAGTGGCCGACGATACCTGCTACCTGATCGTCGACCTCGAAGACGCCGCCCGCCTAGGCTTCGTCCGCGCCGAAGACGCCCAGGAACTGCTTGCGGCGCTGGCGGGCGAGAGCGTCAATGAAGGCAAGCTGCAACGCCTGTTCGAGCCGAAGGAGCGCATCGAATACCTGCGCGCCAAGGCGATTGGCCGTCTCTTGGAAGTCGCCGCCGAGGTGTTCCTGGACAACGAGACGGCTATTCTCGGCGGCGGGTTCGAGGGTGATCTGTTGTCCGTCGCGCCCCTGTCCGCGCCGCTCGACGCGGTGAAGGCCATCGCCTTCGATCGCATCTACACGGCGCGTCCGGCGCTGGAAATCGAGACGGCGGGCTTCGAAGTGCTGGGTGGCCTGCTCTCCCTCTTCATCACCGCCATCGAGTCCGCCGTGGGCCAATATCCGATGACCACCCGCGAACGCATGTTGCTGAAACTCCTGCCTGCCCAATTCCTCGGCGCGCAAGGCCAACCCGATCCCGACCCCTACCTCCGCTTCCTAGGCATCGCCGATTTTGTCGCGGGCATGACAGATTCCTACGCGGTCAATCTCTACCGCAAACTCAAGGGCATCGACCTGCCAGGGGAGTAAGGCGGGGGCAGAAGAGAGGGGACAGAGGACGGGGCGTCTTCCGCCTCGTCAAAAGCGCGACGCAACGTGGATCGATCACAACATCGTCATTCTCGGAAGTCGTTTTAAGAAGCAAGAGATTAACGACACCCTTTCATGGCTGTCGGTCTGACGCCATTCTCGAGGGATTTCTCTCCCATCGAGAATGGCTAGGGTCGAAACCCCATCCGATCGAGTGGGGTTCCAACCTTCGCGCCTTTCTTGCGGGCGGGGTTTCAAACCGGAGTTGGTTTTTGGATGAAGACTGAGACCAGAAATGATGTCCCGCAAGGATCAGTATTATGTCGTACCTCATCGAGCATTGGCTATTTTTCAATTGTGTATTTCTGCTGTCCCGCACAACCCTACAATAAGCAATCTGAATAATCTGGCAGTGTATTTCTCTGATTTTCTCCCGGATTTTGCATGTTGTTGCGTCATGATTTTATAAATTTTCTCTGGATTTGCCTATTTTCTGCTCACTCCTTCCTTTCTGTCTGAAAAAAACACACATTTCCGCCATGTTCGCGCACCCCCATGATTTATTCCTGTTTCCTGAAACGCTGAAGCTACCTGAAAGGCCGACTGGATTGCTTCGTTCCTCGCAATGACGGTGTTGGGTGCTTCGGTCTTCATTCGTGCTTTCCTTTCCGCCAGCAAAGGCGCTAATTCCTCTGTCCTCTGACCAGAAGACAGAAGACAGAGGACAGAGGACAGAGGACAGCAACTGTGTTCAAAAGCAAGGTTTTTTGTCAAGGGTGAGCGAAATTTTCCTGCCAGGGCTGTCCTGATTTGCAGATGGCGTTCAAGATGGAAAGGAGCTTGTGCCTGCAG
>JAIRMN010000089.1 GCA_031258715.1 Zoogloeaceae bacterium
TACCTGTTCTCGCGCGGGGATGGCGGGGATGTCATCCTGGATACCGCGGGTTCGGACGTGGTGCGGTTCGGGGAAGGGATTACGGCGGAACAACTGTGGTTCAGCCGGCAGGGCAATCATCTGGAAGTCGCCCTTCTGGGAGAAGAAGGCGACAAGCTCACCTTTGAGCATTGGTATGCCCACGCGAGCTATCAGGTGGAACAGTTCAGGCTGGATGACGGCACGGTCCTGAAGAACACCCAGGCACAGGCGCTGGTCGACGCCATGCAAGGCGCGACGCCGCCGGATGCCGGAGAGTCCTCCGCCACGCTCCCCGAAGACCTGCTTCAAATCATCGGCATCCAATGGGAAACGCCGGAAGGAGAAGGCTTGCTGTAAGCCAAGAAATTAGCGACAGCCCTGAAGGGCTGTCGCTAATCACAGCCCTCCTTGCGGAGGCCATGACGACCGGACAACTGTCGCGCTACAAAGGCAGAGAGATGTGAAGCTCGCTACACGCGCCTTGGCTTCCCCTTGACTTACCTTCTCCGCTCCGTATAATGCCGGACTTTTCAGGCGCGTAGCTCAGTTGGTTAGAGCATCACCTTGACATGGTGGGGGTCGTTGGTTCGAATCCAATCGCGCCTACCACACTTTTCAGTGTGGTCATGAAATAACAAGTGCGGCCTGGCCGCATTTTTGTTCTGGTTTTCCGGATAGCCCTACATGCCCGACATTCGCCTGCCCGATGGTTCCCTCCGCGTTTTTCCCTGTCCCGTGACCGTGGCCGAAGTCGCCGCCAGCATTGGCGTGGGTCTCTCCAGGGCAGCATTGGCGGGCAAGGTTGACGGGCGACTGGTGGATACGTCCTTTTCGATTGAAACCGACGCGGCGCTCGCCATCATCACTGACAAGGACGCCGATGGACTCGCCATTCTCCGCCACTCCGCCGCGCATCTCATGGCGCACGCGGTCAAGGGACTTTACCCGGAGGCGCGGGTCGCCATCGGCCCCACGGTCGAAAACGGCTTCTACTATGATTTCGCCTACACGCGCCCCTTTACGCCAGAAGACCTGGCGGCCATCGAAAAACGCATGGCGGAACTCGCCAAACAGGATATTCCCGTCGTCCGCGAAGCCTGGGATCGGGAGGATGCCATCCGCTTCTTTCAGGAGGCAGGCGAAAAATACAAGGCCGAGCTGATCGCCGCCATTCCAGAAGGCGGGGAAGTCTCGCTCTACCGGCAGGGCGATTTCGTCGATCTCTGCCGCGGCCCGCATGTGCCTTCCACGGGAAAATTGAAGGCCTTCAAGCTCATGAAGGTGGCCGGGGCCTACTGGCGCGGCGATTCGAGAAACGAGATGCTGCAACGGGTCTACGGCACCGCCTGGGCAAAAAAGGAAGACCTGGACGCCTATCTTTCCATGCTGGAAGAAGCCGAAAAGCGCGACCATCGAAAGCTCGGACAGCAGCTCGATCTCTTCCATTTCGAGGAATTCGCGCCGGGTTCGGTGTTCTGGCATCCCAAAGGCTGGTTCCTCTTCCGGCAACTGATCGACTACATGCGCGACCGCCAGGAGACGGCGGGTTATGTGGAAGTCAATACGCCGGACGTGATGGATCGCGCTCTTTGGGAAACTTCCGGGCACTGGTTCAATTACCGGGAAAACATGTTCACCACCGAGACCGAGGATGGCCGCGTCTTCGCCTTGAAGCCGATGAACTGTCCCGGCGCGCTGGCGATGTACGCGCAGGGCGTCAGGAGCTACCGCGACCTGCCGCTCAGGATGGCGGAATTCGGCAAGGTGCATCGCTACGAACCCTCCGGCGCGCTGCATGGCCTTTTGCGCGTGCGCCATTTCACCCAGGATGACGCGCACATCTTCTGCGCCGAAGCGCAGATGGAAGCCGAATGCCGCGACGTGGTGAAGCTCATTTTCAGCATCTACAAGGATTTCGGCTTCGAGGACGTGCGGGTAAAACTCTCCACCCGGCCAGACAACCGCATCGGGTCAGATACGACCTGGGACATCCTGGAAGGCGCGCTCAGGGAGGCGCTGGAGCGCATGGGCGTGGCCTACGCGCTTTTTCCCGGCGAAGGCGCGTTCTACGGGCCAAAACTGGAATTCGTGCTCCGCGACGCGATTGGCCGCGACTGGCAATGCGGCACCTTGCAGGTGGACATGAACCTGCCGGAGCGTTTCGATATTCATTACGTGGACGCGGACAACGCCCACAAGCGTCCCGTGATGCTGCACCGGGCGCTCTTCGGCTCGCTGGAGCGCTTCGTCGGCATCCTGATCGAGCATTACGCGGGCGCCTTCCCCCTCTGGCTTGCGCCCGTGCAGGTAATGGTGATGAGCATTTCCGAACACCAGGCCGAATACGCTAGGGAAGTGGCGAAAAAGATGAAGGCGCACGGCTTTCATGCGGAAACCGATTTGCGTAATGAGAAAATCACCTATAAAATTCGCGCCCACAGTTTGCGGCGTCTGCCTTATCAGCTCATTGTGGGCGATCGGGAAAAGGCGGACAATCTGGTCTCCGTGCGTACCCGAGGCGGTCAGGATCTGGGGCAGATGTCCGTAGACGACCTGTTGGCGCGGCTTCAGAAAGAAGTCGCTGACCGAGGGAATGCGCCGTAGTTTTCGTTACGGATTTTTTTGTCATTTTTGGGAGTTTTTGCCATCGCTCTGAACAAGTCGCATCGCTTGAATGAAGAAATCAACGCGCCGGAAGTCCGGCTGATTGGCGCAGAAGGCGAACAATTGGGTGTCGTGAGTTCTCGTCAGGCCAATTATCTGGCTGAGGAAGCAGGTCTGGATCTGGTGGAAATCGCGCCGCAGGCGGCGCCGCCGGTTTGTCGCATCATGGACTATGGCAAATTCAAGTACCAGGAAGCCAAGAAGGCGCACGATGCAAAGCAGAAGCAAAAACAGGTGCAGGTCAAGGAAATCAAGCTCAGGCCAGGCACCGATGAAAATGACTACCAGATCAAGCTGCGCAACATGATTCGTTTTCTGGAAGAAGAAGACAAGGTGAAAGTGACCTTGCGCTTCCGGGGACGCGAGATGGCGCACCAGGAGTTCGGGATGCGCCAGCTCGAACGGGTCAAGGCTGATCTGGACATTTACGGCCAAGTGGAGCAGATGCCCCGGCTGGAAGGGCGGCAGATGGTGATGATCGTCGCGCCCGCGAAGAAAAAGGCGGAAAAAGTACGCAAGGAAAAACCAGCGGGAAAAACCGCCGAACCCCTTGAAGCCAACGCCTGAAGAAGTTTCGACGGGCGCTTTCGACGAAAAGCGCCCGTCCATAAAAGTGTTTGCGGGTCAAGAAGCGTCCCCGTCGGGGAACACCTGGCAAGCATGTCGTCAAACAGGAGCAGACCATGCCCAAAATGAAGACCAAGAGCGGCGCCGCGAAGCGTTTCAAGGTGCGCGCTTCCGGCAGCATCAAGCGAAGCCAGGCGTTCAAGCGCCACATCCTGACCAAGAAAACCACCAAGGCCAAACGCCAGTTGCGTAGCATCACCCATGTGCGTGAATGCGATGTCGGCATGGTGCGCGCCATGCTGCCCTACGCCTGAGACGAGAGGAGAAGAACATGCCCAGAGTCAAACGTGGCGTCACGGCGCGCGCGCGCCATAAAAAAGTCCTGGAACAGGCAAAGGGGTATCGCGGCCGCAGGAAGAACGTCTATCGCATCGCCAAACAGGCGGTAATGAAGGCCGGTCAATATGCCTACCGCGACCGCCGCCAGCGGAAGCGCCAGTTCCGCGCCCTGTGGATCGCCCGCATCAACGCGGCTTCCCGAGAGCTTGGACTGAAATACAGCACCTTCATGAATGGCCTCAAAAAGGCCAATATCGAAGTCGACCGCAAGGTGCTCGCCGATCTCGCGGTTTTCGACAAGGCCGCCTTCGCCGCCCTGGCCAACCAGGCCAAGGCCCAGTTGGGCGTCTGACGGAAAACGCCTCTTCATGTACGGCGCATCGCGGAAAAGGGGGCGCAAGCCTCCTTTTCCTTTTCAGGGGTAAGCTCCATGCAAAATCTTGAGTCCATCGTTCGCGCGGCAAAAACGGCATTCGCCACGGCGCTCGACCCGGACGCGCTGGAACAAGCCAAGGCGCGTTACCTGGGCAAGAGCGGGCAGATCACCGTTCTTCTGAAAGAACTGGGCAAGCTCGCGGCGGAAGAAAAAAGAAAAGTCGGCGCGGCCATCAATCAGGCCAAGGCCGCCGTGGAAACGGCGCTTGCCGAACGGCGCGAGGCCATCAGGCAGGCCGAACTCTCGGCTCGGCTGGCCGAGGAAGCCCTGGATGTCACCCTGCCGGGACGCGGCGAGGCGCAGGGCGGCCTGCATCCGGTGACGCGCACGCTGGAACGCATCGAGCAACTCTTTGCCTCCCTCGGTTTTGCCGTGGCCGACGGCCCGGAAATCGAGACCGATTTTTACAACTTTACCGCGCTGAACACGCCCGAAGACCACCCCGCGCGCTCCATGCACGACACCTTTTATCTCCTGGATGAAGACGGGCGCCTTGCGAAAGGCCTGTTGCTGCGCACGCATACCAGTCCCATCCAGGCGCGCTACATGCAGGCGCACGTGGCAAAATACGCCGGACAGGAAACCATGCCGGAAATCCGCATCATCGCGCCGGGGCGCGTCTATCGCGTCGACTCCGACGCCACGCACTCACCGATGTTCCATCAGGTCGAAGGGCTTTGGGTGGGTGAAAACGTCTCCTTTGCCGATTTGAAGGGCGTCATCGCCGATTTCCTGCGCCGCTTTTTCGAGACCGACGATCTGAAGGTGCGTTTTCGCCCCTCCTTTTTCCCCTTTACCGAACCTTCCGCCGAAATCGACGTGGCCTTCACGCACGGGACGCAGCAGTGGCTGGAAATTGCCGGTTGCGGCATGGTGCATCCCAATGTGCTTTCCCGCGCGGGCATAGACCCGGAAAAGCATACGGGCTTCGCGTTCGGTTTTGGCCCGGATCGCCTCGCCATGCTGCGTTATGGCGTCGATGACCTGCGTCTCTTCTTCGAGGGCGATCTGCGCTTCCTGCGTCAGTTCGTCTGATCCTCCCTTTGCCTTGCGAGCGAAATTTCCATGCAATTTTCTGAATCCTGGCTGCGAACCTTCGTCAATCCCGCGCTTTCTTCCGATGAACTCGCCCACCTCCTGACGATGGCCGGGTTGGAAGTGGAAGCTACGGAAGCCGCTGCGCCCGCCTTTACGGGCGTGGTCGTGGCCGAGATTGTGTCGGTCTCAAAACACCCGGACGCCGATCGCCTGAATGTATGCCAAGTAGATGTTTGCGATGGCGCGCTCCGGCAAATCGTCTGTGGCGCGCCCAACGCGGCGGCGGGACTGAAAGCGCCCTGCGCCCTGCCGGACGCCGTCTTGCCGGGCGATTTCAGGATAAGGGTCGCCAGGGTGCGCGGCGTCGAATCCTCCGGGATGCTCTGTTCGGCAAGGGAACTGGGCATTTCCGAAGACGCCGCCGGCCTGATGTCCCTGCCTTCCGACGCGCCGGCAGGAGAATCCCTCCGCGATTATCTCGATCTGGACGATTGCCGCCACACCTTGAAGCTCACGCCCAACCGCGCGGATTGCCTTTCGCTCTCCGGGATCGCCCGGGAAGTCGCCGCCCTGACCGGCGCGCGTCTCGTCTTGCCGGAGATTTCCCCGGTTGCCGTCACGCGCTCGCAGACTCGCGCCGTGTCCCTGCAAGCGCCCGCCGCCTGTCCGCGCTATTGTGGACGGATTATCGGCGGCGTGGACGCGAAGGCGCCGACGCCAGAATGGATGCGCCGCCGTCTCTTGCGCAGCGGCCTGCGCAGCGTTTCCGCGTTGGTCGACATCACCAACTACGTCATGCTGACCCTGGGGCAGCCCCTGCATGCCTTCGATAACGCCCGGCTTTCCGGCGACATCCGCGTCCGCATGGCGGCAGCCGGTGAAAAGCTGCTGCTTCTGAATGGACAGGAAATCGCGCTCTCGGACGACATCCTGGTCATTGCCGACGCGACGGGCGCAAAGGCGATGGCGGGCATCATGGGCGGCGAAGAGAGCGCCATCACGCTCGATACCACGGAAGTCTTTCTCGAATCCGCCTTCTTCGCGCCTGCCGCCATTGCTGGCCGGGCGCGGCGGCACAATTTTTCCAGTGACGCTTCGCATCGCTACGAGCGCGGCGTGGATTGGGAAAATTGCGCGCGCGCGCTGGAATACGCCAGCGCCCTGATCATGGAAATCTGCGGCGGCGCGGCGGGCGCGGTCACGGATGCCGTCGTCGAGGAACACCTGCCCAGGCGCGCCGTCGTGCGCCTGCGTCCGCCCCGGCTCGCCAAGGTGCTGGGAACCCCCTTTCGCGCGGCGGAGATCACACAATACCTGACGCGCCTCGCCCTGCCCTTTACCCGCGAGAGCACGGATTTTCTGGTAACGCCGCCCAGCTATCGCTTCGACATCGCCATCGAGGAAGACCTGATCGAGGAAATCGCCCGCGTGCATGGCTACGAAAACCTGCCCGCGCCGGAACCCAAGGGACAGCTTGCCATGCTGCCGCAGCCAGAAAACCGGCGCGCGCTCTCCAGGCTGCGCCAGCAAATTGCCGATCGGGGATTCCAGGAAGTCATCAACTACGCCTTCGCGCCGGAAGACCAGGAACGCGATCTTGCCGCCAATGTCGCGCCGGTGCGCCTTGCCAATCCCATCGCCAGCCAGCTTGCCGTCCTGCGTTCCTCGCTCCTGGGCGGTCTCATCGACAACCTCGTCACCAACCTGAAACGCAAGCAATCCCGCGTCCGCCTCTTTGAAACGGGACGCTGTTTCGCTTACGCCAAGGACGGTCATCGGCAACCCTGGCATCTGGCGATGCTGGCTTATGGCCCCGCCTTGCCCGAAGGTTGGGGACGCGAGAAGCGCGCCACCGATTTCTTCGATCTCAAGGGCGACATGGAAAGCCTGTTCGCGCCCGCCAAACTCGCCTTCATTCGCGGCGAACACCCTGCCCTGCATCCCGGACGCGCCGCTCACATCCAGTGGGCGGGGCGCGTCGTCGGCTACATCGGCGAACTGCATCCGCAATGGACGCAAAAATATGAACTGCCCGCCGCGCCCGTCGTCTGCGAACTCGAACTAGAGGCGCTGGCTTCCAGGACGCTGCCCGCCTACGCGGAAGTCTCCCGCTTTCAACCCGCCATCCGCGATCTGGCGGTGCTGGTCGACCAGTCGCTGCCCCTGGACGACATCCTGCGCGACATGAAAGCGCACGCGCCCCAACAGGTCTGCGACATCCATCTCTTCGATTTGTACCAGGGAAAAGGCGTTCCCGAAGGAAGAAAAAGCCTTGCTTTTCGTATAGTTATGCAAGATACTCAACGTACTTTATCAGATGCGGACATCGATCTCGCCGTAACCGGAATCATTGCCTGTCTGGAACAACATTTTCAGGCGCAGTTGCGAACCTGAATCACACCCCAGCAGATTCGCGCCGGATTTCCGTTTGCGCCGCCCGTTTTCCCGTGCGAAACATGAGCTTATCCACGCCCGTCAAAACCCTGACCAAAGCAGAGCTTTCCGACCTTCTTTTCGTGGAGGTGGGACTCAACAAGCGCGAGTCCAAGGACATGGTGGAAGCCTTCTTCGAGGAAATCCGCGACGCGCTGGAACAAGGAGAGGGCGTCAAACTCTCCGGTTTCGGCAATTTCCAGTTGCGCGACAAGCCGAAACGCCCCGGACGCAACCCCAAGACCGGCGAGAAAATTCCCATCACCGCCCGCCGCGTCGTCACTTTTCACGCCAGCCAGCGCCTGAAGGCGGAAGTGGAAGAGGCCTTCAATGGAACACCGGCATAACCAGCCTGTTACGGCCAGTGAGGCGGATCTCCCGCCCATTCCCGCCAAACGCTATTTCACCATCGGTGAAGTGAGTGAACTGTGTGGCGTCAAGCCGCACGTGCTGCGTTACTGGGAGCAGGAATTCACCCAGTTGAAGCCCGTCAAGCGGCGCGGCAACCGGCGCTATTACCAGCACCACGAAGTATTGCTGGTGCGCCGCATCCGCGAACTGCTCTACAGCCAGTGTTTCACCATCAGTGGCGCGCGCAACCGCCTGGAAGAAGAATTGCTGGAAGCCGCCGCCGAAACGCCGGGGAAAAACCCGTTGTCCATCCGCCAGATCCGGGAAGAACTTACCGCCATCCTGCAGCTTCTGGGCGGTTCCGCCACAACCGCCCCGCCGCCGCCCGCCCCGTCTTCCCTCGCGCCGATGACGCCGGAACTCTTTCCGTCCGACGAAGAAGGCGTGATCGAGGATTGATCGGCGGTTCGACCGCCCCCCGCTTCCTGTTTTCTTTCCTGTAAAAAACCGTGTCCCACCAGAAAATCCTCATTCTCGATTTCGGCTCCCAGGTCACCCAGCTCATTGCCCGCCGGGTGCGGGAAGCAAAGGTCTTCTGTGAAATTCATCCGCATGACGTTTCCGATGATTTCATTCACGGTTACGGCGCGAAAGGCATCATTCTCTCCGGCGGCCCCAATTCGGTCACGGAAGGCGACACGCCCAGGGCGCCGCAGGCGGTGTTTGAGCTTGGCGTTCCGGTGCTGGGCATCTGCTACGGAATGCAGACCATGGCCGTACAACTGGGCGGCAAGGTAATGACGTCGGAATCATCGGGCAAGGCGCGGGAATTCGGCTACGCGAAAGTGACGGTCACGGCGCGTTCCGTCTTCATGGACGGCATCGCCGACGCCGATGGCGCGGGAATCCTCGAAGTCTGGATGAGCCACGGCGATTCCGTCGTGGAACTGCCGCCCGGTTTCGTGACGCTGGCCGCGACGCTCGCCTGTCCCATCGCCGCCATGATGGATGAAAAGCGCCGTTTCTACGGCGTGCAGTTTCACCCGGAAGTCACCCATACCGCGCAGGGGCAAGCGATGCTGGAACGGTTCGCGCGCGTGATCTGCGGTTGCGGCGCGGACTGGCGGATGGGTGACTACATCGGCGAGGCCGTTTCCGCCATTCGCGCCCAAGCGGGGAATGAGGAAGTCATCCTGGGACTTTCCGGCGGCGTCGATTCCTCCGTTGCCGCTGCGCTCGTCCACCGCGCCATCGGCGGGCAACTGACCTGCGTCTTCGTCGACCACGGCCTGCTGCGCCTGGATGAAGGCGACCGGGTGATGAACATGTTCGCCCGTCATCTTGGCGTCAAGGTGATCCGTGTCGATGCCGCCCGCGATTTCATGGAAAAATTGAAGGGCATCTCCGACCCGGAAGAGAAACGCAAGATCATCGGGCATGAATTCATCGAGGTATTCCAGCGCGAAGCCCGGAAACTTCCCGCCGCGAAATGGCTGGCGCAGGGCACCATCTACCCGGACGTAATCGAATCCGCCGGGAAAAACAGCGCGCATACCATCAAGAGCCACCACAACGTCGGCGGCCTGCCGGAGCGGATGCGCCTGAAGCTCCTGGAACCCCTGAAGAAACTCTTCAAGGACGAAGTGCGCGAGCTGGGCGTCGCCCTTGGCCTGCCACGCGAGATGGTCTATCGCCATCCCTTTCCCGGCCCCGGCCTGGGCGTGCGCGTTCTGGGCGAAATCAAGCCAGAATATGCCCGAATCCTGCAACAGGCCGACGCCATTTTCATCGAGGAACTGCGCGGGACGAAGGCCACGCCGGCGGACGCCGCCGCTGGTCTGTGCGCGGAAAACGATGTGGGCAAAAGCTGGTATGAACTCACGAGCCAGGCGTTCGCGGTTTTCCTGCCGGTCAGGAGCGTCGGCGTCATGGGCGACGGGCGCACCTATGAATACGTCGTGGCCCTGCGCGCCGTCGTCACCCGCGACTTCATGACCGCGCACTGGGCGCATCTGCCTTTCGATCTCCTGGGCAGGGTTTCCAACCGCGTCATCAACGAAACCAGAGGCATCAACCGGGTGGTCTACGACATTTCCGGCAAACCGCCCGCGACCATCGAGTGGGAGTAGTCAGTGTTCAGAGATCAGGAATCAGAGGAAGTTACCGGCGCTTTGCGTATCGAGTTACGAGTCTGGATTGCCTCGTCGCTTTGCTCCGGAAAATGACGGAGAGATTATCGTACCAAGTCGCGCCATGCTCGTCCTCGTCAAAAGCGAGCGTAGCGAAGCAATCCAGCCGGGCGTTCCGTTGGCTTTGATATTCCAGAAAACTGAACTGCCGACAGGGAGTTGTCGCGTTCTGAGGAAAGGAGATGGAGGCCGGGAGACCGTGGAATATGCGGTGACAAAGCCGCCGATCACTTTTCTGGTTCCTGGTTTCCGATCCCGGATTCCCGTTTTCCCAGCGCGCGTTTTATCATGGAGAGCCAATCCAGCGTCTTCAAGGTTGGGCGATGACGGAAGATGTCGTAGTTCGTGTTTTCCATTTTTTCCAGAATGCGCAAGCCACCCTGCACGGTCAAACGGATTTCCCAGCCCAGGCGTCCCGGCAATTCACGCGCCAGTGGCGCGCCCAGGCGCATCAGGAGGCGCGCGCGTTCCGCCTCGAAACGCATCAGCGCGCAAAACCCCGGCGTACAGCGTTCGGCGGCAATGTCGGCCTCACTGACGCCAAAGCGCCGCAAATCCGCCTGTGGCAGGTAGACACGCCCCTTTTGCCAGTCTATCGTCACGTCCTGCCAGAAATTGATGATCTGCAAGGCGGAACAGATGGCGTCCGAACGCGTCAATTCCGCCGCTGTCGGCGTACCGCGCAAATGTAGTATCAGCCGTCCCACCGGATTGGCGGAACGGCGGCAATAGTCCAGCAATTCCGGGAAATCCGCGTAGCGTCGTTTGCGCACGTCCTGTGAAAACGCCGACAGCAGATCGCGAAAATACGGCACCGGCAATCGATGCCGCTGGATCACAGCCATCAATCGCTGGAAAAGCTGCGGCTCCGGCCCTGCCTCCGCCTGGAATTCCGTCCCTTCCGCCAGTGCCTGCCCGATGCGTTCCAGCGTGGCGTCAAACGCCGCCAGTTGCCGCAGCCGCGTCTCCGGCGGCGCGTCGCCTTCATCGGCGATGTCGTCCGCCATGCGCGCGAAGCGGTAAATTTCCGCTATCGGTTCGCGCAGCGCCCTGGGTAAGAGCAGGGATGCCACCGGGAAATTTTCGTAGTGACCCATCAACACCTCGCCGCGCGCGCAACGCGCCTCAACACCAGCGCACCAGAAGCAGCATGGCGACGCCGCCCAGCGATTCGGCACTCAATACGCAAAGGAGCGTAATCCAGGCGCGGCGGCGGATTTCTTCCCGCGCGCGCCGCTGCTTGCGCGCGTTGATGTAATTCACCAGGCAGCCCATGCCATAGACCATCGTAACGCCAAAGGCAAAAAGGAGGTAGATGAGCATGAGATACTGAGGATTGGAGAGGACGCGGCAATAACGCTCGGTGCGCACGCCCCAGAGATGCATCAGGCTGTCGTAGCGCAGGGCGATGCCCATGCCGAAATAGATTTCCGCCCCAAAAACCGCCAGCACCAGAATGACCAGCCAGGTGCTGGATTCCATGAACATGCGCAGCAAGTCGCGCGCTTCCAGCCTGAGTTCGTAGCGGAAATCCTTCCACCAGCGCCGCAGGCTCACAGCGAAGTGCCTCCCACCGTGATGCCGTCCAGCCGCAGGGTGGGCAGCCCCACGCCCACGGGGAGGCTCTGCCCTTCCTTGCCGCAGGTGCCGACGCCGGGGTCCAGCGCCATGTCGTTGCCAATCCGGGTGACGCGGATCATGGCTTCCGGGCCGTTGCCGATCAGGGTCGCGCCCTTTATCGGCGTCGTCACCTTACCGTCTTCGATCCGATAGGCTTCGCTCATGGAAAAAACGAACTTGCCGCTGGTAATATCCACCTGGCCGCCACCGAAGTTGGCGGCGTAGATGCCTTTTTTCACCGAGCGAATAATCTCTTCCGGCGCGTCGTCCCCGGCCAGCATATAGGTATTTGTCATGCGCGGCAACGGCAGACAGGCGAAGGATTCGCGCCGTCCGTTGCCCGTTGGGGAAACGCCCATCAGACGGGCGTTGAGGCCGTCTTGCAGGTAGCATTTCAGGATGCCGTCCTCAATCAGCGTCGTCGCCTGCGTGGGATGGCCTTCGTCGTCGATGGAAAGCGATCCGCGTCGTCCCGGCAGGCTGCCGTCGTCGATCACCGTCACGCCTGGCGCGGCGACCCGTTCGCCGATGCGCCCCGAAAAGGCGGAGCTTCCCTTGCGGTTGAAATCGCCTTCCAGCCCGTGTCCCACGGCCTCATGCAGCAGGATTCCCGGCCAGCCGGGACCCAGCACCACGTCCATGACGCCCGCGGGCGCGGGACGCGCTTCCAGGTTGAGCGCCGCCTGACGCACCGCCTTGTCCGCATATTCGCAGAGGCGCGCGTCGTTGAAATACGCATAGTCCAGACGCCCGCCGCCGCCTGCCGAACCCTGTTCGCGCCGTCCTTCGTCCTCGACGATGACGCTCAGCGAAACTCGCACCAGAGGCCGCACATCGGCGGCAAGCCGACCGTCGGAGGCGGCCACCAGCACCACCCTCCATTCCCCGGCCAATGTTGCCATGACCTGGCGAACGCGCGGATCGGCGGCCCGGGCAAAACCTTCCAGACGTTCCAAGAGACGCACCTTGGCTTCGGCGGGCAGAGAGGCCAGCGGATCGTCAGCGGCATAACGCGGCGGCGGCAGGGAAGAGGCGCGCAGGGATGTCGCCGCCGAAATACGCTGTCCGCCGATCTTTGCCGCATCCTGCCCAACCCGGCCAATGGCGCGCACACTGTCCGCTGCGTCCGTCAAGGCCGCCAGCGTAATATCGTCAGAATAGGCAAAAGCGGTTTTCTCGCCACAGAGGGCACGCACACCCACGCCCTGATCGATGCTGAAGCTCCCCACCTTGACGATGCCTTCATCCAGGCTCCAGGACTCGAAGCGGGCATACTGGAAATACAGATCGGCATAATCCACGCGCCGCGTCATGACGCGATCCAGAATCGTCTGCAAATGGGAAACTTCAAGTTCGCAAGGCGTCAGCAGACATTGACTCGCCTGGACAAAAAGGTCGGGAACACCGGGAAAAACGGGAGAATTCATACACGCTTCGTCTCAAATGCCGCAAAGAGCGACATTTTACGCTAAAGCCCGCCCCAGCAAGAAATTAGCGACAGCCTTTTAGAGCGCCGCCGAGGTCGCATCACCCATTTCTGCTTGTCCGTGCCCTTGTCCGAAAGGATACTTCAACAACATCGCCGAATGATAAACTTTCCCTTGCCCGCACCTTCGCGGACAGGGCGATGAAATGGGTGCCGTCGCCCATCGGCAAGAGGGAAGTCGGCCAGACGGATGCGCCCACTTTCACGGTGACGGCGATCAGCCCGCGATCCGCCAGCGGTTCGAGCGGCTTACCGATTTCCGTCGGCACGGCGACGTAATGCCAGCCCTTTTCCCGCTCGAAGCGTTGCAGCCTTGCCGAAAAGGAATACGTCGTCGCGGACGGCATGACCTCTACCCCAACACCGCGTCGCCCATTTGTCGCGTGCCGACCTTCGTCGTGCCAGCCTCGAAGATGTCGCCGGTACGTAAGCCGTCCGCCAGTACTTTTTTGACGGCATCCTCCACGCGCCTTGCGGCGGTTTCTTCGTTGAAGGTGTAGCGCAGCATCATGGCGGCGGAGAGGATGGCCGCCAGAGGGTTCGCCACGCCCTGCCCGGCGATGTCCGGGGCGGAGCCGTGCGAGGGTTCGTAGAGGACCTTGTTGTGTTCGTCCAGAGAGGCCGAAGGCAACATGCCAATCGACCCGGTGAGCATCGACGCCTCGTCCCGACCGGGTGGCGTTTCTTCCCCCGCTTTCTCGCCGCTTCAAAGGCGACGCGACCGAGCGGCGGATTTCCGTCTCCGTATAGTGCATGGTGTTGAAGCCAAAGCGTTCGCCCCCACGGTTTTCGATGATGCTTGGCTTGGCTTGGCGAGGTCACGTTTCTTCCGTGTCTGCGTCCGCATCGAAAATCCTGTCGAGTTCAGCGTTCGACGTCACGCCACGCACCTTGTTCCTGACGCCTAGTTTTCCCATATCCAGACGGTAGAAGTGATCTCTTCCGTCCGCGCCCCTTTTCTTGCGGATGAGCTGGATACGTCCGAATCTGTCACCGTGTTTCTCGGCGAAATCCGCCAGCCCCACGGCCTTCGGATAGTTGTCCTTGCGGCTTGGGTCATGCGGCTCGAGCACATCAAAGACATAGCCGCAGGCATCGACGCGAACGACAAGCAGATCGGGGAACATGGAAGTCATGACCCCGCCCACTTTATACGGGATTTCCAGCGACCACTTCTTGCGGTCGAGATTGCGAAGCCACGCCAGCGCGCCGTTACGCAATTCCTCCCTGACCAGATCGCTTTCCCAATCGTTGAGGCTTACCCTGAATTCGCCGCCATCGGAAGGAATGTACAGATGCTTTTCGAACGTCACCGAAGCATCGCCGACCGTGAAGTCGATGCTTTCCGGGAGCGCGAGCGATATGGGCACAGGATCGGCGGAAGATCGCGCCAACCGCCTATAGACTTCCTGGCGTTCTTCCTTCAACTTGCGGAAAGTTGCCCGGTGCTTATCGTAAATCTCGTTGAACCTCTTGCCGGAGAAGGCTTCGATCCGCGCCATCGCCGCATTGTCATTCGTCATGACGATGATCTCCGTCTTCACGTCCGCCGCGTCGCGGACGCCGTGCCGAACCCAATATTCCTTGTGCAAGCCCTCGCCAAGAATTTTTCCCGCCCGCTCGAAAAGGTTGTCCAGATCGGGTTCGGAGAGTTCCACAACCCTCGCGGAATCGTCATCGGCGGCATCCGCCGTATCGCCGCCATAATCTATTGTCATTGTCCGCAGGGACAATTCAGTGACTGCCTTGGCGATCTCGTCGAATTTGCCCGATTCTTTCAGGGCGGCGATTTCCTTGTCGAACGTATCGAGCGCCTCATCCAGCGCGTTCTTGCGCGCTTCTGGAGCGATCATGTCGTGCGTGAGGGCGCGGGCAAGCGCGATGACCCGGCGCAGCGCGGGCTGCTTGCGGGCGGCATCCATGCGATAGGTGACCAAATCCATCTCAGCGAATACATCGGCAAAGGCAGGATTTCGTTCCAGCGTGATGAGTTCCTTGTAGGAGCCGGTTTCGGCGGAAACGATGGCCTCGCTGTCACGCAGCGCACCCTCCACTTTTTTAACGGTTTCGGCATCGAAGAACGGCAGAAAAAGAGCGACATTATTCAGTTCGGCGTCCGATTCCACCCGGCGGGCAAGCGGAGTACGAATCATGCGCCCAAGCAACTGGGCAATATAGGTATAGTCGCTGGCGCTACGAAATGACATCATCGTTTCGGCGCGGGGACAATCCCAACCCGTGGAAAGATTCATCTTGAAGAAGACGACCATCACCTTCTCGTCCTCTTCGATGCGGGAAGCGTCAATGTGGCGAATTTCCAAATCCCGCATCGTTATGTTTTCGTGTTTGTCGAAGGTATGCACGGCCTCGCCCGCTTGCAGCTTGCGTCCGAGGGATTCTTCGATCATGGCGACGCATTCCCCCAAATTCGTCCGCGTGACTTCGCGCCCGCCGCCATCCTCCACTTGGACGACAAGAATGGGACGGACAACATTTTCAATTTCCTCACGCTCGCAATAAGCCGCCCAGCGCTCGCGTTTTCGCTTCCAGTTCGTCACCGCTTCCTTGAATATCGTCATGCCCGCGCGGGCGGCGGCGTCGGGGAAGTGGATGATGATCCTGTCCTTCAACAAGCCTGACTCGCGCACGTCTTCGGGCGGCACAACCACTTTTTGAATCGCGGATTTTGTCGCGGAGTCGACAAGGCGCTGGAAACGTTGCGGCGTGGCGCTCACCCCGATGACGAGCGGCATGACGGGGAGACCGTCTTCCTTGCTTCCCAGGATGAATTTTTGCATGATCGACTGCGCCTTGTTTTCCTCGCGCGGCGTGAAAGTTCCCCTGTGCGCTTCGTCGATGACGACATAGAAAGATTTTGGGCAACGCGCGGCGGTATTGGCAAGCGTCTCCCAAATCGTGTATTGCCGCCTGTCGCCTTTTTGAATGAGCCGCTTGTCCGCGCCGAGTTTTTGTGTGTTGAGAAAGTAAATCCCCGGCGCAAAATACGCCGCGTCGAACGCCGAATCGATCAGGCGAATATTGCGAGCGTAAAACTTGTCCGCCTTGCTCTCGATCTTCAGCCGGGTCTGCTCGTTCAGTTCCGGCATATCCGAAAGCCAGACGAAAACGGAATCCGGCGCGGCAACGCCGCCAGCGTGACCGAAAAATATCTCCTCGAACAGGGCGGCCATGATGATGGTTTTTCCCGCTCCGGTGGGAGCGGAGAACGAAATGACCTGCGGGTCTTTTTCGCTCCAGAGGGTATGCGCCTTCTGTATTTTCTCGTGCAAATCGGCAAGCGCCGTTTCCTGAAAGGGAAATAACGCCGTTCTCATAAATCATTCCTCCCGCATCCAAGCACAAAATTGTCGATGTAGTCGCGGTATAACTGATAAACGCGCTCCGCGCGGATGCCGTCCGCCATTTCCTTGAACGCCTCTTCGGAGTTCGTGACGAGATATACCGTTTCGATGTCGCCAGCCGCAAGCAGGGCTTCCGTGAATTTCCCGTAGCGATCCTCGTTCAAAAGCGCCGCGAAAGAATTGCGCGGCAGGATCAGCATATCCGGCAATTCCTCGCCCTCCAGTTCGGGGCGTTCGCCGATCGCGCCCGCTTTCAGCCATAAAAGCGGCAATATCTCCGCAAATTGCCGACCGAGTGAAACGTTGTTCTTGTCCAGAAAACCAAGTTTGAAGTATTCGACGTTGGCGGAAAAGCCCGCGCTCATCGGGCGTTTTAGAGGCTCCGAGACTGTGACCGTGCCGAGTACTTCAACAACCCTTTCCTTAATGTCGTTGAATGTGCCGCTATTCCGCGCCACGATGTAGAAGTCCGTAATATGTTCTTGCTCATCAAGCGCGGCGAGCCATTCGTCAGCCGCTTCGGGATCAAACAACACGGAAGCCGCGCGATCCCCCGACACGATAAACTGGCAGTCGGCCTTGACAAGCGATTGCGGCAGTTTGTCCTTGCCGATGAGGGCGATAATCTGCTTCTTGGCTGAATGCGTCAGCGCGCCGGGATTTTCCACAAAACCAAGCTGCCAGAAGGAACGATTGACCTCTTTGTTCGCGATCTGGCTTGTGTAGTATTCGCCAGAAAGAACCGTGCCGTCGGCGCGTTTGCCAAGAATGCTGTATTGCGTGCGCGGCCACGTCACCGAACGGCAGATACCATGTTTTTCCCATTCGGGGTCGCCGGGTTGATAACCGTCCGCTTTCAAATCGCGGGCTTCGGCTTCGGAAACCTCGTTGTTGGTGACGAGAATACAACGGCGCTTGCCGCCATCCTCGGCATTCAGCAAATTCACGGCGTGAAGCGTCGTGCCGCTGCCCGCGAAGAAGTCGACGATGAGGGCGTTGGGATTGTTGCGGACAACCGCTGCAATTGCGTCCTTAGTGGAGTAAAGCGACTTGGGAAAAGTGAAATTATTGTCTCTTCCGATAACGGTACTGAGTAAGCTTGAGCCATATACTCCTGAATCGTGGAGCCGTCTGTGCCATACAGTCTTGATATTACGAAGCCGTGCTTCCGGGCTTGCAAACTCGACGCTGACAACGCCAGTCACGGGGTCTTTTCCAGTTATGATAATTTCGCCATCATCTATACGTTTCCGGGTTCCACGGTTCAGATAAAGTACCGTCCATGTTCCACGTTTTTTGTCATAAGTTCCAACTCTTACAAAACCGGAGTCGATAAGTAATTTTAAAGTCGGCGGGCTAATCTGCCAATTGCCAAATGTACCATCTGTTCGTATTGGCCAAGCAATTGTCTTTTCGGAAAATGCGGTAAGGTCTGGATTTTTACTAAGTGGCATGATTTCACCTACGCCGGTTATCATTTTATTTTCATGATCTATAAAAATAGGATAAAATAGCTGTGGACGGTCTTCTCTGCGTGAATTTGTGCCTCCACGCAAAAGACGTTCCCAACGTGGCACTAATTGGGTTTTTGCCGTTTCGTCAAACGACAAATAGTCATCGTGATGCACAGGAAGAAATGCTTTGGGCATGAACACATAAACAGCATATTCTTCGGTGCGAGCCAGTCTGCCCTGAGAAACTCCTTTTTGATTGATAACGATAGTGGCCATTTGAACATATGCTTCCATGAATATTTTTTCAAGCAACATCCTTAAATGATGAACTTCGTGTTCATCAATGGTCACGATAAGAACACCTGTTTCAGGATTCAATATCCGCTTCGCAATCTTCAGCCGCTTCTGCATCATCGACAGCCATTTGCTGTGCAGCCAGTTGTCATTGGAATCCACATAGTCGTTGTTGTATTTCCAGTCCCTTGCCCCGGTGTTATAGGGCGGGTCGATGTAGACGCAATCCACCTGCCCCTTGTACAGGTATTCCATTAGTTGCAGGGCGTGGTAATTGTCGGCTTCGATCAGCGTATGCCAGAGGCTATCCTCTGGCGCGTTCATGACCTTGTTGATGGATTCGAGCGCGGGAAAAATCGGCTCGCCGAATTGCGCGACGGAAACAAGCTCGCCAAGCGGTATGGTTTGCGCGGCAAGCGTGGCTTTTTCCACACACAGGGCGGCGCCGTCTTGAATCTCCTTCACGATATGGATTTCGTTCATCTTGCCTGTCTTCCTGGCGACGGTCGAACCGCGCCGTACAGGAATGCCATAAAGCGGCGTGCATTCGGGAATATGCTCCTCGAACACCAGACCGAATTTCTTATTTTTGCTCAAACGGTCAACTTCCGCCGTCAGCCGCTCGCGCAGCGCCGGGTCTGTGATTTGCCGCAACAAGTCCTTGATCGCCGCCATCGGTTTACCTCTCTTTGCCGTTTCCGGGCAATTCCGCTCGCGCGTCAGCCGTGGCGCGGAATCCGGCGGGGACGTCATCAAGGGTTTTCATGACGCCCCCCGCAAAAAAAACCGCGCCCCGGCAAAATGCCGGGGCGCGATTCGGAAATTACGGCGCGCGAAAAACGGGTTAGCGGCTATCCGCTGGCTTGCGGCTTGCGGCTTGCGGCTTGCGGCTTGCAAGTGTCATGGTCATCTCGTCGAACATGTCAAGTATTTTTTACAATTTTCCTGTTTTTCCCGGCGGCTGTCTGTTTTTATCCACAGCCTCACAGCGCCGCCAGCACCGCGTCACCCATTGCCTTCGTGCCGACCTTCGTCGTACCCGTCTCGAAGATGTCGCCGGTACGTAACCCCTTTGCCAGCACCGCTTTGACGGCATTCTCCACGCGCCTTGCGGCGGCTTCTTCGTTGAAGGTGTAGCGCAGCATCATGGCGGCGGAAAGGATGGTCGCCAGCGGGTTCGCCACGCCCTGCCCGGCGATGTCCGGGGCGGAGCCGTGCGAGGGTTCGTAGAGGCCCTTGTTGTGTTCGTCCAATGATGCCGAGGGCAACATGCCGATGGAGCCGGTGAGCATCGACGCCTCGTCCGACAAAATGTCGCCGAACATGTTGCCGGTGACAAGCACGTCGAATTGCCGGGGGGCGCGCACGAGCTGCATGGCGGCGTTATCCACCAGCATGTGGGAGAGCGTAACCTCCGGGTATTCCGGCGCGAGTTCGTTCATCACGTCGCGCCAAAGCTGGGTGGTTTCCAGGACGTTCATCTTGTCGACCGAGCAAAGCCGCTTCCCCCGCTTTCTCGCCGCCTCGAAAGCGACGCGACCGATGCGGCGGATTTCCGTCTCCGTATAGTGCATGGTGTTGAAGCCGAAACGCTCGCCCCCACGGTTTTCGATGCCGCGCGGCTGGCCGAAGTAAATGTCGCCGGTCAGTTCGCGCACGATCAGAATATCCAGCCCGGAGACGACTTCCGGCTTCAGAGTGGAAGCGTTCGCCAATTCGGGATAGAGGATGGCCGGACGCAGATTGGCAAAGAGATTCAGGTGTTTGCGGATGCCGAGCAAGCCCTTTTCGGGGCGTTTTTCCCGTGGCAGCGTATCCCACTTTGGGCCGCCCACCGCGCCCAAAAGCACCGCGTCGGCTGCTTTTGCGAGTTTTTGCGTCGCCTCTGGATACGGCTCGCCGGTCGCGTCCACCGCCGCGCCGCCCAAAAGCGCCGTTTCCATCTCGAAACCGAGGCTCAAAGCTCCCAGTACGCGCACGGCTTCTCCCGTGATTTCCGGGCCGATGCCGTCGCCGGGGAGAATGAGGATTTTTGGGGTCATACCGTCAATTCCTTTTTGCAAATTACACTACACGACCGTCCGGCTGGCTTCAATGTCATCATCATCGTTAGCCGTGCCTTCGTCGTCATCATAAATTCCGTCCATGTCCGCTACCTGGACACCTGCCTCGCGGATCAGATCCAACAAACAGCGTTGCCGACTCACCAGAAAATCTTCAAATCTATCCGCACGCAAAAGTTCCGGGTCGATCAGATGCGAGCGCAGATTTTCATCAAGACTCGCATCTGTCATTCCTGCTGTTTTTAATCTTGCGAGATATTCAGACGGAGCGACACCGCCGATAACCCGATTTGTGCGATATGAAAGCGGCGTTTTATTGATAATGGAATCAAACACTTCCGGCCTGATTCCTTTTCCAAGGCACCATGCCTTGGGAAAAATGTGATGGATATCGACGTTCTCTCCAAAAAACACGGTATCGTCAAACTTCTGCCCAGAACAAAAATCCTTGGCGCCTTTGTCCATCAGGAGCGCGTTCATACCCTTGTAAGCAGCCGAAAGACGAGAACGCATGGTTTTCAGGCGATCAGCCCGGAACAATGTCTCACTGATGGTCGAAGGCGCTTCCCCGCCACGCAACCACGCGGGAACTTCCATAAAATCTCGCGCGTTACGGGTATCCACAGACGAACCGTACAACTCCCCGAAAACGCCATTCCAGAACCAGCGTTGCAGCTTGTCTCGACAAGCGAGGTTTCCCCAGTCATCGCCAATATCGGCAAGGATGGCGGCCAATGGCACAATCTGTGACTGGTATGGCAAATCCCCGATACGATAGATATGGAGCGTATGGAGGAACTTTGCTACTGTCATGAATCCTTCCTCGACTTGCCGTTCGTACTGCTTGTACGCAGACAATGGCAGACTCAGCAAAGCCTGCCGGTTGCCCGTGACATTGGGAAGCTCTTTGCCTTGTTTGCCGGCTTTCTCCGCTTCACGCCGCCGTTCCCGCGTATGAAACAGTGAAATAACCTGCAAGAAATCGGTATTGCCGACTCCGGCAAGAATACCGGAATCCGCGCCAGATGGCTTGATGAGGGCATCCCTGAAACGCTGGTGTCTTCCTGGCGCGCCCTTTCCATCGCCATACCAGTCTTTCCGTAGTTCATGTCCTTCCGCTGCGTACATGGCGGTAACCAACTCGAAAGCATCCAAGGGTTTCCCCCCTGTATTGACTTTCTCAAATACCACGCAGACAGCTTCTTTCGAGGTCGCCCTACCCAATGTGATTACAGGCACATCATAGGACTTGAAATTCTCCAGGACTTTCTTCTTGAAGCGCCTGAACAAGGAGCGCATTTCCTCTCCATCAGGCTTCCTTCGCCAGAAATCATCAAAGCCGTCCTGCCATTCATCCCAGTCAAATACGTAACGGACGGGGTACATCAAGGTTTCATACTCTCGTTCTGGCGAAGACAAATCCAAAACAACATCGCGTCCAAAAAAGCCTCCCTTGAGCAGCAAGTCTCTTGGAACGCCAACAATCGCATCATCTCTATCCTCAGAAGCCTCCAGCGCCTTGCGGATGTCAATGTAAAACCAGCGTTCGACATCCTTGCCCTTCGCTGTCTTGGTCTTGACTACCTCTCCACGCAGCGTCACCTGATACAGCGAGGTCATTCGCTGCTGACCGTCCAACAACAATGAACTTGGGCGTTCTTCAACAGCGGGTGAGGCGCCCTCTACCGGACGGGGCTTGAAATTCGTTTCGCCTCCTGTCTCCAGCGTCATCAACGCTCCAATAGGAAAGGCTCTGGAAATGGAAGCAATCAGGCTTTTAATGCGATCTTCATCCCATACCCAACTCCGTTGAAAGTCCGGCAATTGCAGAACGCCATCACGGCAATCTTTCAACAACTCGCTCAACGCAACAGGATTTGTCTTGAATGTGGATCCACCACTCATGGCGCAAACCTCATAATGCCGCAAACAACCACGGAAACTCCCGCTACTGCCGCCCCGCCCAAAAACGCCGTTTCCTGCTCGAAACCAGGTTTTAAGGCTTCCAATACGCGCACTTCTCCCGTAATTTCCAGGCCAATGCCGTCGCCGGGGAGGATGAGGATTTTTTGGGTCATGATTGGTTCCTTTCTTCCAGCGCCTTGGCGATGCGTTCGATCAAGGCATTGCTTTGGGCATGGTTTTGCGCGATCAACTCGATCTGGCGCTCCATGAGTTTAGTCTGGCATCCCAGCAACCGCATCACAGGCGACCCGCCGCGTGAATTTCTATAACCGATGAATAATGAAAGCACGAGAAAGAGGAGCAAGAGGACGGGAAACCAATTCTCTTGCAGCCATTTCAGCAACCCGATATTGGAAGCCTTGGTAAGCGCGACATCGGACGTCGTGGAATCCGCGTCGGCGGCCTCGCCAGGCACGCAATCCGCCGACACAACGCGCGTCTGATGTGACGCATAGGCGGATTGCGGATGCATGGGCGTATCGACGAGGCGAAACGCGAAGTCTTCACCCGGCACAAGCGTCAGGCCGTACAGATAATCCTGCTGCACGTCGATCAGGCGCTGTTTTGCATCCAGATGCCGCATCACAAACCGGATATCCTCCACCTTCTCCTGTCCCGCATTCCGAAGAATGCCGATGGTATCCACAAGCGTTTTACCCTGATCTTTCACGAAACGCACCTGAACCTCCTCGAACACCAGCAATTTCAGGGCTTCATTGGAGCAGTTCCGAGCTTGGGCGCTGCTCATGCCGAAAATCAGGAAAAGCGCGAACAGGACGATCGCGCGCGCGATATTCATCATACGAAGTTCCATGGAAATTTCTCCTTTCTTTTCGCCTCGAAGGCGCGGATTTCGTCGGCGTGACGCAGGGTCAAACCAATGTCGTCCCAGCCGTTCATGAGGCATTCCTTGCGAAACGGATCAACCGGAAAGCCGATGGCTACGCCATCCGGGCGGGTAAGTGTCTGGGATTCCAGATTCACTGTCAAGGCAAAGCCGGGCGTGGTTTCGACGAGGCCGAAGAACGTATGGATTTCCGCTTTCGGCAACACCAGCGGCAGGAGGCCATTCTTGAAACAGTTATTGAAAAAGATGTCGGCGAAGGATTCGGCGAGGATCACCCTGAAGCCGAAATCCGCCAAGGCCCAGGGCGCGTGTTCGCGGCTGGAGCCGCAGCCGAAATTGGCGCGGGTGAGCAGAATCGACGCGCCTCGATAACGTTCCTGGTTGAGGACGAAATTGGGATTCAATGGCCGCCGGCGGTTGTCCATCCCCGGCCCGCCATGATCCATGTAGCGCCATTCATCGAAGGCGTTGGGGCCGAAGCCGGAACGCTGGATGGACTTCAAGAACTGCTTGGGGATGATCGCGTCGGTATCGACATTGTTGCGATCGAGCGGCGCGACCAAGCCGGAGAAAGTGAGAAATTTATCCATGTCGGGTTCCAGGAAAAATCAGAGGATTTCGCGCACGTCGGCGAAATGTCCGGCAATCGCCGCCGCCGCCGCCATCGCCGGACTAACCAGGTGGGTGCGTCCGCCCGGCCCTTGCCGTCCCTCGAAATTGCGGTTGGAAGTGGACGCGCAACGCTCGCCCGGCTCCAGGCGGTCGGCGTTCATCGCCAGGCACATCGAACAGCCCGGCTCGCGCCACTCGAACCCGGCGGCGATGAAGATTTTATCCAGCCCTTCGCTTTCCGCCTGACGCTTCACCCGCCCCGACCCCGGCACCGCCAGCGCGAGGCTTACATTTTCCGCCTTGCGCCGCCCCTTCAATACCGATGCCGCCTGCCGCAAGTCCTCGATGCGCGAATTGGTGCAGGAACCGATGAACACCTTGTCGATCGCAATCAACTGGAACGGCATGTACGCGTGCACACCCATG
>JAIRMN010000185.1 GCA_031258715.1 Zoogloeaceae bacterium
TCGGCACCAATCGCGAGGTCGGCATCATGACCGACGTGGAGGCGCAAGAAGCCTTGCTCGCCGCCAACCTCGAGCAGGCGCAACAACTGCGCGCCCTGCTGCCCGATCTGGAGCGCATGGCGCGGTTGCCCGGCGCGATGGGCGAGGCGGCAAGGGCAATGCTCGTCGATCTCAACAACCAGATCAAGGTGCTGGAGAACACCACAACCCTCTTCGAGGCGACCCTCAAAAACGGCGTCTCCGAAGGGCTGAACAAGGCGATCTCCGGCCTGGTGGATGGAACGATGAGCCTGCGCGAGGCGATCCACGAACTCGCCAATACCATTTTCAAGTCGCTCCTCGATATGTACGCCAAGAACCTCACCCAGTACCTGATGGGGCCGGAGGGCCTGGGCGGGTTGATGGGGGGGTTCATGGACGCGGCGAACCAGGGCGCGAACGGCGCGGGCGGGCTGCTCGCGGCGCTCTTCGGCAACGGCGTGGGGGCGGCCGGCGGCGCGGCCACTGCCGTGGCCGATACCGCGAAACTGGCCCAGGAACAGGCGGTCATCGCGCAGGAGATGGCGGCGGCGGCCACGTTGACTACGGCGGGAACGACGCTTTCCGTGTCGGGAACGGCGCTTTCCGCCGCCGCTTCCGCCCTTTCCGCCGCCGCCGCGACGATGAGCGCCTCTTCCGGCTCTTCCGCCCTGGGGAGCGCCGCGTCCGCCATTGGCGGGATGGTGATGGCATCCTCCGGCGGCTATACCGGGCCGGGCGGCAAATTCGAGCCAGCGGGCATCGTGCATAGAGGCGAGTTCGTCACGCGAAAGGCCGTCACCGAACAGCCGGGGGCGCTCGCCTTCCTCTCCGATTTCAACCGCGTCGGGATGCGGGCGGTGGAAGCCTGGCGGAAACGCTACCGGGCGCGCGGCTTTGCCGAAGGCGGCTATGTTCCCGCCGCGCCTTCGGTGTCCAGCCCCCTGCGCGCGCTGGCGGCGAGCTGGAACCCGGTCAGCGCGACGGCGGGCAACACCTCGGTGGATAACCGCATCGCCTTGAACCTCTTCGACGACCCGGCGCGCATAGCCGAGGTCATCCGTTCCCCGGCGGGCGAAAAGGCCTTCACTGTCCTGCTCTCGCGCAATCCGCAGAAGTTCCGCCAACTCCTGGGAGTCTGAAGATGCCGCACCTCATCGATCACGTCGACGACGCCACTCAGTTGGCCCATTGCGAATTCATCGCTCGCCTGGCGGAATTCGCCGCCGATAACGGCTGGGAAGTCCTGCGCCATGTCGATACGGGCGGCCGCGAACTGATCCTCAGGGGCGCGGGCTACACGGGGACGGAGGAAATCTTCATCGGCATGAAAACCTATGAATCCGTCGAGGCGGACTATTACAACCTCGCCGTCGCCACGTTCACGGGGTATGTCGCGGGGAATTCCTTCGAGACGCAGCCGGGCGCGATGGTCATGGGCGTCCCCTGTCACAACCAGCGCGTGGATTTCTGGCTCTCCGTGAATCCCCAGCGCATCGCCTGCGCGATGAAGGTCGGCACGCCGGTCTATGAGAGCTTCTACCTGGGCAAGATGCTCCCCTACGCGCGTCCCAGCCAATACCCCTACCCGATGGTCTGCGCGGGGATGCTCCCTTCCGCCTCGGCCACCCGCTATTCGGATACCGCGCATGACCTCCCCTACAAGGGCAAACGCGCGAACCTGAAGCTACGGACGAACGACGGCTATGTCCAACCCTACGCCTACCCCTGGCAGAACCGGCGGCTTTGCGGCGTGGGCATCATCACCGACCCGTCGGGCGGCCTCGTCAACACGCACCTGCGCGACACGGGAGACCAGTATCCGCTCCTGCCCGTGGAACTGAACGACAACGCGAACAACCTATGGGGCGCGCTGGATGGCGTCTATTTCGTTCCCGGCTTCAACGTGGTGGTGGAAGACACGATCACGATAGACGGGGTGGATTACGTGGTCATCGAAGACGTCTGGCGAACCGGATTCGCCGACTACTACGCGCTAAGGCTGGATCAGTAGACAGGAAACAGGAAACAGGAAACAGATGAAGTTAGCGGCCTTTGGCCGGAAAGGAAAAACCATGCCGACACACCCCACCCCGTCAAAAGCGAGTGACCTTTATGGTCACGAAGCAATCCAGAAGCCGCCCTGCGGGCGCGAAGCGCCCGGTGACTTCCTCTGTCTCCTGTCTCCTGTTTCCTGACGCCTGAAAATGACCTACCACATTCAACAAGTCAACAGCCTGGCCGACATCAAGACGGCCATCGAGACGACGCTCTCCGGCGAGGGGTGGAGCCTCGCGAATGGCGTCCTTCACCGGGGCGCGGTTTACGCGCGACTCGTGGTCGATGGCGACTGGCTCCACCTTCACGCGGGCACGGGCGCGTCCGGCGGTTCCGTTACCGGCGGGCCGCAGGGCGGCGGCGTGGCGCGCCTGGGCGCGATCATCCGCGCGGGCGCGAATACGCCGATCCCCTTTCCCGCGCGCCTGATGATCTTCGTCTTCGATACGGAGGTCTACGCGGTCCTCAACATGAACGTCGAGGAATACCAATACCTGGCCTTCGGGCAATCCGGCGCGCCGGGAATTCCGGGGACGGGCGTCTGGTTCGCCGGGACATTGCCCAAGGACGTGTCCGGCTATAACGGCGGCAACGCCTTCAACATGAACCCGATGGCGGGCGGACAATCGAATGACCTGGGGTCGACCTCGGCCTGCGCGATATTCTGGATGAACATCGACGTTCCCTACTGGCGCGGCGACACGAACAGTTATATCCATCACGGCTACACGGACGCGGGCGCGGCGAACGCCTGGGTGACGACCCTCGCGCAACTGCCGCTGGCGCCGCTCCTGAATCTGCAGCCGAACGCCTGGAATTCCGAATCCGTCCTCCTGCCGCTGCGCGCCTATGTCGAGCGGCCAGAGGGCAAGTCGAGCCTGGCGGGAGAACTCCAGAACGCCCGCCTCCTGCGGATCGATTACCTCGACCCGGAACAGATCGTCACCCTGGGGCCGGACAGATGGATGGTCTTCCCCTGGTTCAAAAAGAACATCGCCGCGCGCGACGGCACGACCGGGGGTTCCATCCTCCATTCCGGCACGCTGGGCTGGGCGATCAGGGTTCAGTAGACAGGAAACAGGAAACAGATGAAGTCAGCGGCCTTTGGCCGGAAAGGAAAAACGATGAAAAAAGCACACCCCCCGTCAAAAGCGAGGAGCGAAGCGACGAAGCAATCCAGAAGCCACAAGCGGCGCGAAGCGCCGGTAGCTTCCTCTGTCTCCTGTTTCCTGTCTCCTGAACC
>JAIRMN010000225.1 GCA_031258715.1 Zoogloeaceae bacterium
TAGAAGAATAGGGCAAGAGCATTACGGTTCCCATCTCAAAATCCCTAACCTTGGACTCAAAACAGCTCAATTTGTCCCGAATCGGAAAATTGATCTGCCGAAAAACTTCAAGCCCGACAAGCTGCTAGGGCTTCATCCAATGGCTGGTTTCTCCGCAAGAGGAAACCTTTTGGGATAGGTACTAAGGCTGGCAGGTAGATGCAATACAGGATGCCAGTTTCCTTTACCTGCGCGAAAAGATCCGGACAACGATGAAAACTATGACAATGTGAAGTTCGCGCTGAGTGACATCGCGGCATCCGCGATGCAGGCAGATGTTCGCGCGAGAAAAATTGTGGAACGCTTATCACAAGGATTGGGCGACGTGCGGTCAAAGTATGTGCAAGATGCCGTGTTTGGCGCCAGCAATTGGCAACTCAGGAAGTGACCGTCATTTTCGGGGCAAGGGGGGGCGGAGGAAAGAAAAGTGACCAGCGTATCAAGCTCCAGGTTACGCCTTTAGACTACTTCGTCGCTTCGTTCCCGAGAATGACGAGGTTGGGCGCGTTTCAAGTCGCGCCGCGTTTTTGATGAGACAGGGGCGCTCTGTCTCCTGATCCTTGAACTTGAGCCGTTGGCGTCACAGGATACTTTCTCGCGTGATGCCGCCGCGTTTCAGGAGGTTGCGCAGGTATTCGAGGCTTTCCATCTGGATTTGGCGCACCCGTTCGTGGGTCAGGGCAAGGTCGTTGGCAATGCGATTCAGGGTCGCGGGGTCGCGGCCATTCAGCCCGTAGCGCCGTTCGACGACTTGCAATTGGCGTTCGGTCAATTGCCCCAGCCACGCCTGGATGAGATCGTGGGTTTCGTTGTGTTGCAAGACCGTTTCGGGATTGACGCCGCTTTCGTCGACAACGAAATCGACCACGGAATGCAGGGGATCGATTTCCAACGGCACGTCCAGCGAGGCAATGTGTTCGTTCAGGTAAAGAATGCGCCGGATGGCGACGGGCGTCTTGTCCAGTAGATGCGCCACCTGCTCGATGGTGCGCTCGCGCGAGGCTTCCGACTCCAGATGCCGCATGGCGCGCAACACCATGTTGATTTCCTTCGCCACATGCACCGGCAGGCGTATGGTGCGCGCCTGGTTCATGATGCCGCGCTCGATGGACTGCCGTATCCACCAGGTTGCATAGGTGGAAAAACGAAAACCGCGCTCCGGATCGAATTTTTCCAGCGCGTGAATCAGCCCCAGATTGCCTTCTTCCACCAGATCCAAAAGGGGAATGCCCCGGTTCAGGTAATGCTTGGCAATATTGACCACCAGGCGCAGGTTGTGCTCGATCATTTTCTGCCGCGCCGCAAAGTCTCCGGCGCGTATCCTGCGGACGGTCTCCAGCTCTTCTTCCAGGCTCAGGAGCGGCTTGGCGCCAATCTGGTTGAGATAGAGACGGGTCACGTCCTCGAAAAGGTCTGCCGGTTCTTCCTCTGCGTCCAGGCGCTTCGCCTTTTCTTCCGCGTCTTCCTCGTCCGGCAAGGTGGGCGATGCGCCTTCCTCGCTATCGTCGCCCTCCAGAAGATCGTCGCCGGAATCGCTCATCGCTTCGGCAGGTAATTGAGCGGCTCCACCGGGTCTCCATGACGACGCACCTCAAAATGCAGTTTGACGGTCGCGCTATCCGTCTTGCCCATTTCGGCAATCTTTTGGCCCCGCTTCACTTCCTGCTGTTCCTTGACCAGGATTTTCTGGTTGTGTGCATAGGCCGTGAGAAAATTACCGCTGTGCTTGACAATGACCAGATTGCCATAGCCCCGAAGACCGTTGCCGGTATAAACCACCTTGCCATCCGCCGCCGCTAGCACGGAATCGCCCGCCTTGCCCGCAATGTCGATGCCCTTGCTCTCCGGGCTGTAGTTGCCCACCACCTTGCCATTGGCAGGCCATGTCCAGGCCAATGCGCCGGTAGCAGGCGCGGTCACGACCACGGCAGGCGCGGGCGCGGGCGCTTCCACGGATTTTTGCGTACTGGCGTAGAGCGCGTCCGAATAGGGTTCCTTGTTGACGCGCGGTTCGCGCTTCAAGGTGGAAGTATTAGCGGAAAGCGGCGGCGAAGCGCCTTCCAGCGGACGCCGCTCGACGCTCGCACCTGCAATCACCGGCGCGGTCGTGGCAATGGCGGCCTCTTCCGGCGGACGCACACGCAAAACCTGGCCAATGCTGATGATGTAAGGATCGGTGATATAGTTCCAAGAGGCGATGTCACGGTAATCCTGCCCGTTTTCTAGGGCAATGCCGTAGAGGGTTTCTCCCTTCCTGACCGTGTGATAGCCGGGGCCGACCGCTTGCGGCGCGGCGTGTCCGGTTGTCGAACGATCGATGATCGGCGCGGGCGTTGGGCTGACGCAACCCGCAAGCGAAAGGACAGCCAGCGCGACCGGAACAAATGAGGGAAAAGAGATTTTCATTCGACACCTGTCAATAAAGGAACAAAACGAACAGATTCCAGGCGCGTTTCGGAAAATCCCTGCGGCGTTTTCTGGATTCGACAAAGATACTGTTCATCCCCCCCGACTGGCAAGAGCAAAATGCCATTCATCGTCAATTGACGCAGTAATTCCTGCGGCGCGACAAGCGCGGCGGCGGCAACGATGACGCGATCGAACGGCGCGACCTCCGGCCATCCCAGGTTGCCATCGGCGTGCCTGAGGCGCGTCCTGATGTTCGGAATCTGCGCCAGGTGCTTTCGCGCCCGGAGAAGCAAGGGACGGATGCGCTCCACGGCATATACCTCGTACCCCAGATGACCCAGAAGCGCCGTCTGATAACCGCAACCCGCGCCGATTTCCAGCACTTTTCCACACCCGCCGCCGCCCCTGTGACCTTCACAGAGAATTTCAAGCATACGCGCCACGATGTAGGGCTGGGAAATGGTCTGGCCGGAAAGTCCAAGCGGCAGGGCTGTGTCCTCATAGGCGCGCAAAGCCAGGGCTTCTTCCACAAAGATGTGACGCGGAATGGCCGCCATTGCCGCCAATACCGACTCGTTCCGGATGCCCTGCGCGCGCAGGCGCTCCACCATGCGGGCGCGCGTCCGCTGTGAAGTCATGCCAATACCTGATGAAAGGGGCGGGGAAGCGTTCATGCCAGCCAAGCGCGAATGCGAGCGAGTTGCTGTTGATGCGTGAGATCGATCTGCAAGGGCGTGACGGAAACAAAATTCGTCGCCACAGCCTGAAAATCCGTGCCTTCGCCCGCGTCCTGCGCCGCGCCTGCGGCACCCACCCAGTACATTTTTTCGTTGCGCGGCGAAGTGATCTGGATTACTGGCTCCGCCTTGTGGCGTTTGCCCAGACGCGTGACCGCCAAGCCAGCCAGTTGCGCGTAAGGAATATCTGGCACATTGACATTTAAGAGCACCGGCTCGGAAATCGGTGCGCAAATGAAGCGTTCCGCCAGTTGCCGCGCGATTTTGCCCGCCGTCGAAAAATGCACGGACTCCTTGCTGGCAACCGAAATGGCCAGCGAGGGAATGCCTAGCAAGTAACCTTCCGTTGCCGCCGCAACCGTGCCGGAATATAGCGTGTCGTCGCCCATGTTGGCGCCGTGGTTGATGCCGGAAATCACCATGTCCGGCAATTCTTCCAGCATGCCCGTTACCGCCAGATGCACACAATCGGTAGGCGTGCCATCGACAAAATAAAACCCGTTGTGCGCCTGATGCAGGGAAAGCGGACGATCTAGCGTCAGGGAATTGCTGGCGCCGGAACGATCCCGTTCCGGCGCCACCACGATGATTTCTCCAAGTCCTTGCAGGGATTCCGCCAAACAGGCAATGCCGGGAGCGAAATACCCATCATCATTGCAAAGGAGAATTCTCATCAAGCCAGCGCATCAAATTGAAAATCGATTTGATTAAACCTTGATGTCCGCCAGCGTACCGCCACCCGCCAGCCAGGCTTCAACCCACCTGGGCTTGCGACCACGACCCGACCATGCTTCGGCGGGATTTTGAGGATGGCGATACCGGATTTCCAGCGGAACGCCACGATTGCCGCCGCGACGCGGGGCGGATTCAGAAAGAACATCACTCAGGGAAAAACCACGCGCATGCGCCAGTTCTTCCAGTTCGCGGCGAACTTTCACACGTTCAGCCGATTCACGGCGTTTGATTTCCCTGGGGACTTCACGCAAAAGCGTTTTCAGTTCGGCCAGGCCAAGAGTTGAAATATCCATAACGGCTCCTTTTGTTGAAAAAGCGGGACAAGTCTATAAAAACACGCCACCCTTTGCAAGCCTTTTCTGTCTACAATGTCCTTTCTGTTTTTTTCACGCGCAAACCACAATGGATACCCCCGTAACCCCCAGCGCCGACGTCGCCGTTAGCGACGACGCGCATTTGACCCGCTTTTTGCGCAGCGTCACGGATTTCTCAAATCCAGACTTTTATTGGCAGGTGCTGGCGATCCTGGTTTCCCTGGGTATCGCTTGGCGCCTCGCGCGCTACCTACGCCAGCGTTTTGCCCACGCGCAGGATCGCATGGGTTTGTTGCAGGCGCTGGTAGAGCAGACTTTTCCCATTCTGGCGCTCTTGTTGTTGGGCATCGCCAAAGGCCTGTCGCAAAATCATTTTCCGGCGCATCTCTTGGACTTCTGCATTCCGTTGTTATTGTCGCTCACGGTGGTGCGCGCCTTGCACCACATGTTGCGGCGCAGTTTTCCCCACGCCCGCTGGCAGGGCGACATCAGCAGACTGTTTTCCATCCTGGTCTGGGGATGGCTCGCGCTTTTTCTTTCCGGCCTCGCGCCAGAGGTCATCCACACGCTGGAAACCGTGGGCTTTTCCATTGGCGCGCAACAGATCAATCTGTGGATAGTCCTCAATGGCCTGGTGGTGATCGTCCTGACCCTGCTGCTTTCGCTCTGGGCGGCCAGCCTAGTGGAAAACCGGCTGATGGGCGTGACGGAAATCGACGTTTCCCTGCGTATCGTGCTGACGCGCGTAAGCAAGGCCGGGTTCGTGCTCCTTGCCGTCCTCCTGAGTTCTTCCCTGATCGGCCTGGACATTACCGCGCTTTCGGTATTTACCGGCGCCTTGGGTGTGGGACTGGGGCTTGGGCTGCAAAAAATCGCCAGCAATTACGTTTCTGGCTTCATCATCTTGCTGGATCGATCCATTCGCTTGGGCAATATCGTCCAGATTGACGCCCAGGCGGGCGGAACGGTCATGCAAATCACCACGCGCTATACCGTGCTGCGCAATCTGGCGGGACTGGAATTCATCGTGCCCAATGAAGCCTTGGTTGCCAATATCGTGCAAAACCAGACTTTTTCCGACTCGCGCACGCGGGCGGCAACCAGCGTTTCCGTCGCCTATTCCAGCAATCTGGAAAAGGTCCTGCCGCTCCTGGAAAGCATTGCCCGCGCCCAGCCGCGCGTATTGGACAATCCCGAACCGCGCGCGACGATCGTCCGCTTTGCCGATAGCGGCATCGATTTGGAACTCTGCTTCTGGATCGGCGACCCGGAAAACGGCAGCGGCGTCCTGCGTTCGCAAATCAATCTGGAAATCTGGCGACGCTTCCGGGACGAAGGGATCGAAATTCCCTTCCCGCAGCGCGAAGTGCGCCTGTTGTAAAGCAGAGCAGGGCAGGCGCGCGTTTTCCCGCCGAGCGGCTGCTATGTCGTCGTCGCCTCTGCTTCTGCCTGCTGGGTCAGTCTGCGTTGCAACACGCGGCCACCGACGCCCAGCGCCAGCATGAAAACGGCGATGCCCCACCACCATACGGTACTGACGATTCCCAGCGTGGATTCAGCGTCGTGTATATAGTGGTCGCGTGTGCCCTCATAGGTAATTTCCGGTTTCTTGCCCTGAACGGCGGCTTCATAGACCGTGTTGTCGGAATCGTAGAGGACGGTGACGTTTTCCTGGATCAGGGTTTGTATCCATTGGGGCGGCACATTGTAGCGAATGCGCAATTCTAGCGTTTCGCCGCCGCCTTTCGGCTTCACGTCGATTTGATAGTATTTTTCCTTCGAGCGGCCACGTCTTCCAGTCACGGTAACTTCACTGGCCTGCGCCACGAAACCGGAGACCGTTTGCAACTGATCCCGCTGGGTATAGGCATTGTCTCCGCTTGCCAGCCATATGCTATAGCCCGCAAAGGCCATCATCCCCAAGCCGACGAGAAACAGGACGGGATTATAGGACGTGAGGCGCAGCAGGGTTTTTTGGACGAAATTCGACATGGATCGCTCCGTGGGGGAGAAAAGCCTGAAAACCGTCAGGCGCGTGTTACAAATCGTACCGCATACTTTACCAGCTTTTTCCCAATCCCAGATGATTCAGCACCGTGTGGCGCAGATTGGCGAGCGCGGCGTCGCCGCGGTGACGAGGATAGGGACGATCGACGGAAATCTCGGAGACGATGCGCGCCGGGCGCGGACTGAAAAGGATTACCCGTTGGGCGAGGAAGAGGGCTTCTTCGATGTCGTGTGTGACCAGAAGGACGGAAAAGCCGTTCTTCTGCCAGAGCGAGAGCAATTCGCCCTGCATTTCCAGGCGGGTGAGCGAATCGAGTTTTCCCAAAGGCTCGTCAAGAATCAACAGTTTCGGGTTATTGACCAGCGCCCGCGCCAGCGCGGCGCGTTGCGCCATGCCACCGGAAAGCTGGTGCGGATAGGCGCGCGCGAAACCGTCGAGGCCGACTTTTTTCAGGGCCTCGTCCACATGGCCTTTCCCTTTTTTCAGGATGCCTTGCGCTTCCAGTCCCAGCGCGACGTTATCCCACACCGTGCGCCAGGGAAACAGCGTCGGGTCCTGGAAGACCACGATGCGCGAGGGGTCAGGACGGGTGATGGGCGCGCCGTCCTGCGCCAGCACACCGGAATCCGCCGGTTCCAGCCCGGCGACGAGACGCAGGAGCGTCGATTTTCCGCAGCCGCTCGGCCCTAGGAGCGCGACGAACTCGCCGAGAGCGATGTCGAGGCTCACGTCTTCCAGCACTTCCAGGCGTTCACCGCTAGGCGCGTCAAAGCCGTGGCTGACATGTTCCACCTGGATGCGGGAGGCGCTTTGCCCTGGGTGCGCCTCCTCCCATTGCGAAGCGACGGCCAGGGCTACCATTTCACCGTGCCCTTCTGCCAGACGAGTACGCGATCGCGTACGGCGAAAAGGAGCGAAATCAGGCCGGAGAAGATGAGCGTCATTACGATCAGGGTGGAATACATCTTGATATAGTCGGCGTACCCTTTCGCCCATTCGAGATACCAGCCAAGGCCGGATTTCACGCCCATCATTTCCGCCACGATCAGCACCACGAAGGAAGCGCCCAATCCCATGAACAGCCCCACAAAGACCTGCGGCAGTGCGGCGGGAATCGCCACGCGAAAGATCAGAAAAAGTTCGGACGCGCCCAGTGTGCGCGCCACGTCGTAATAGGCTTTGTTGACGCTTGCCACGCCCGACCAGGAAAGAATCGCCACCGGAAAACCCGTCGCCAGCGCGATCAGAAAGACGGAAGCGGCATGGCTGGTGGCAAAGAAGACGAAGGCGATGGGCAGGAGCGCCGTGGGCGGCAATGGCCCGATCAGGCGCAGGATCGGATGTATCCAATAGTTGGCGCGCTTCGACCAGCCAATGGCGACACCGACGAGGAAGCCGACCGTTGCGCCCCAGAGGATGCCCTCGAACAGCAGCTTGAGCGAATTGAAGGCGCTATCCAACAGACGGGGATAGTCATTCACATAGGCATCGAAGATGCTGGAAGGCGGCGCGAAAAAGGGCGGCTCCAGTATCAGCGTCTTGGCGGTGAGCACTTCCCAGGCCGCCAGGATCAGGGCAAGGACGATGAGCCAAGGAACGCTGTGACGGAATGCCTGGACGACGCGCGCCAAGGGACGCGGCAAAGCGCTGAGGCTAGCCACGAGGGTCAGCGCGAGCCAGATCGCGGCAAAGACCAGTGCGCCGACGCCGAACTCATGGGTATACGGCCAGCTCTCGAAAAAGCCGACCACCTTGTCCGGCAGTCCCAGCGTGAGTCCGCCGAGCAAGCTCCAGGCGGCGACGGCGGCCAATCCGAAAAAGCCCCCCCCTTTTTTTTCTTCAAACGCCGTGGCGGGAAGCATGGTTGGATTCGTCTTTACGGCGGGTTTTTCGACAAGGTGCGGCGCGGAAATTTCCGGCGGTTCCAGGAGCGTTTCTTCTCTGGAAAGCAGTGTTGCAGTGGCGCTCATGGCGGATTCCTTCTCATGGTTGTTCGGGGGAGGGGGAAATCTGGCGTGGGGCGAGGACGCTGGGCGTCCCCGCCGGACGCGCTCAGAGGATCGGCACGAAAATGTGATCGATGAGTTTTTCAGGACTGGTGCTGGCCTTCAGCACTTTCAGATCCTTGAAGTCCTGCGCATAGAACACAAGCTGGTCGCGCAGGTCCTTACCCGTCGGATGGACGTGCAGGGCAAGCTGCTTGTAGAGATGCTGCAACTCGTCAAGCGTTAGGTTGGTCGCGTACTTCTGGAAGATCTTCGCGCCTTCCGCCCGATGGGTGTTCGTCCATTCGTAGGCTTCGGTCAGCGCCCTTACGAGCGACACGACGCCTTGCCGGTTCTTCTTGATGAGTTGGCCGCCGACGCCGATCACGCAGCAGGTCTTGTCATGGTAGGGCGGGCTGGTATTGCTCGCCAGTTCGATGAACCCGCCCTTGGTGTCGCGCTCGATGCGGTAGAGCAACGGATCGCTGAAGGCGATGGCGTGGATTTCGCCCTTTTCCGCCGCGAGTCCCAAGAGGTCGCCCTGATAGGCGCGCCAGGTCACGTCGCGTTCAGGGTCGATGCCGTGGCGTTTCAGGTAGACGCTGAAGAAATGCTTGGCGGGCTGCGCGAGATCGGGCACGCCGATGGATTTGCCGCGCAGGTCTTCGAGCTTCGTGATCCCGGTGGGCTTGTAGGCGACGAGCCGAACGCAGCCGCCATGCAGTCCGGCAACGATTTTCACGTCGAACCCGGATTCCAGCGGTTTCAGCCAGCGGTGGATCATGCCGACCGCTGCGTCCGATTTGCCGGTGGAGATGGCTTCGAGCAACTGATCGGTAGAGCCGGAATAATTGACGAGGGTCACATCGAGACCATGTTTTTCAAAAAGCCCGGTTTCCTGGGCGACGGCAACCGGCGTCAAACAAAAGGAATTCTGGTTCCAGGCAAATTGCAGGGGAATGCGTTTTCCTCCCGCCGGAGTAGCCGCCTGCGACCAGGAGTTGCCGCTCAGGGCAAACACCGGCGCGGCCAGCGCAAGCGAACCTGCGGCGCGCAACAAGGCGCGGCGTTGCGGATTGAGAGATCTGTTCTGCGTCATGGATGCGCTCCTGAAAAATCGTGTGACAAGACACGGGAGCGCCTATTCTATAGAGGCCAAAACACCCGGGAAAAGAATAAAAACGCATATTCATATACAGAGGACAGAAGACCCACGCCTCGTCATCCTCCGGAGCGAAATAACACGGCTGGCTGTACAGGTGGATAATCCCTGCGACGGATGCGCCATCGGAAACGCCGAAGCTATATCGAACAAAGGCCGACTGGATTGTTTTTTCGCTACGCTCGCAATGACGAGGTTGGAGCGTTACCGCGAGGGCGGCGCGACTTGGCACGCGCCCAACTCTATCATTGCGCGACGCGACTTGGCACACTCCCAGCCTCGTTGCGGTTGAAAACTGGGAACATGGCTGAACCCCTCTTGTCATTTTTCTCCAGCCGGATGCTGCGGCAATCCAGTTCGTCACGAGCGGCGGCAAAGCCGCCGGTAATTTCTTCTGTCTCCTGATCCCTGCCTATTTTGAGGGCATATGAACGTAACCTTATTTGCCATCCACCTCGATCGATGCCAGACCATTGGCGGCGAAGTCCTCTAAATTGTCAAAGCGCGGCTCGATTGCCCAGGCGATGGCCGCAGGGTCGGAATCGGGGCAACCCCAAGGTCGGCATCTCGAAAAAATGAGTGCGGCGCTCAAACAGCAACAGGGTTTTCAAACCGGAACGAAAGGACACGACGCGTTCCTTGAAAGAGGGCAGGGGAGGGGAAGCAAAAAGTTTACGGCAGGGCAACCGCCGGTTCAGTGACCGACCGCCTGGGCCGTTCCGGTTTTTCCTTCCTCCGACCAAAGGGCGCTGGCTTCCCTCTGATATCTGATTCCCGACACGCTTACGTCGTCGCCAGGATCAGGCTTTGCGCCTGGGCTATCTCTTCGCGCAGACGCGCTTTTTTCTGGCGTTTGTTGGCGTACATGATCCTGTCGGCTTCTTCCAGCATTTGATCCAGGGTCTTGCTTTCGGACGGGTTGAAAAAGACCGCGCCGCAACTGACGGAAAGGGGCGGTTCGTCGAAGTGGCGTTCGTTGTGTCGCCGGATGGCGTTTTCCAGTCGGGCAACAATGGGGGCGGCGCTGCCGGAAATGGCGTCATCGTTGTCGCAGGTGATGACGGCGAATTCGTCGCCGCCCATGCGCGCCACGATGTCCGAGCCGCGAAAGGTGAAGGAGAGCAGTTGCGAAAAGGCAATCAGCGCCTGATCGCCCGCGATGTGTCCCGCGCTGTCGTTAATCTGCTTCATGCCGTCGAAATCGATGAAAATCAGGAAGAATCCGGTATGCCGCCGCCGCGCGATCCGAATCTGGTGCTGCGCCAGCGTCGAGAACCCGCGCCGGTTGTAAACGCCGGTCAGATCGTCCAGAAAGGAAAGGGCGCGCAAGGTCGCCTGCATGTGATTGCGTTCGATGGCGTAGCGGACGGCGCGTTTCAGGAGCCGCGCGCCGCAGGCGCCCTTGATCAGACAATCCTGCGCGCCTTCGCGTACGGCTTGCAGGGTGGCGTCATCGTCATCGCAGTCGCTGAAGACGAGGATGGGCGCGTCCGGCGCGCGCTGGCGCAGACGCGAGAGGATATACTGTTCGTCCTTGTTGAGCGGCAGGGAAATATCGAGCAATACGGCGTCAAAAACGCCTGTTTCCAGACGGGAATGCAGGTTCGCGTCTTCCAGCGCCGCGAGTGGAAAGGCTTCCATGCTGATACCCGCCGTTCGCACAATATTCTGGATGTCATGAGACTCGCTGTCATCACTGACCAGGAGGACGTGTAAACGAGAGGCAGGGGGTATGTGCATAAAAAGATTGACGCTGTTGGGAAGAAAAAAGAATAACACGTTCAGAGGACAGATGACAGAGGACAGAAAAGTTACCGGCGCTTTGCGCCGCTTGTTACGAATCTGGATTGCTTCGTCGCTGCGCTCCTCGCAATGACGAGATGGGTGCGTTTCAGGCCGCGCCGCGCTTGCAATACCGCTCCTCCCCGTCAAAAGCGAGGCCGCAGGCGGTGGCAATCCGGTCAAGCTCTCAGTTGGCTTCGGCGTGTCGTGTCAGGAAACAGGAGACAGAGAAATCCACTAAAATACCGTCCCCCCCAATTCTGATGTTTTTCATGACCCACGACGTTCCCGCCGATTTTGAATTGCCGCCTGGCGCGCCTAGTTTTGTGCATTTGCGCGCGCACAGCGAATTCTCGATTACGGATGGCATCCTGCGCCTAGATGCCGCGATTCGGCGCGCGGCGGCGGATTTCATGCCGGCCCTGGCGATAACCGATCTGATGAATCTTTTCGGCCTAGTGAAGTTCTATAAAAAGGCGCGCGCGGCGGGAATCAAGCCCATTGTCGGGGCGGATTGCTGGATCGCCAATCCCGACGAGCCGGAGCGTCCGTTTCGTCTGCTCTTCCTGGTGCGCAACCGGCAAGGGTATCGCCAACTTTGCGAATTGCTGACGCGCGCCTATTTGCAACCCAATCGCCCGGAAAAAGCGCAGATTCGCCGGGAATGGTTTGCCGAAACGGGCTGCGACGGGCTGATCGCGCTTTCTGGCGCCTATCTGGGCGATGTGGGCGACGCCTTGCTGGGCGGACACATGAAACTGGCCGAAAAACGGGCGCTTGACTGGGCGGCGCTTTTTCCAGATGCCTTTTATCTGGAAGCGCAACGCGCCGGTCATGCGCAGGACGAGCGCTTGGTGGAAGCCAGCGCGCATCTGGCGACGAAGCTCGCCCTGCCGCTGGTGGCGACGCATCCGGTGCAGTTCCTGGACGCTGAGGATTTTCGCGCCCACGAAGCCAGGGTCTGCATCGCCGAAGGCTATACGCTGGACTACGACAAACGGCCACGCGATTTCACTGAGGCGCAGTATTTCAAGACGCAGGCCGAGATGCAAACCCTGTTCGCCGATTTGCCGGAAGCGCTGGAAAACGCGCTGGAAATCGCCTGCCGATGCAATCTCGAATTGACCCTGGGGCAGAACTTCCTGCCGCAATTTCCAACGCCGGAAGGCGTGAGCCTGGAAGATTTCTTGACGCGCCAAGCCAGGGCAGGGCTGGAACAGCGGTTGCAGCAGCTTTTTCCAGACCCGGCAATCCGCGCCGAACGCCGCCCGGAATATGACGCGCGCCTTGAAACGGAGCTTGCCACCATCATCGCGATGGGATTTTCCGGATATTTCCTGATCGTGGCGGACTTCATCAACTGGGGCAAGAACAACGATGTGCCGGTCGGGCCGGGACGCGGTTCCGGCGCGGGGTCGCTGGCGGCGTTCGCGCTGGGCGTCACCGATCTCGATCCGCTCCAGTACGCGCTCCTCTTTGAGCGTTTCCTGAACCCGGAGCGGGTCTCCATGCCCGACTTCGACATCGACTTCTGCCAAGACAACCGTGGACGGGTCATCGAATACGTGCGCCGGCGTTATGGCGCGGCGGCGGTTTCGCAGATCGCCACTTTCGGCACCATGTCCTCGAAAGCCGTAGTACGTGATGCCGGGCGTGTGCTGGGGTTGTCTTATTCGCTGTGTGACCGCATTTCCAAGCTGATTCCGACGGAGCAGAACAAGCCCGTGTCGCTTGCCGATGCGCTGAAAAAAGAACCGGCGCTACGGGAAATGATGGCAGGCGACGACGGCGAATCGGTGCGCGTACTCTTCGATTTGGCCAGCCGCCTGGAAGACTTGACCCGCAATGTCGGGATGCACGCGGGCGGCGTGTTGATCGCGCCGGGGAAAATCACGGATTTTTGTCCCATCTACCAGGCCAGCGGCAACGACGCCGTGCCGGTTTCGCAGTTCGACAAGGATGACGTGGAAAAGGCCGGCTTGGTCAAATTCGACTTCCTTGGACTGAGAAACCTCACCATCATCGAGCTGGCGCTGAAATACGTCGAACGGCTGACCGGCGAAAGGCCGGATCTGAAGCGTCTGGGCTTTTCCGACCCGGCGGTCTACAAAATCCTCCAGGAAGCCAACACTACCGCGATCTTCCAGGTCGAATCGGAAGGCATGAAAAAGCTCCTGAAAAAGCTCGAACCCGATTGTTTCGAGGACATCATCGCCGTGTTGGCGCTCTATCGTCCGGGGCCACTGGGTTCCGGCATGGTCGATGATTTCATCCTGCGCAAGAAAGGGCGGCAGAAAATCGACTATTTTCATCCCGATCTGCAAAGCTGCCTGTCGCCGACCTACGGCGTCATCGTCTATCAGGAGCAGGTGATGCAGATTTCGCAGATTATCGGCGGCTATACCCTGGGCGGGGCGGACTTGCTGCGGCGGGCAATGGGCAAGAAAAAACCGGATGAGATGAAAAAACACGAGGAAACCATCATCGCCGGCGCCACAGCCAAAGGCTACAAACCCGTCCTTGCCAAGCAACTCTTCGACCTGATGACGAAGTTCGCCGAATATGGCTTCAACAAGTCGCACACCGCCGCCTACGCCGTCATCACCTACCATACCGCGTGGCTGAAGGCGCATCATCCATCGGCCTTCATGGCGGCGACGCTTTCATCGGACATGGACAACACCGACGCCGTAAGGGTCTTCCATGACGACGCGCGCGCCAACGGCCTCGTCGTGCTGGGGCCGGATGTCAATGCCTCCGCCTATGGTTTCGAGCCGGTGGACGCACAGACTATCCGGTATGGTCTTGGCGCGATCAAGGGCATCGGCGAACACGCCATCCGGCTGATAGTGGCAGCGCGGGAAAAGGAGGGCGTGTTCAGGGATCTGTTCGATTTCTGCAAACGTGTAGACAAGCGCCAGGTGAATCGCCGCGCCATCGAATCGCTGATCAAGGCGGGCGCTTTCGACGCCATCGACCGCGAACGCGAAAAACTCCTGGCCTCGGTCGGTATCGCCATGGAAACCGCCGAACAGGCCGAAAAGAACGCCCTGCAAGCCAGCCTCTTCGAGGCGGGCGAGGAGGGCGAGACACACGTTCCGCAATATCTCCAGGTCAAACCCTGGGAAGACAGGGAAAAACTGATACGGGAAAAAGAGGCGTTGGGGTTCTTCGTCTCCGGCCATCCGTATGACGCCATGCGCCAGGAGATTTCCCGCTTCGTTCTCCGCAGTCTCGGCCAACTCGAACCCGCGCGCGATCCGGTGCTCATTGCCGGACTTGCCATCGGCGTCCGCGCCCAGATGACCCGGCGCGGCAAGATGATGTTCGTGCAACTGGACGACGGCAGCGCCACGATAGACGTTTCCGTTTTCAACGAACTGTTTGAAGCCGAGCGCGAAAAAATTGTTCCCGATGAAGTGCTGCTGGTCGAAGGCCGCGTCAGCTACGACGAATTTTCCGGCAACAACCGTGTCGTTGCCGACAAACTCATGACCCTGGGCGAGGCGCGCGCCCGTTTCGCCCGCTGCCTTTGCCTGAACCTGAACGGGCAGGTGAGCGCCTCGCGCCTGAAAGACTTGCTCACGCCTTTCCCCGGCGTCGCACCCGTGCGCATCCAATACCGGAACCACAACGCGGCCTGCGCGCTCACCCTGGGCGCCAACTACCGCGTCAATCTGGAAGACAACCTGCTGCGCGGCCTGCGCGAATGGCTGAAACCGGAAAACGTGCGCATCGTGTATGACTGAAAATATTGATAATTTACTTTAATAAACGATAGTAACACATTGATTAAAAATATGAAATGTTTGAAAAAATGATCTAGAGACCGCCCACGCCGCGCCGTTTCGCCGCGAAGAAAAGAACACCCGAAAATCGACGCCAGGACTTGATGTTTTACTTTAATAAACACACGCAATACATTGATAAAAACAATTTATCGAGCCGTGCAACGCTTTTTTTCACCAACCCACGGTTGCCTGGCCACCGTTCAATAGTTCGCATAATTTGTATTATGTCAAATTCGCCACATACCTTTTTTAGGCGAATTAGGCGGTACATTGTTTTTTATGGTTTTGTCCTCAGATTCGCCCTTTTCGCTTTTCGCGCCCCGCCAACAATAATGATGGATACATCCGGTTTTCGGCATTCATGATAAACGCTTGCGCGATAGCGTGAGATTATCAAGATTCAAAAACCGATGAAAAAAAATCATAGAAAACCCCGCGAAAAATCGCCCGGTTTCGAGCGTTCCGATACGAAAACGGAAGGCGAGGAACTGGAGAATCTCATATTGCATAGCGATATGACCCGCGCCGCCGCTTGCGGATTTTTCGGAATCAGCCCCAGAACCCTTGATTCATGGCGCACCGGCAAAACGCGCATCCCCCTTTCCGCGCTTCGCCTTGCCCGCGCCCGCATGGGCGGAAACCTTGCGGAAATTTTCGGCGAAAAATACGGCGAAATCCGCGCAAACCCTGAATCCATGCACCTTCCCGGAATTAAATACCCGATTCCCATCGGCGAATTACGCGCCGTCTGGATCGACATCCAGCAGGCCGCCGACGTGCGCGCGAAACTTTCCATGTTGTCGCGCGAACACGCGAAAACCCGCGCCGCCGCCGACTATTACCGCGATTTGATACGCCGCGAAGCCGCAGGCGGCGAGCTTGCGCGGTGGCTTGACATTCTTTGAAAAGCGCGGAAAATGCGCCGCAAGGTCTAAAGAACCGAGTGCTAGCGGAATCCGCGCCCGTAGATTCGCGGTATTTTTTCGTCCAATGGGCGGGAGTGCGAGGAATACAACACCGGGAAACCGGGAATAACTCCGCCGTCTAGTGCCGGTCTTTAGCTCCCGCCCGCCATGCGGCTTGCGTGGTCATCCCTTAAAGAGGAGCACTCTCATGGACAATCAAACCCTTCACGAAAGCTTGACATTCTGGAAAAGGCGCGGAAAATGCGCCGCAAGGCCTGATAAACCTGTAATGCGGATACCGCGCCCGTCAGTCTGCGGTATTTTTACGTCCATCAATGGGCGGGGGTGCGGAGAATACAAGACCGGGAAACCGGAAATTATCCTGCCCGTCTTTACCGGGTTATCAGCCCCCGCCCGCCGCGCGGCTTGCGCGGTTTCCCTTGATAAGGAGTAAAGACATGGACAACCAAACCCTTCACGAAATCGAGCGGTCTTTCACGAACGACTTGCAATCTGCGTATCATTGCCTTGTTCAAAATCCAAACCATGAGCTATTCGACTGTATCCAATACATGGCGGAAGCCTTCACTGAATTGGCGCTCGAGATTCACCGGGAAAACAACATCAAGGCGTTCGCGCCGCCCGCCGTTTGACCGGCGCCCCCCATCGAACCCGGCCTAGGCCGGGTTTTTCTTGTAGAATCCCCGCTCCAAACACCACGGAGTAACCGCCATGCGCACCATGCCCGCCGTCATCCTGCTTTCCGCCGCGCTCATTCTCCCCGGATGCGCAACTACAGAGGAGCGCCGCCCAGACACCGCAACGCCCGCAGACCAGATTAAGCCCCTCGCAACTTCCCCGCTCATTTACTCGCACATGACATGTGCGGAAATTTCAGAAGAAATAAACTCGCTTACCGAACATGAAACAGAGCTTTCAATGCAACAGACCCGGCGCGTTTTCCGCTCTTCCATCCATCGCCGCTTTCTGAAGATAGGGCAAGGCGATGGGATAGAAGCCAAGCAGCTTTCCGCCGTTCGCGGCAAGCGCGAAGCCGCCATCATCGCGCTTGAGAAAAAATGCAGCTTTGACGCGCCCGAAAAAAAGGCCGGGGAAGCCCCCGGCCTTCAAGGCGCGTCAGACGCGCCGCCCATGCAAACCACACCCTAGCGCCGCTTGAATCGCCCGTTTTTGGCTCTTGGCGGCAAACGCTTGCTTTTCTTTGCCATGATTATGCCCTCCCTTTTAGGTTGATGATGTTGACCGTTTTTATCACGTCATCCATGCGGGCATGTGCCCTGACAATGTTCTCCCTTGTGTCTTCTCGAAGCTGCTCCACTTTCTCATGCAGATGCCGAATATCCGAGCGGACAGCGCCATAAGCCACGCCCGCGCCCAGCACAGTGGATAACGCCTGAAAAATCCAGTCCATGCCGCCTTACTCGCTTTTCTTGCGTTCAGACAGGATGATGGCCAGTGTCGCCGCGATGCCCGCCACGGCCTGGCCAATTGCATCAACCAGACCCGGAGCCGCGCCAAACACCGCGCCCAGTACGGACAAGCCCGCCCACGTGCTCGGTTCCCTCAATCGTTGCAAAATCGCTTCCATTTGTCTTACTCCTTTCGTTAATCAAACAAACCAAACCAGCCCGCGCCCCATGTTCCTAACGTCATCGCGTTCAGATAGGCGTTGAAGCCGCTTCTTTCCTCTCCATCCCATGTGTCGTCAGCCGATAGGCTTCCCCAATAGAATGAATCCCATAGGCTCATCGCCTCATGATGATTCACAATGTCCGTCACGCCCTGCCCCAGCGCCGTATCCTTCGCCGCCTCGAACGCGCCCGACACCACGTCCGACACGCCGCCCACGACCGCGCCGCCCACGCTGGACGCAAGGGATTGCCCCGGCTTCCTGACCGACACGTAAAGCGCCGCCGCCGCGCCTATCGCCACGATGCCCAGCGCCGTGAATTGCTTATCGGATAGCATCCGTCCGGCCTCACAGTCCCAGACTTGCCCAAAAATCGGCGTCCCCGATGTTGTCATTGGAGACATACCCGCCCTTCACAATCTCGAAATTGGGCCCGTAATGCCAATCCACGCCAAAAACGCCAATTCCCGGAACGCCGTTTCCCTTCCCTTTCCACGCGAACCAGACCAGCAGCCCCGCCGCCGCCGCCGCGCCCAGAATCAACAGGTTGTCCTTCGTCAATCTCATGCCAATTTCCCTCCATTGCTCAAAAATACCGATGTCGCCGTCTTCAGGGTGATGGTCGGCTGTCCGTATGGCGAACCGGGCAGGCTTGCCCATTCAAGGCATGTCTTACGGATTGCCGCCTCAAACCGCCCGGCCTTCACGTCTTCCAGCGCCCCCCGCGCCGCGATGCGCCCGACCGCCGCCCAATCCTGAGAGGCGGGCGAAAAATCCGCCAAGCCCATGATTGCCCGCACCTCATCCCATGTCCTTGACAGGAACTGATACGCGCCCGCCGCCGTGCTCGTGTAGCCGTTCTTGGTGACTTTTACGCGCGGATGGTCGGCATAACTCGAAAACGTGCCGCCGCCGAAAAGCCTTGAATACCCGCCCTCGTCCGCCGTGCCCTCCCCGCGCCGGATGACGCGCAGGAAGGCTTGAACGTTCTTGTTTTGCATGTCCGCCGCCGTCACGCCCGCCGCCCGCCCCGGCGTCAGAACGCCCGCCGCAGCCACAACATAATCCCCGATAGCCTGCGCCCCGTCCGCGAAGCCATCCACGAAACCGCCCAGCGCCAGCCCGATGCCGTTTTCATCCCTCGTCCTCACGTAATAGGCCGCCGCCGCGCCCACCAGCACGACCGCCGCCGCGATAGCCGCCGCGCTCATTTGACGCCCTCCTCGATGCTGATGCCGCCCGTCGCGCCGCCGCCCTTCACCGCCTTCAGTGTGACGCGAACCGACGACGCCTTCGATTCCAGCGCGGCAAGCCTTGAATCGCCGCCCGCCGCCGCGATTTCCCGCAGTGACCTGATGCTTTGCATGTCGATTTCCAAAAGCCGCGCCTTCGCCGCCGCTTCAGATTCCGCCGCCCGCCGCGCCGCCTCGCCCGGAATCGCCGCGATGTATTGCGATTCCGTGATTTCCACAAGCGAAGCGCCCGCCGCCGCCGCGCCGTAGTTGAATCGGGAAGTGTCCCGGTATTCCAGAACCGCG
>JAIRMN010000045.1 GCA_031258715.1 Zoogloeaceae bacterium
ACAGCGTGCTCAAAGCCTTCTATCTACGCCTGCTCGACAAAGGCAAACCCAAAAAGGCCGCCATGGTCGCCTGCAGGCACAAGCTCCTTTCCATCTTGAACGCCATCTGCAAATCAGGACAGCCCTGGCAGGAAAATTTCGCTCACCCTTGACAAAAAACCTTGCTTTTGAACACAGTTGCTGTCTTCTGATCCCTGACGTTACAGTTTGGCGAAAACGGGCATTTACGGCATAATTGCTGATCATATGCGTTCATCCAAATCTGTGGCGTCCGTCAAACAGTTGAACCAGACAAGAGGGGGGCATCCGATGCAATTCGATATTGAATCCATCCGGTTTCGCGGCGAGTCCGGCTATGCGGAAGTATTGCGAAAAATGCCTGGGGTCGAGGCTTTGGCAACGAAAGTTTCCACGGATTCAACACGTATACGCCGCTCGCTGATGGTCGATCGCCTGCCGCTCACGGAACGCGCGGCGCCCAATTCCTACCGGGTGGCGCGCGCGCTCTTCAAACATTTTGGCATAGCCGCGCCTGTCGAGCTTTATCAGGCCGCGGGCGCGGAAAACGCGCTCGTCCACTTCCCTGTCGCGCCGGTCCTCCTGGAAATGCGCGGACACCTGCCAGCCCTGTTGGACGACGACGCGCTAGCGGCGCTCCTGGGACGCGGAATCGCCCACACCCTCGCCCATGGCGCCAGCAATCCCTGGCGCATTTCCTCGCTGGCCGCCGCGCGGATACTGGAGACGAATGAAGCGCCGGAAGCGCGTCTCGTGGCCGCGCGGCAACTCGTCATGGCGCAGGAAATCACCGCCGACCGTCTTGGCCTCATCGCCTGTTCCGGCCTGGAGGCCGTCCTGCGCCTGGAATTGGCAACCCTCACCGGACTGGCGAGCGACGCTCTCGCCCCTGAGGATATCGCGCTTTATCTCGCCCAAGGCAAGGCGTTGATGGAGACGGCGCTGGTGACGACCGACCTTGGCAATACCTCTCCGGAACACAGTCTCAGGACCTGGGCCTTGTGGCTCTTTTCGGAGACGGACGTCTACCAGCAATTGAGCGGGCGCGGCCCCGGTTCGCGCAGGCTCGCGGAACTGGATGCCGGCCTGATGCAGGCGTTGGGCAAATTCGGCGCCAGCCTCGGCGTCCCCACCCGGCTGGAAGATCCGCCCGGCGTGGCGCAGGCCGCCGCGCTGGCGGTCTGTGTCCTGGCGGGTGACGCTGCCGACGGCGGATTGCAGGACGCGAAAATACCGGTCATTGAGCGCGTCTTTTCGCCGCTCGTGCCGAACTGGCGGCATTATCTCACGCCAACGGCGGCGCTGGCCGAATTCCAGCGCCTCGCGCCGCTCGTCCTCGCGGAGGGCGCGCGGGCGCAGCGTTCGATCTTTTCTCTCGTCGCGCACACCTTGACGCTCGATGGCGAATGCAGCGTTGGCAATGCCGAAATCCTCGTCGCCGCTGGCGACGCGCTGGGGTGTCGCAAACTCTTTTCCGAACTCCTGCCGCCCTTTCTCGCCCGCTTCGATCTCAAGCTGGAAGAGATTCTGGCGCGACCGGGACGCCCCATCCCCATGCCTCCACGCAAGGCGCAAGCGGACGACGCGCTGAACGTCTACTTGCAGGAGGCGCTGCGGCGCGGCGGCGGCATGAGCAGTCTGCGCCGCCTCCTGCAAATGCTAGGCATGCGCGAGGCCACGCCTGAATCCATCGAACGCCTGAACAATATCCTCAAGGCCAATGACCTTGCCATCGAACCCCCGCCAGATCGACGCCTGGATGTCCTGCACCGAATCGTTCCCTTGCCGGGCAAGGCGATTCCCGCCATCGAACTGCCGAAGGCGCCGCCTGCGGGCAGCGGCCCTAACAGCCTGCGCCTGCGCCAGGCCCTGACGCGCCTGCGCGAGCGGCTGGCTTTTGGCGAAACGCGCAACCCCGCCCTTTGTTTGCACGTCTGCCGTCCCGGTCGCGCCATTGATCTGAGCGAACTGGAAAACCTCTCCGACGGCCTTGCCCAGGATACGCTGGCGCGCTTGCGCGACGGCAAGCCCGCGCCCCTTTTCACCGTGGCGGAAGCCGAGACGGATGAAGACGCCAACCGGCTGGCGAAATCGCTCACGCAACTGACGCGCGAGCACCAGTCGCAGCGCGAGGAAACCGGCGTCAGCAACCTTTATCTGGGTTATCCCTTTATCACCGGACGGGTGGGCGGATACGCGTTGCGCGCACCGTTGATCCTTTATCCGATCGAAATCGAGTGTAATTTTGAAACCGGCGTCACAAGCCTGACCCTTCCCGCCAACAGCGCGCCGATGGCCAATCAATCCCTGTTGCGCCTGATTTTCCAGCGCAAGGGGCGTCTTTATCCCGATGATCTGGCGGAAAAGGCCGACGAACTGGCCGCCGCCGGAGTGGATGCCCTCCTGGGCGAACTCGCCCTCACGGATCTGGAAGCGGCGGCGGGCGACGGGACTCTGCTGCCGCTTGCCGATCGGCGCGAAGCCCTTTCCGATTTGCAGGAAGAGCGTCTGGAAATCGAGGAATGCGCCGTGCTGGGGTTGTTTTCGCAATCCGATACCTATCTTTTGCAGGATTATGATGAATTGCTGGAGGCGCTGGATAATGGGATGCCGCCGGAGAACCTGTTGGCGGGCGTCTGGGAACTGTTGCCGCAGGATTTGCGCGTGGCGCTTTCCTTCACCGACATGCCGTCGGGAAACAACGTGCCGATGGGAATGCCGGTGTTTCCGATACTTCCCGTCGACCCCGCGCAACGCGCCGTGCTGGAGATGACGCGCGTCGTGCCGGCGCTGGTAGTGGAAGGGCCGCCCGGAACCGGCAAGCGCCAGGTCATTGCCAATCTGGTCGCGGACGCGCTGGCGCGTGGCGAGAAGGTGGTGGTGCTCTGTGATAAACGCGCGACCCTGGACGGTGTGGCGCAACGGCTCGAAGAAGCGGGGCTTCGGCATTTGCTCGCGGTCGTCCATGACGCGCGCGCGGATCGCCACGCGATCTACCAGCAAATTGCCACGCGGCTGGAAAGCGCCGCGCCCAACGCGATAGTCCTGCCCAGGAACACAGCGACGGATGAAATCAACCGCCTGATGCAGCGCCTGAACCAGCGCGCCGCTCAGACCCGCATGACCCTGCCGGAACACGGACAGGACGCTTCGCCCATGACGCTGGGCGCACTGCATACCTATGCCGCGGGCTTGTCCGTCCCTCCGCCCTGCCTGGATGAGCGTCTCTACGCCCTGACGCCCGCGCGCATGGATGCGCTGGCGACGCAAATTGCCAGCATTTTTTCCCAGGCGGACATCTGGCGCAACGGCAGCATCTGGCGCGCGCCTGCCGCCATGCCTTCCGCCACCCGCGTCAGTTTTGCCCATTTCGACAATGACAAGGCCAACGCTTTCCTGAAGTATCTCATTACCGCCCGCAATGCCGCCAAGGTGCTGGAAGACGCGCTGGTCGCCGCCGGACTCTCCGCGGACAAGTCGGGATACGCGACCCTGAAGTCGGCCAGGAACGGGTTGCTGGCCGCTTTCCACTTTCGAAAACAGCAGGAGAGCGCGGCGGGAAAGGCGACGCTGACCGCCCTGCTCAATGAGGACGCGCGCCTGGAACTGATCGAGCGTACCCAGCCGGTGTGGCGCGCTCTGGCGGATACCCGTTCCCGGCGCCAGGAAAACGCGCTGGGCAATCACTGGTTCGCGGAATTGATGGTGAAGCTTACTGTCCAGCCGGAAGGCGAAGAATCGCTGAAGAAGCTGATCCGCCTCTGGCACAAGCATGACGCCATTATGGACGCCTTTCCGAAGCCTTTCGAGTTTCTTCCCGACCAGGCGGTGTTGCAGGCGTTGAAGCAGTTGCGCCTCAATGCGGGCAGCGCCCTGCGCTTTTTGAGTCCGGCCTGCTGGCAGGCTCAAAAGACGGTGCGCGCCTGGCTTGCCCTGCATTGGCCGGAAAAGGCCAGCACCGCCATTGACGCCGCTTTCCTCGATCATCTGGATGACAAGGCGGCGGCGGCCCGGTGCTGGCAAGGATTGATCAACATGATGCACTGGCTGAATCCCCAACGCGCCGACATGCCCAACGACTTGGGCGAAGCGCGCGCCTGGATTCGGGCGGTGACGATGTTCATCGATCCGGCGCTTACCCTGATCCGCCACCGCGACGATCTGGAGATCATGGGATTCTGGCGCGGGACGCCCAGCGCTGAGATCATTGCCGGATGGGATGAAAAGGCCGATTACTGGATCGAATGTCATCACAGCGCCCAGGCGCTGCATACGGTGTTCGAAACCCTGAAGAAAGAGGAAAGCGCCCTGCGCTCGCTCAACGCCTTCCCGGACGGCTGGGACATTGACGCCCTCGAAGCCTGGAGCCAGCGGGTGGAGCCGCTGGTCAACGCCGTTTCCTCGATGAGCAAGCTGGCAACGGCCATCGATCCCATCCACGCGGCGCTCCCCTGGCTGCCCAGGCTGCCCACGACGCAGATATTGAGCGACCTGATCGCCGCCTGGCGGCGCGATGTCGTGCACCTGATCGGCACGGATCGCCGTCTGGCGAAGGCGGAGACCATTGCGCCGCAGGCGCGGATTTTCCTCGCGCCATTGGCCGACGGCGCGGCATTCGACACGCCGGAAGCCTGGGCGGATGGCGTACGCAAAACCTGGTCGAAATCCGCGCTGGCCGCCTTTGAAAAATTCACCGATCTTTCCGCGCTGGATGAAGAGAGCGGCAGCGTCGATGAAAAACTGGCCGGGTTGTACGCGGAAGAACGCCGTTTTGCCCTGGCGCGTATTATCGCGCGCCAGGATCAAGCGCCCTTTCTGCGGACGCCGCCCGCCGAAAAAGGCGTGCGCCGCACCACCGAACAGCTCGCGCGCGCCGTCATCCTGAGCGAGACCCGGAAACAACGCTGCCCGTTGCCGCTGCGGGGATTCACGCGCCGGTTCTGGGACAAGGGACTCATGGACGCGCTGCCGATCTGGCTGCTCTCGCCGGACGCCGTGCCGTCGCTTTTTCCGCGCGCGCCGGTTTTCGATCTCGTCATTGTCGACGAAGCCTCGCAATGCGCCGTCGAAGACAGCCTTCCGGCGCTGATGCGCGCCCGCCGCCTGGTCATCGCCGGGGACGAACGGCAAATGCCGCCGAGCAACGCCTTTACGATGACGACATCGGAAAGCGAGGAGGCAAACGCGCAGGGCGAGGAGGATTTATCTGCCGCGCGTGAAATCTTCGATGCCGAATCCCTGTTGACGCTGGCCTCCCATCGCGTCCCACGCATGGCGCTTTCCTGGCAGTACCGTTGCCGGAACGAAGATCTGTTCACCTTTTCCAACCATGCCATTTATGATGGAAGCCTGAAGACCATTCCCCCCGCGATGCGCCCCAAGACAGCGTTTCGCTGGATCGGCGTCCCGGATGGCCGTTGTGAAGCGGGCGCGAACATTCCCGAATCCTATGTTGTCGTCAATTTGCTGGCGCAGTTGCTCCAGTGTCCCGGCAAGCCGTCGCTGGGCGTCATCACCTTCAATCCGGTGCAGCGACGCGCCATTCTCGATGAAATCGACCGCCGTATCGAGGCCGACCCGTCATTTGCCGGATGCTGGCGGCAAGCCATGTCCCTGCCGCTGGACGCGCGGCCTTTTGTGAAGAGCCTGGAAAACGTGCAGGGCGACGAGCGCGATCTCATCGTGTTTTCGACCGGGTACGCGCCGGTCGAGCGCGTCCTGCGCAACGGCCAGAAGAAGACGCACGTTCCCGCCTACTTCGGTTCGCTGGGGCAGCAAGGCGGCGAACGCCGCCTGAATGTCGCCATAACGCGCGCTCGAAGGGAAACCTTCATTGTTGCCTCATTCGATCCGCATCTGCTTTCGGTCGCGCGCGGCAAATCCGAAGGCCCCCGGTTATTCAAGGAATTCCTCTGTTTCGCGCAAAAACTTTCCGAAGGCCGGCGCGATCAGGCGGCACGAATCCTGAATATCGCGGGCAATGCCGCCGACATATCCCTTCCACGCCCGGAGGCGGGTGGGCGTCCCGCCGCCTGGTTGCCGCTCGATGTCCAGGTTGCGCTGGCGCTGGAAGATTTGGGCATATCCTGCGAACGGGATGTTGGCGTTTCCGGTTTTCGCGTCCCGCTGGCCATTGTGGACGACGCCCAGCCTGACCGTTACCTCCTGGGGCTGCTGTTCGACGAAACACTGGCCGCAGACGATGGATTCGAACGGCATGTGCATGTCCCCTTCGCGCTTGCCTGCCGGGGCTGGAAATTCATGCGCGTTTCCAGCCGGGCATGGGACAGACAGCGCCCACAGGTGCTGATGGACATTCGCGCGGCGCTGGAAGCGGCGCGCCAGGCATCCGGAACGGAGACGCCCTTTGTCATGGAACTGGACATGCAGACGCTGCTTGAAAAACCCATCATCATAGAAATGCCCGTGCGCGTAAAAAAAGCGCCGAAAGCGCCCGAAGAACCAGAAACACCCATAGCGGAAATACAAGAGGAAGAAGCGCCAAAGCCGGAAGCGCCGGAGGTGGAGACGCCTGCGACGGAAGCCTCGGCAACCCTTGCCGTGACGGAGGCGCTGGAGGAAGAAGCACCAGCGCCGGAGACGCCCACAACGGAAGCGCCGGAAGTCCTTGCCGTAGCGGAAACGCAAGAGGAAGAAGCGCCGGTGCTGGATACGGAAACAACCGAAATGGAAGCGCCGGGAGTCCTCGTCGTAGCGGAGGCGCTGGAGGGAGAAGAAACGCCGGCGCCGGAAGCGCCGGATGCATCCGAATCTGAAAAAAGGACGCGGGAAGCGGAAAAGCGCAAAACCGAGTTGTTGCGTTTCCGGGAGAAAATGAAGCGTGTCAAGGAACGGAACGCCAAAGGCAGGAAAGGCAAGTTATCCTGATCCCGGTTTGGAGCCGGACATGCTTCAATGAGTGCCGGCCGGGCTACCTTTCTCCGAGTGAACCGCTTCATCGTCCGTCCTTCGGCCACTTTCGGGAGAAAAAACGCGCGGGTTTCCGGCGCCTTCCGTGACCAACGGTTTTTTCTTGACGCAAAGACATTGCGGCGCATACTTGCAACCCCAGGTGACAGGTGTTCAAGATCTTGCGTGACGGCAAGGTTTCGCGCCTTGTTCGTAACGAGATAGCAACAAAGGAATTCCGCGCATGACGCCATTCGGCCAGCGCCTGCTTGACCGCGTCTATATGCTGGCCGCTCCCGCTTGGGCGTTCAGTCCGGTCATGCTGGCCATCCGCAACGGTTTTTTGCTCTGCCTGCCCCTGGTTGTCGCGGGCGCGCTTGCCGTCCTGCTCAACAACCTGCCCTTCCCCGCTTACCAGATCAACATGGCGCGCCTTTTCGGGCCGGACTGGTCGAAAATCTGCGGCTTGGTCTGGCAGGGCACCTTTGGCATCCTCTCATTGCCGATGCTCGTCGGCATCAGTTATCACCTCACGACGCTCTATAACCAGCGTTATCTGGCGAACCCGGTCAGTCCGCTCATTGCGTCGCTGGTGGCGCTGGCCTCGCTGATGGTCGTCATCTCCACGGATACCGATAGAAGCCTCGCGGAGCAACTGGGCGCGCAGGGACTGTTCGTCAGCATGATCGTCGCCATCGTCTCGACGCGCCTTTTCCTGTATCTTGCGCGTGTAAAACGGCTGCAAATGCTGTTCTATGCCGAAGGGATGGAAGCGGCCATTCTGCAAGCCTTTGCCTGTTTGTTGCCGGGCATCATCACGGTATTTCTCTTTGCCGTGTTCGCCTTTGCCTTTGGCGCGTTGACCGGCCTGTCGGCGCATCAGTGCGTCCATGATCTGATCCTGTATCCGTTTCGGTTTTTCCAGAGCACGCTCGATACGGGCGTCGCCTATGTTTTCATCATCCATGTTTTCTGGTTTTTCGGGATTCACGGCGCCAATGCGCTGGATCCGATGACCCAAGGCATTTTCCAGGCCGCCTCGGACAGCAATGTCGCGGCGCAGGCGCTGGGATTGCCGCCGCCGCATGTCGTCACCAAGCTCTTTCTCGACACCTTCGTCTTCATGGGTGGTTCCGGTTCTTCGATTTGTCTCCTGGCCGCGCTCTTGATTACCCGGCGCAGGGACGGCAGTCGCCGTCTGGCGAAAATCTCCCTGGCACCGGGGCTTTTCAACATCAATGAAGTGTTGCTCTTTGGTTTGCCGGTCATTCTCAATCCCATTTTTTTCCTGCCTTTCATCCTGGCGCCGCTGGCGTTGATGCTCACCAGTTTCGTCGCGGTTCATTATGGTCTCGCGCCAGGCGCGACGGTTCCTGTCGTCTGGACGACGCCGCCCTTGCTGAGCGGTTATTTCGCCACGGGCGGCGCCTTGGCGGGCGCCTTGCTGCAATGTTTCAACCTGGCGCTGGGGGCGCTGATCTATATTCCCTTCGTCAGGATTTTCGACCGCATCCGCATGGAGCGGCAAAAGAGAGCCATGACCGCCCTCATGGACATTGCCTGCAGCAACATCGTTGGTCCTTCCGGGAAAAAATGCCTGGATCGCAACGACGAAGTCGGCACCTTGGCGCGAGTGCTGGCGGGCGATCTGGAACGCGCCATGAAGCAGGGCGAGGGACTCTATCTCGAATACCAGCCCCAGGTCGATCACCGCTCCGGCAAAGTCATCGGCGCTGAAGCGCTGGTGCGCTGGCGGCATCCTGAATACGGCCCGATTCCCGCGCCCATCATGGTCGCCATTTCCGAAGACGGCGATTTCATGAAGCCGCTGGGTTTGTGGGTGCTGAACGAAGCCTGCGCCGAACGAGCGCGATGGCAGTCGCATGGACTGGAGGACAACTTCAAGACTTCGGTCAATGTCTCCATCCGGCAACTGGATGACGCCGCCCTGCCGGACAAGGTGATGCGCTGTCTGGAAAAACACAAGCTGCAACGGAACATGCTCGGCGTCGAGGTGACCGAATCCATCGCCCTTGATCCGGAAGCGCCGCACAACCGGATACTGAACCAGATTCATGACTTGGGCGTCGTCATTTCCATTGACGATTTCGGCATGGGACACAGTTCGCTGGTGTATCTGAAATATTTTCCGGTCAATACACTGAAAATCGACAAAGCCTTGAGCAAGGATGTCGCTTCCAGCAAGACCTGCGTGGAGATCATCAGCACCATCGTGGAGCTGTGTCGCGCGCTGGACGTGAAAATCGTCGTCGAGTTCGTCGAGAACCAGGAACAGATCGACGTTTTGCGCAAGCTGGGCTGCCACATCTTCCAGGGTTACTTTTATAGTCCACCGCTCTCCGGCGAGAAGATGCTGGCCTATGCCCTGAAAATGAACGCCGCGCCGCAAGGGGCGGAGACGCAATGAACGCGCGTCGCTTTTTGCTGTCGGCGCTCCTGCTTTTTGGCGTGGCGCAGGGCGCATGGGGCGAGACGGGAAAAAGCGCGTGGTCGCTTTCCGCGCTCGAAGCCACGGAGGTTTCCGGCAGTCTGATTTACTTTCAGCGCAACCGCGAGCGTTACCGGGTCGATACGCAACGCTTCGAGCGCAATCTGCATCACCGGACGCTGCAAGGCAATATCGAGATCGCTTCTCCTTTTCTGGGCGACACGGCGGGCTTCGATCTGGGCGCTTTCGCAACGCTCGATCTGCATAACAGCGGCAGTCCCGATCACGAAATCAGTTTTTTCCCGTGGTCGGATCCGTGGTCGGCGGATTGGTCAAAAAAAGACGCACAGGGCGGCGCGTCGCTTTATCGCGCCCATTTGAAGCTGCGCCAAAGACGCGAGGATAGCCTCTGGTGGGGCAAGCTGGGTTATTTCCAGCCTTCCGGCCCTGGCGTCCTGGGCGTAAACTGGTCGTTGATGCCCGGAACTTATCTTGGCGCGGAAGGCGGCGTCGATCAGGGCGCGCTCTCGCTGGCGGGCGCATATGTGACCCGATACAAAGCGCCGTGGTACCGTAAGACCTACGCCTTTCGTGAGGACGCCGCCGCGCAGTCCAAAATCGATCATCTCTGGTCATTCGGCGCGCGTTACGCCTTTATGCCAGGCGCTTCGGCGGAAGTCGCCTATGGGGAGGCGCCGGGGTTTTTGCGCGGCGCGCACCTGAAACTCAAATACCGGGAAGAAGCGCCCGCCGCTTCGCTCTACCTGACGTACCAACTTTATGTCATGGGCGACCGCGACGATGACGCGACCATCCGCGAGCAATCCAACAATCACTACGCGGGACGCTGGGCGTTCCAGCACTATCTGGCCCTTTCGCGCGAATTTTCACGCTATGTCCTGAAAGGCGAATTCCTGCACACGCGCGCGCCCAGCACGCGGGATACGCACCTGGGTTATTTCGTCTATCGACTGACCGGACGATATGGCGGCGCGAATGGCGCTTACGAACCCTGGTGGGACAACCGTTCCGACTGGAATCACAACCGTGAAAGCGCGGTCTTCATCAGTCTTTCCCGTTCGCTGGACGATCTCGTAGGCCAGCCTGTAACCGTGACCCTCTCCGCCGCGCGCGGCTGGGGCGGTAAGGCGCATGGCGTCCAGCAACCCCTGAAGGAGGCCGCCTGGTCATTCGATCTCGCCTGGCGCCCTTTTTCCGGCACCCTGAAGAACATCCGCATCAGCCTGCACTATACGCATTACAACAACAAGACCGACCAACTCAGTTGGACAGGCTACAAAAACCTGTTCCAGGACGAACGCGATCTCAAGTTCTTCATCATCATCCCCTGGAAAGTCGGGAATCCGTGACCAGGAATCAGAAGACAGGGGGCAGAAAAGTCAAATACCACCGGCAAAGCCGGTGGCTTGGATGGTGAGCGCCTCTAAGAAGCTGTTTTAAAAATTTGGTATAGAAACTGCTTGAGGCGGTCATGACAAATGAACTGGAGGAGGCGATGTACCCAAGTGATCTGACGGAAGCGCAATGGAAGCTTTTGGCG